>CAMIZH010000114.1 GCA_946403255.1 uncultured Peptoniphilaceae bacterium | reverse complement strand
GGTTAGCTGCTGTGGCCCCACCCCATAAAAAGTTATCTGGAAATTTAATTGTCATAATAATATTCCTCCTTTAATTTATACTTCTTAAGGAAAGTCCTTTAGGACTTTCCTCTATGCTATTACTGTTAATAAATTTTCATTGTAATTAACTTGTTTTTTATCTGTTTCTACTACATCTAAATAATCTGCTGTATTTGTTACTATTACTGGAGTTATTGTTGAATATCCAGCTGCCTCAATAGCCTTTTTATCAAACTCTAATAATACTTCACCTTTCTTAACTTTAGCTCCTTGAACCACTTTTGGAGTAAAGTGTTTTCCTTCTAATTGAACTGTATCCATACCTACATGAATTAATATTTCAGCACCTTTATCTGTAGTAATACCAAGTGCATGTCCTGTTGGGAAGAATGTTGTAACTGTTCCATCTGCAGGAGCTATTACTCTACCCTCAACTGGCTTGATAGCAATACCTTTTCCTAAGGCACCTGAAGCAAAAGCTGCATCTGCTACTTGGCTTAAATTAGTAACTTCACCTTTTAATGGACTAGCTAATACTTCTTCATTAACTAATACCTTTTGATTATCTTCGCTCTTATTTACTTTTCCATCTTCCATATCTTCTGAATTCAATTTTGTAAAGAACATAAATATAAATCCTAATACTAATCCTACAATCATTGCTAAAGCCATTCCATAGAATCCTTTATCCATGCCTTCAGGATTTATATAAGATGGAAGAGCAAATACACCCATACCTCCCATTGTATAACCTTTACATCCAAAGAATCCTACTATACCACCAGTTACTGCTCCTGCAATACAGCTTAATGTAAACGGTTTCTTTCTTGGTAACGTAACACCATAAATTGCTGGTTCAGTAACACCAAATAATCTTGAAATAGTTGCTGGAATACATAATGATTTTAATTTTTGGTTTTTAGTTTTTGCAAGTATTGCCATAACAACACCTGTTTGAGCGAAACATACTGCCACTGAAGTTGCTAATAATGGATCATATCCTAAAACTGCTAAATTATTCATTGCTAATGGTACTAATCCCCAATGTAAACCAAACATAACAAATACTTGCCAGAAACCACCTATGAATAAACCTGCTATTACTGGACTAAAGTTATAAACTGCTAGAGATATATCACCTAATAAATTAGAAGCCCAAGTTGCTACTGGACCAATTGCCATAAATGTTACAGGAACTACTATTAATAATGTAAAGAAAGGAACTAGGAAAGTTTTAACTACATCTGGAATTACCTTCTTAAATACCTTTTCTACTTTTGAAGCAATAAATATTGCTAATATTATTGGAATAACTGTTGATTGGTAACTACTAGCTGGCATTACCACTGGAATTCCTAAGAAGCTAACTGTTGTTCCAGCTAAACTTGTTATAGCTGGATAAACCATTGCTGCACCTATTGCCATACCTGTAAATTGATTTAATTTAAATTTCTTCGCTGCTGTAAATCCTAAGAATATTGGGAAAAAGTTAAATAAACAATCTCCTATTGCATTTAAAATTGTATATGTTGAATCAGTAGCTGTTAATAAACCTAGAGCAATTAATATGACATTTAACCCTTTAATCATACCTGTTGCACATAATACTCCAAGTATTGGTTGGAACACTCCTGAGATTATATCTATAAATTTATCAAAAGGTTTCATATTTTCTTCTTCATCTCCAGAAGCATCTGTTGCTAGTCCAGCAACCTTTACCACATCTGCATAAACGTCAGGAACATGATTTCCAATAACTACTTGATATTGACCACCACTTTTAACAACTGTAACAACACCATCCATGTTCTTTAATACATCTGTATTAGCTTTGCTTTCATCCTTTAACTTAAAACGTAATCTTGTTACACAATGAGTTAAACTGCGAATATTTGTTTTTCTATAAAGTTATTTATAACTTAAGTATTTTTTCACTTCTTGCAAATCTTTAAAGCTCTTTTGACAATATTTTAATATATCCTCATCAGCTACCTTTAAATCCTCCACATGAATTCCTTTCATTCCTCCAGAAAAAGCTGCCTTTATTCCTGCTGGTGAATCTTCCACAACAAAGCAATCTTTAGCTTCAACATCAATTTCCTTTGCTGCTTTTAAAAATATATCTGGGCTTGGCTTTCCTTTTTCTACATCATCACCACATACTATTGCATCAAAGCTTTCTTTAAGCCATTTATCTTTAATTTGCTTTTCCACTCTATCCCTTTTAGCAGATGTGGCTAAAGCTATTTTATAATTTTTTTCTTTAAGCATTGAAAATAATTCTTTTACACCCTTCTTTAAAGGAATCCCCTGATTTTCTATTATATAAAATAATTGATTATCCTTTTCTTCATACATCTTTTCAATTGGAAGATCATCTCCGAAATTTTCTAAAAATGTTTTTATTACATTTTTTCTTCCTGTTCCCATTACGGTAATATATAATTCTTTAGTCATTTTATAACCATATTTCTCAAAAACACTTTTCCAAATTTCTAAATACACTCTTTCTGTATCAAATATTACACCATCCATATCAAATATTACTG
>CAMIZH010000113.1 GCA_946403255.1 uncultured Peptoniphilaceae bacterium | reverse complement strand
AAAAAAGACCGCCATAAAGACGATCTACTTTTCATATATTTTTATTCAATTCCATTTCTTCTTTTGCAATTTTTTCTTTTCTATCTTTTACTTTTTTCAATCTAAAGAAATCTTCTCTTTCTTTTTCTGCAAGTATATTTTCTATTTCTGTTACGATTTCTGTGTATTTTGGTATTTGTATTTTATTTAATGCATTTGCTCTTTTTTGAGTTTTCTTTATTTCCTGCGCCAATCTAAATACTGATGTTTCTACTTGTGCAAGTTCATATATTAAATATGTTATATTATGCATATCTACTGATGCTTCATCAAAGGCTGTTGTTGTTTTATGAATAGAAAATTCTGCTTTAATATTTTCTTTTTTGTATTTTATTTCTGGAATTTCAACACCCATTACTGATCTTGATATTATTTCATATTCATTTTCAAGTGGTGTTGAATTTGCTATTTCATAAAGTACTTCTGAACCCATAGTTATAGTTGCATCTTCAAGTGCTGTATAGGATTCTTCAAAGGTTTTTTCTATTACCTCTTGTAAAACAACTGCTCTTTTATTTAAATCCATCATTTCTTTTATTAACACTGTTCTTTTTTTATCTAATAAATCATATCCCTTTTTTGCAAATTCAAGGGCTGATTTTGTTGCCATAAGATTTGCTTTTGTAGGTACAATTTTGTTAGCCATTATTTATCACAGCCTTTTTTTAAATATTTCTCCTTTAATTTAGGATCTATTCTATCTAAGCTGTCTTCTGGTAATATTCTTAAAAGTTCCCAACCAAGATCTAATGTTTCATCTATATTTCTATTTTCATCAAATTTTTGTGTTAAAAATCTTTTTTCAAAGGCTTCTCCAAATTGTAAGATTTTTTTATCATTTTCTGATAAATCTTCTGCACCAATAATTTGTGCCAATGCTCTTACTTCTTGTGTTCTTGAATATGATGCAAATAATTGTGCTGATAAATCTGCGTGGTCTTCTCTTGTGAATCCTTCTCCAATTCCATCTTTCATAAGTCTTGAAAGTGATGGCAATACATTTATTGGTGGATATATTGCAGATTGATTTAAATCTCTTGAAAGTACAATTTGTCCTTCTGTTATATACCCTGTCAAGTCTGGTATTGGATGAGTTATATCATCATTTGGCATAGTTAGTATTGGAATAAGTGTTACTGAACCATCTATTTCTTTTATCATTCCTGCTCTTTCATAAAGCATTGCAAGGTCAGAATATAAATGTCCTGGGTATCCCTTTCTTGATGGAACTTCTTCTCTTGATGAAGATACTTCACGAAGTGCTTCTCCATAAGATGTTATATCTGTCATTATAACTAAAACATGTTTATGTTCTTCATAAGCTAAATATTCCGCTGCTGTTAGTGCACATTTTGGTACAATAAGTCTTTCCATAATTGGATCGTCTGCATAATTTATATACATTACAACTTTATCTGTAACTCCTGCATTTTTAAAAGCTTCTCTAAAATAATCTGCATCATCATGTTTTACACCAATTGCAGCAAATACAATTGCAAAATTATCATCATCTTCATTTGCAGATATTTTTGCTTGTCTTACTATTTGTGCTGCAAGTTCATTGTGTGGAAGTCCTGAACCTGAAAATATTGGAAGTTTTTGTCCACGAATAAGTGTCATAAGACAATCTATTGAAGATATTCCTGTTTGTATAAAGTTTCTAGGATACTCCCTTGCAACTGGATTTATTGGTCTACCATTTACATTATAAAAACTGTCGGAGTATATATCTCCACCTTTATCAATTGGTTTTCCAATTCCATTAAAAACACGTCCTTGTATTTCACTTGATAATGGAATTTCAAAAGGTCTTGCTTCAAATATAACTTTTGAGTTGTTTGTTGAAACTCCTAAGTTTTCACCAAATACTTGAATAGTTGCTGAATCTCCATCTATTTTTACAACTTGACCAACCATTTCTTTATCTGAATCTCTTGATTTAATTTTTACTACTTCTTCATATGAAACACGATGCAAATTTGAAAGTTCGATTAGTGAACCTTCTATCTGATCTAATAATAAATATTCTTTTTTCATTTTATCACCTACTGTGCGTATTTAACTTCAAGATCTAAATAATAAGTTCTAATCTTGTTGTTAAGTTCTACAAACTTTGAAAGTTCATCATTTTCAATATCATATTTCATATTTATAATTTCAGCATAAAGTTTTTCATTTTTTATTTTTGAAATTGGTATTGATTTATCTACTGCACTTTTTCCACATTCATATAAAAGATCTATAGTTTTTAACATTTCAAATTGTTTTTCTAATGGTACAAAAGTATCTATTTTGTTAAAGGCATTTTGTTGTAAAAATGCAACTTTTATTATACGACATATTTCAAGTACTAATCTTTGATCATCTGGAAGTACATCTTCACCAACTAACATTACAATTTCATTTAATTTAGATTCTTTGTGAAGTAAATCTAAGAATTTTGCACGTAATTCTGGAAGATCTCCATCAAGTCTCATATCATAATAATTTTTAAGTTGCGCAATATATTCAGAATAAGAATCCATCCAGTTT
>CAMIZH010000112.1 GCA_946403255.1 uncultured Peptoniphilaceae bacterium | reverse complement strand
TGGTAATGCCAGGACTACCAAAAGTACCAGCAGCAGATAATATGGATGTTGATAACAATGGTAAAATGACTGGACTTTTCTAAGGAGGAAATATGTTAAAAGATTTAAGTGTAAAAGATTTTGTAGCTGAAACAGCATCAGATTCACCAGCACCAGGCGGTGGCTCAGTAGCAGCACTTGCAGCAGCGCAAGCAGCAGCACTTCTTGGAATGGTTGCAAACTTAACTGTGAAAAGCAAAAAATACGAAGAACTTCATGAAGAAATGGCAAAATATGCTGATGAATGTAAAAAATATGAAGAAGAATTTATAGATTTTATAGATAAAGATGCAAATTCTTTTAACTCTGTAATGGAAGCATTTAAAATGCCAAAAGAAACAGATGAAGAAAAAGTAGCACGTTCAGCAAAAATTCAAGAAGGATATAAAAAAGCAGCAAATGTACCATTTACAGTTGGAAAAACTGCAGCTGAACTTTTAGATATGGCAGAAGTGTTAGCTAAAAAAGGAAATAAAAATGCTATAACAGATGTTGGAGTAGGAGTTTTAAACTGTAAGCTTGCAACAATAGGAGCATTTTATAATGTTAAAATAAATCTAGGCTCAATAAAAGATGAAGAATTTGTAGCAAATCTTAAAAAAGAGATGGCAGAAATTTTATCAGTTGTAGAAAAAAGAGCGGATGATATACTAAAAGAAGTAGAAACAATAATCGAATAATATAAAAATTAAGGGATTCGTTTATCGAGTCCCTATTTTTTATAAATATAGTAGGTGAGAAAATGGAAAAATATTTGCTAGTAGATTTTGGTAGTACATATACAAAAATAACCTGCGTGGATTTAAAAAATTGTGAAATTCTGGCTACATCTAAGGAGATCACAACAATAAATGAAGGAATTATGGTAGGATATAAAAGGGCAATGGAAAAAATAAAATTGTCACTAGAAGATACTAACTTTAAAAGAATACTTGCTTGTTCTTCAGCAGCTGGTGGGCTAAAGATGATTTCAATTGGACTTGGAAAAAATCTAACAGTTGAAGCAGCAAAGAGGTCAGCTTTAGGAGCAGGAGCAAGAATTTTAGGAAGTTATAGTTATGAGTTAACAGATGAAAATCTAGATGAAATTGAAGATTCAGATTGTGACATAATATTACTCTCAGGTGGAACAAATGGTGGTAATATAAATAATATAATCTATAATGCTGAAAAACTTGCAGATAGAAAAATAAAAACACCTATAATTGTTGCAGGAAATGAATCATCAAAAGAAAAAATAGAAGAAATATTTCAGGAAAAAAATATAGAGTATTATATTACAGAAAATGTAATGCCAAAGGTAAATGTTTTAAATGCAAACCCAGCGAGAGAAAAAATTCGTTCTATTTTTATGGATAAAATAGTGGACGCTAAGGGTATAGATAAAATTAGAAGTGAAATAGATGGAGTTTTGATGCCGACACCAGCAGCAGTTTTAAAAGGAGCAGAACTCTTATCTAAAGGAACAAATAATGAACCTGGAATAGGTGACTTAATAATAATAGATATAGGTGGCGCAACAACAGATATTCATTCAGTGGGAAGAGGTTCAGTAAAAGACCAAAATATAATCTTTGAAGGACTTCAGGAACCATTGGAAAAAAGAACTGTTGAAGGAGATCTTGGGATGAGATACTCTGCACTAAGCCTATATGAAGCAGTTGGAGAAGAAAAAATTAGATATTATTTTAAAGATGAAGGAAATATTTTTAAATTTTGTAAAGACAGAAGTGAAAATATTCGCATGATTCCTAGAAGTGAAATAGAATTTTCTTTTGATTCAGCAATGGCAAAAGTAGCAACAGAAGTTTCTATAAAACGTCATTGTGGAAAACTTAGAAAAGAATATTCCTATAATAGATATATATATTATCAAAGTGGAAAAGATTTAAGAGATGTAAAAAATATAATTGGAACAGGTGGAGTAGTAGCCCATTCTAAAAATCCAAAAGATATATTACAAGCTCTTGAAAAAAACAAAGAAGATGAATTTCTTTTGACACCACAAAATCCGGAATATTTTGTAGATGGAGAATATATATTATCAGCAATGGGACTTTTAGGAATGGAAAGACCTGATGAATCAATTAAGATAATGAAAAAATATTTGAAAAAATTGGAGTTGTGATTTATGAAAAAAGTAAACTTAGATTTTGTAGTATCAGATGCATCTGGAAATGTAACAGCATTTGTAGTATATCCAGTAGATCCAAGGCTTAGAGTAGCTTATGGTAAGCAACTAATGAATGTTTTAAAAGATGAATATAATGTAGAACAAGTTGGATTTATTGCACCAAGCTATGAAGAAAAACCACTTAGATTGGATATGATGGGTGGAGAATTCTGTGGAAATGCAACTAGATCTTATGCTTATTACTGTGCACAATGTGATGGGCTAGAAGGTGAAAAAGAAGTAGAAGTTTATGTAAGTGGACATAAGGGACCTGTTTATGCAAAAGTAAATATGGACAAAAAAACTTCTGAAATTGAAATGCCAAGAGCTCAAAAAATTGCAATAGTTGAAATAGATGGAGTAGACTATAAAGTAGTTGTATTTGAAGGAATAGCTCATCTAATTGTAGAACAAGAAGAAGATGAA
>CAMIZH010000111.1 GCA_946403255.1 uncultured Peptoniphilaceae bacterium | reverse complement strand
GTTAATTCATGAATATCTCTTTCAATATCTCTGATATAAAAATCTGGAATATCATCTATGTCTATAATGTGTAATTTATCTACATTAGGTTTCAAATTCATTAATTTAAATCGGTCTTGTAATTGATTTATATCGCCCTCTGTGGTAATATATAAGACATGAGAGGGATTTACTTTGAATCCTAAAAAATCTTCTCCAGTAGTAAGAGAGAAGGCAAGTTGTTGAGCGAACATTGACTTGCCAACCTTAGGATGAGATACAAGTAGATAAACTCCATTTGATATCATTAGGTTTTCGACGATGATATCTTTTTTTATGCTTTTATTTACTTCGTTTATTTGTTTCAATTTGTATCTCCTTTCTTACATATTTTTAATAAATTCTTTACTAGAAACTCTAGATTCTAAATAAGGAATATCTATATCAAAGAATGCTACAACTTCTTTAGTTGGTACAACAGACTTTGGAATAAGATAACCTTGTTTTTCTAATTTTTCTTTTATTTTCTTTTTAGCCTTTAGTGCAGAATTCCTACCAAGATGACCAAGTTTCATAATATCTTCTAGGGTGCACCATTGCTTAGCTATTAATTTTAATGTTTCTTCTGCAGACATTTTTATCCTCCTTTCTAAATTTTTTAATAATTATTTTTGTGGTGATACATAAATATAATACGTATCATCTAGTGCGTTATAGATAATATATTTTTTCTTTCTTAATTCTCTAAATGCTAGAGCAACATCTTTTCTACTATCATTACCAAGAGAGTAGAGGTCGATATTCTCTAGTTCATCATTAGATCTAACTAATAGAGAGTTAAGCATACCTATTGCACTAACTGATAAATCTTTAGGTATTACATATTCATTAGTAGATTCTTTCTTAAATAATCTCATACAAATCCTCCTTTCTATAATTATGTCCGATATTAAGGACAATTTAAATATAACATTGTCCGAAAAAGATGTCAATACTTTTTGTCCGAAAATATAGACAAAATGATAAAAAAGTGTTAAAATTAAATTATGAAGGAAGAAAAGGGAAGAAAGAAGTGATTAAATGAACTCAGAAGAACTTAAGAATTTAATTGAATCAGCAAGAATAGAAAAAGGTATTTCTCAAAGAGAACTTGCTAAATTAACTGGTATTAGTAGAAGTACTTTAAACGATTTAATTAATGGGAAAATAAAAAAAGTAGATATTGATGATCTACGTAAGATTGCTGAAACTTTAGATATGTCATTACAAAAACTATTAAAGGTTGCAGGTTATGATGAAATGCTTTTCTATTTTTCTAAAGATAAATATGCCAATAAATCCAGTAAGGATTTAAAAGAAATGATTAAAAACTATGAAGATTCTCAAATAGAATTACTAGACTTTGATACTGAAAAAAGAAAAAAAGTAAGTGATGCAAGACAAAAATTATTTTATACAATAGAACACTTACAAATAATGAAAGATAATAAAGATAGTTTATATACAATAGATAAAGCGATTGAGGATATTCAATACGCCTTTGACGAATTAGAATTTGCAGAACATAAATATGATTATAGTAAATTACCAAAGAAAAACTAATTTATAGAACGAAAAATTCAGAAAATTCGTTCTATGAAAAAATATAAAACGAAAAATCAAAAAAATTTGTTTTAAGAAAAATTATAAAAATTAAGAGGTGAGAAAATGAGAACAATAACTAAATAAGTATGGCATAAACTTTGATTATGCCGAAAAAAGGAGGCATAATATGTTAGAAATAAAAGATTTAACTATATCTATTAGTGATAGATATTTAATTAAAAATTTAAATTTAATACTAAATAATGGTGATAAACTTGCTATTATTGGTGAAGAAGGAAATGGGAAGTCCACTTTATTAAAATCAATTTTAGATATTTGTGAATATGCTGAAATAAGTGGAAATATTAATCTAAAAGGCAATAGAATTGGTTATTTAGAACAATCTATTAGTACTGATAAATTAGATAAAAGTGTATATGAATTTTTGTTTATTGATGAAAGTGATTATTATGATAAAATTAATAATCTATATAAATACTTAGACTTGATTAATTTAACTGATGATATTTTAAAACAAAAAATAAAAACATTATCAGGTGGTGAAAAAGTTAAAATTAGTATTTTAAAATTACTATTAAATGAATATGATATCTTATTTTTAGATGAGCCTACTAATGATTTAGATATTGAAACATTAGAATGGTTAGAAAAATTTATTAATAATACTAATAAGCCAATTATGTATGTTTCACATGATGAAACATTATTTGCAAATACAGCAAATATGATTTTACATTTAGAACAAATAAAAAAGAAGACTGAATGTAGACATACATTATTAAAAATTGATTATGACACTTATGTTGAACAAAGACTTAGAAAAATTGAAAAACAAACACAAGTAGCAAGATCTGAAAAAAGAGAATTTAACAAACAACAAGAAAAACTACAAAGAATAATGCAAAAGGTTGAATATCAACAAAATACAATCACAAGAGCTGATCCGCATGGAGCGAAAGTTTTAAAAAAGAAAATGCATTCATTAAAATCACAAGAGAGAAAACTAGATGAAACTGAATTAACTGAAGTACCAGATGTTGAAGAAAGTATAAGTTTTTCATTCGAAGA
>CAMIZH010000110.1 GCA_946403255.1 uncultured Peptoniphilaceae bacterium | reverse complement strand
ATAAATTCACTTGAAAATGGTGGATAAATCATTTCAAAAGTATAATTTATTCCATCAATTCTATTATGCTGTTTTCTTAAATTTTTATTTTTCTTTCCATCGTAGGTAAATTCATTTAAATTTACTGTTGCATCCTCACCTATTTTTATAAAAGAAAAACCTTGATTTGCATATAACTCTAAATTTTTACCTAAAACTTCATAAAAACAAACTTTCATATCTGAATTATTTGCAAACTCAATTATCTCATCAATAGCCTCTTCAAAATCCTCTCTAATACCAACAGGATCTCCTAGTACAACAATATTGTCCTTATAGGGTTTATACTGCATCATTACCGTTTTTTTATTATTTAAAAATAAGTTTTTATCTCTCATAAAATATAAATGAGTAAAATAATTCCCCTCATAATCTTTTATAAAATTACAATATTCTTTTATATCTTCATCACTAACTTCTTTAAATTCTATATTTTCTTTTCTTGAATATAAAAACAAAGCAAGTAATATAACAACAAATATTAAAAAACCAATTAACTTTAAAGGATTATTTTCTATCCAATAAAATGAAAAAGCTTCTTTTGAAGTATATATATTTACATTGTGAGTTAAATTATAAACACTTATATAAACCATCATTATTATAAATAAATAACTTCCAAGTTTATAAATATCTTTTTGCTTTATACTTATATGTTCATTTGTAAAAAGTCCCTTAGTTCCATAAAGTAAAAATGCAAAGACTAAAAGAATTGTAGCCTCTTCAAAATCTAATCCCTTTACTATACAACTTATTGAACCAAGAACTAAAAGTATTAAACTTAATTTATATACTTTTTTAATCCTAAATTTAATACCTCTAGACATAACTATTAAAATTATTCCAACAAGTAATGTAATTCCCTTTGATAATTCAAATATAAGTCTTGGAACTATATTTCTAACAAAAATAACCCTCTGTGCTATTGCTGGAGTAGCCGTTGAAAGAACAAGTATTGCCCCACTTAAAAATATAAGTGTAGAAAGTATATTTAAAACTATCTCTTGAGATTGAATTGCTCTTTTTTCATTTTCTACTAATTGTTCTTTAATATATAGGATAACTCCAATTATCCAAGGTATTAAGTAAAATGAAGTTCTAAATAATATTAAACTTAAAAGTATATTATTATTTCCATATCCCAAATCACTTAGTATTAAAAATACTGAAAGATCAAAGCTCCCTATCCCCCCTGGAATAAAAGATATAAGCCCTATCATCTCAGAGACTATATAAACTAAAAAGATTGTTAAAAATGGTATCTCTGGGCTTACTACACCAACTACAAAGCTAAAATAAATTGAAAGAACTAACCAATCTATAATAGATGCTATTAATAATTTTATTTTTATATTTCTATCTAAAAAAGAATAAGGAGAATTTTCTTCTGTAAATTTTTTAAATCTTCCAGTATTTAATTTCCCAACTAAAAAATAAAAAGGAATATATAAAGAAAGCAAACCTAGTAAATAAATATATTTTCTTGAAACATCTTGAAGTAATAATAGTGCAGGAAAAATTAAGAAAAACAAACCTAATAATCCTGATATTAATACTGCTGTTGATATTTTTATAGCTGTCTTTGGCTCAACATCTTTTTTTATTAACATATCACTTCTTAATTTAGTTCCTGTTATGCCACCAAAAGAAATAAAATTATTAAAAGATTGAGTTATAAAAGATATTTTAAAAATTTCTTTTTTCTTTAAATTAATATTAAAATATTTTGCCAACAAAAAATCATATTGTGTTGAAAATAAAAAAGCAATAAGACCAAAAACTATTACTTTTATTTTATTTATAAAAGACATACTTAAAAACAAACTATGATATTCTTCAAAATTTATATTTCTAATCTCTATTGCACTTATTATTACAAAAGCTATTACAAAAATAACTGAAAAACTTTTTTTAATTAAATTTTTATTTTTATTTATATATTTTGCTATTTTTTCCATATATACTCCATTTATAAAAGCCTATGTAAAAACATAGGCCTTTAAATTCTATTATTTTAACCTATTGTAGACACAGAATTTTTATCTGCTTTTTTTATAATTTCAAATTTACCATCACTATAGTTTGCTATGTTAAATTCTCCATTTCTACGAACACGATTTGTCCAAAATTTATCTATTGATATATTTTCCATAAGATTAAATATTGCTATTATTGTAATTCCGTGACTAACTATTAAAATATTTTCATCATCTGAATTATAAATATAATCTTCAAAAAATTTCTCTACTCTATTTACTAAATCATAAAAACTTTCTCCATCTTCTCTTATATATTTTTCTGGATGATTAAAGTATAAATCATAAGCCTCTGGATTTAATTTTTCTGCATCTTTAAAAGGATGCCCACTCCAATTACCTACATTTATTTCTCTAAGTAATTCTGTTTTTATAATTTCTTGCTCTGGTATTATTAATTTTGTAGTTTCATAGGCTCTATTTAAATCTGATGAATAAACTTTATCAAATTTAATATTCTCCGCTTCTTTTTGAAGTTTTTTACCCATTTCAATTCCATTTTCTGTTAAAGGAGAATCTAACCAACCTTGAATTTTATCCGCTTTATTCCATTCTGTTTCGCCATGCCTTGTAAAATAAATATTCATAATAACTCCTTAAATAATATAATAAATTAATTATATCATAGAAACTTTTTAAAACTTTTAAATATCTATTACATAAAAAATACATTTTTATTAAATTAATT
>CAMIZH010000109.1 GCA_946403255.1 uncultured Peptoniphilaceae bacterium | reverse complement strand
TAGGCATCTTTTTTATTTTAAATTTAAATCTCAGAAGTTTCTATAACTTCATTTTCATTTTTTTTATTTAAGATATTCATAAATTGCTCCCCAGTTATTGTTTCTTCTTTTAATAAATAATCAGAAATTTCATGTAGAGAATCCATATTATCTTTTAATATTTCAATTGCTTTTTCATGTGCTTTTTCAATAATTTTTTGAACCTCTTGATCAATTAAATATTGAGTTTGAGGAGAAACTGTTAAAGTTGAATCTCCACCAAGATATTGATTGTTTAATGCTTCCATAGCCACAAATCCAAATTCATCACTCATTCCATATCT
The DNA here is from genome assembly GCA_946403255.1 of uncultured Peptoniphilaceae bacterium. Lineage (GTDB taxonomy): Bacteria > Bacillota > Clostridia > Tissierellales > Peptoniphilaceae > Anaerosphaera. The sequence continues at coordinate 2,485 of CAMIZH010000109.1, read as the reverse complement.
TGTAATCATAGCTTTAGCAAGTCTTGTTGATTGTTCAATATCATTTGATGCACCTGAAGTTTTATTTCCAAAAATTAATTCCTCTGCAGATCTTCCACCTGTTAAAGTAACAATTTTATTAAATAATTCTTCCTTAGTCATTAATACTTTTTCTTCTTCATCTACTTGCATTGTGTATCCAAGTGCTCCTGAAGTTCTTGGTATTATAGTTATCTTATGAACTGGTGCTGATTGAGTTTGTTTTGCCGCTACAAGAGCATGTCCAACTTCATGATAAGCAATAACTCTTTTTTCTTGTGGTGAGATAACTGCATTTTTTCTTTGATATCCTGCAATTACAACTTCAACACTTTCTTCTATATCATGTTGATTCATTTTATCTCTACCTTCACGAACTGCGCGAAGTGCTGCTTCATTAATCATATTTGCAAGTTCAGCTCCACTTGCTCCTGCAGTAGCTCTTGCTATTGCATTATAATCAATATTTTCATCTTTTTTAATTTTTTTAGCATGTACTTTTAAAATAGCTTCACGTCCACCTAAATCAGGTAATTCAACTGGCACTCTTCTATCAAAACGTCCTGGTCTTAAAAGAGCTGGATCTAAACTTTCAGGTCTATTTGTAGCTGCTAAAATAACAACTCCATCATTTCCCTCAAATCCATCCATCTCAGAAAGTAATTGATTTAAAGTTTGTTCTCTTTCATCATTTCCTGAAAGACCTGCACCATCACGTTTCTTACCAATAGTATCTATCTCATCAATAAATACTATACAAGGCGCTTTTTCATGAGCTTGTTTAAATAAATCTCTAACTTTTGCTGCTCCAAGACCTACAAACATCTCAACAAATTCAGAACCTGACATTGAGAAAAATGGAACATCAGCTTCTCCTGCAACAGCTTGTGCAAGAAGTGTTTTACCAGTTCCTGGTGGTCCTACTAAAAGTGCACCTTTTGGTAGTTTTGCTCCAATCTCAGCATATTTTTTTGGATTGTGAAGAAAATCTACAATTTCAGTTAAAGCCTCTTTAGCTTCATCTTGTCCTGCTACATTTTCAAAAGTGATTCCATCAGTGCTTTGTACATAAATCTTTGCATTTGATTTACCAAAGCTCATAGGTCCTACTCCGCCTTCACCGCCAAATTTCTTAAGCATAACTTTTGATAAAAAGTACCATACTAGTACTAATGTAAGCATTGTAAAGCCCATAGAAATTAATGCTGATAAAAATGGATTTACTTCTTTTGGATAAATCTTTTCAAAAGCAACTCCCTCATTATGAAGTCTTTCAACTAAAGTTGGATCTTCTAAAGTTGCTGTTTCATATTTTTGTTTTTTACCATTTTCTTCAACTTCAAATCCTATTTTTTTATCTAGAATATCCGCCTTAGTTACTACACCTTTATCTACATAATTTAAAAATGTACCATAATCTGTAGTTTTTATATCTGGAACTTTATTTAATCTAGGATTTACAAAAAATGGAACTGCGAAAATTAATACTATTGCCACAATGTAGTAAATTAACATTGGCCAATTTTTATTGTTCTTATTATTATTGTTTTTCTTTTTGTTATCATCATCTTTTTTATCAAACAATATAAATCACTTCCTCTTCAAATATTTTCCTTGCCTAGAATTAAGATTATACTTATAAAGAATACCCAGTTAAAACTTTAGTAATCTTTTACACTTTCCTATCTAGATCTATATTAATAATTATATCATTTTACTTTAATCTTATTTTATAAAAATATTTTTTAAAATCTTTTACAAGTAAATATGATAGTAATGCCACTATAACAAATGTCACCAAAGTTACTATTTTATAATTAAATGAATGCACTACCATTTGATTTATAAGTATTCCTATATAAGCCCATAATATTCCTGCTAGAAATACTAAATCTCTATTTTTATAATACAGCATAATAAATATAACAAAACCTAAAATAGTTATTATTATAGTTACTAACTTTCCAAAAGATGAAAATGCATTTAATCCTAACTTAATAAATACTGCCATTATATTTGCTAATGTTGCTGCTGTAATCCAACCAAAATACAAACTAAAAGGCCATTTTATAAATTTTATTTGTCTACTATTTAATTTAAATTTTCCTATATTCTCATTTATTTTGTATAAAACAAAGAATATTAAAAGCATTAAAAATAAAGATAAATATATTTTATCAAAAGTCCACGATATTACCCACATTATATTTAAAACCAAATTTAATAAATAAAAAATATTAATACTATTAAAAATTTTTTCTTCACTTTTATTATTTTCATTTTTTATAATATTAACTGAATACAAAGTGAAAAGTAAAAGTAATATGTAAATTACCATCCAAATTAAAAAAGTGTAATTTGCAGGCGTAAATAAATTTACATATTTATCTGAAATATCTTTTATTGTAAAACCACTAATTATACCAAAATTCCCTAAAGCATTTGCAATAATTGTAAATACAAATAT
>CAMIZH010000108.1 GCA_946403255.1 uncultured Peptoniphilaceae bacterium | reverse complement strand
CTTAGGCTCTTTTTTTTAATTTCCTTTTAATCTTTTATATCTTTCGATATTATCATCTGATAAAAATGAATAAGCATTATTTACTTCTTGGAATTTTTCCGTTGCTCCTTCTTCTTTATTTAAATCTGGATGATAAGTCTTTGCCATTTTTTTATAAGCAAGTTTAATTTCATATTTATCTGCATTAGGAGATATTTCTAATACCTTACAAGCATCTTCATATTGAGATTCAAAGGATGAACCCATAGGTCCATTTTGATATCCACCATAACTTTGTCCATTTTGTGCTCCGCCATTTTGACTAGCATTTCTAAAAAATTCTTCAAAGTTTGAAAAATCTCCAAAGTTCCAATAAGTTCCTCCACCTTGCTCAAAGCGTCTTTTCCATTCTTCCTCTTGTTGTCTTCTTTTTTCTGCTTCTTGTCTTAATCTTTCTTGTTCTCTTTTAATTCTTTCTTCTTCTAAATCTTTTTTATATTTATCGCCATAATCTTTTATATTTTCAAAAGAAGCTTTTCTTCCTAATAAGTAATTATCCGCTTTATCATAAAAATATTCTGTTGCCATATAATGAGTATATTTTAAATATGAAACTGCAATTTTTCCAATTATTGGAATTATTACAGAAAATAAAATTAAAATAACTAAAAGTGGATTTGACAATAATTTAAATAAAACAATTGGATTAAATATAAATAGTACTAGAAGGCATCCTCCCATTGACAATATATATCCAAATAATTGTCTTACTGATGCAAATAAAGTAACAAGTGTTTCTACAACAAAAATTATAAATCTTAATAAATAATCTATTGTTTTACCAATGCCTTTATTTAAATAACCTAAAATTTTATTCATCTTTCCTCCTTGTACTTTTTAATAAAATTTTTATCGAATATCTCTAAATCTTTTTCACCAGAATAATATTCAACATGATGAGTAAATTCATGGTGTAGAGTTTCTCTTATTTTATCTTTAAATTCTTCTCTTGGTTTATCCCAAAACATTTCCATAAAAGAACCATAATACATAAGAATACAACTACCCATAAAATCTCTTTTATATGCTCCCAAACATAATAAGTCATCATTTTTAGATTCAGGATGATAAATTACATCCTCTTCTATTATAATTCCTCCATCTAAACTTTCAACTAATCCTTGTGGAAGTTCTTCAACTAATTCTTCTAATATCTCTTCAAATTCATCAAGTCTATCTATAAACATTTTTATCACCCTAAATAAAAAAGCAGCTTTACGCTGCTTTGTCTTATACTACAATACCTAGTCTTTCCATCTCATGTTTGCAAGGTTTTACTATTCTAGGTAGTAAAATTGGAAGAACTACAAGTTTTATTCCAAGATTTACAATTTGTAATGGTATTCTAGATATAAATTTTACAATGAACGGATTCTTTGTCATTATTGATACCCAAAGTGTATTCATAATAGCATTTGGAATTAATGTTACTAAAACTGCAGCTATTATTATATCCTTTGTTTTTAGATCTTCTTTATGTAAAAAATATCCATAAATAAAACCTGTTACTGCTGCTGTTAATGTAAAGCCTGGGAAAAATCCAAACTTTCCAAATAGTAAATTTCCGATTATATCAGAAACTACTCCAGTTAATGCAGCAAACCAAGGCCCAAATAACGCGCCCATTGTAGCTGTTACGATAAATGTAAAACTAAATTTCTTGTCAATAAATTCAATTGCTAAAAATCTAGAAGCAATAACCTCTAGCGCAACGAAAAGTGCTAACATAACAACCTTTTTTGTACTAAATTTTTTATTCAATTTAATTACTCCTTAAGCGTACAATCTGACTATTAAGAAGGATTGTAGCGGATGCGGCAGTAGTATCGTGATTTCTCTTCGTTCAAAGACAACACCCCATTCTTTGACACTTTACGCACTAAAGCCTACTCTAAAAACTATAGTTTACAATTATTTATTATAACACGTTTTCATAGAATGTAAAGTGGTACATTAACTAGTTTTAAACTTCTTTTAGTGTAAACTATGAAACCGTTTATTTTAATCTATTAAATTATTTTATCTTTCTAACAGTAGAAAATCTTTCATCAAAAAATTCTTCTGCTGATGAATAAAATGCTATTCTATGATCTGTAACTAAATATTTTATTCTAGTTTTATTTTTAGAATAAGTTTTTAATTCATCTTTAAACTTTTCTACAAACTCTAAATAAATAAAATCATTTAAAGTATAAATATTTAAATTTTCATTATATCTTTTAAATTCATCTTTAAACAAAGAAAGATTTGAATCAAATAAAAAAACATCCCCTTCATAGTCTCCAATATATTCAGAAATTAATTTAGAAACTATAAATGAATTTCTATCTCCATCATGTGGCATATTCATCAATATTTGAGCATTTACTTTTTTACTATTAGTTTTATTAAAATATTTATTTAACATTTTAATTTCAAGAGCTTTTTCTGATCCTAACATTAAAATATTTTTATCACTTAAACTTTTACAAGCCATTTCTATTCCATCTATTTTTTCCACATCATTAGAATCTATAAACTGAGATATATAAGGATTTGTAACAATTAACATTTTAATATTTTGAGACAATGCTTTATTATATAAGTCATCACATATCTCTTTTAATATAATTTTTCTAAGAGAATATGGATATTCTTTTAATCCAGCAATATATATATAATTTTCATTATAAGTTTTTTTTAATCTTTCTAATATTTCTAGACCACCTATTGAATCATCAATAATTCCAATGTTTTTAAAATTCATAATATCCACCTACTGTATAAGTTTTATAAGTTTTAGGATAAAGTTTTATAAAATAATTATATGCTTTATCTAGATCATCATCATTTTTAAAAAAGGAAAATACTGTAGCACCTGAACCACTCATAAGAGCTATTCCATTTAAAAGTTCTAATCTTTTTTTTATATCTTTAATTTCA
>CAMIZH010000107.1 GCA_946403255.1 uncultured Peptoniphilaceae bacterium | reverse complement strand
TGCCAGATGGTGGAGATTATATTTCAGACTGGCCATATCTAAATGCACTTCTTGATTGTGCTGGTGGATGTGACTTAATTGCAATTCAAGCTAACTACTCTATGGGAGAAGCAGTTCATACTGGAGTTACAATGATTGCAGATGGAACAGAAGAAGCAGATAGAAGACTTGCAGTAACATTAACTACTGACTCTGGAATTGGAGTTATAAGACATGCTCAAGCGGGTTACCAAACAGCTAAAGATGTTGCTAATGGAAATGGGAAATATACACAAGATTCAATTAAAGTTCCTCTATGGTGGAAACCAGCAGATCAAGTTACATTTGGTCCAGAAGGAATGTACCGCTAAAATTTTAATTGTGGTTATGCGATTCAGGGTAACCTGAGTCGCTTTCTAATATAAATAAAACAAACGATTTTTAATATTTGTAAATATAATTCATCCTAATATAATTTTATATAAAAAGATTAGGAGGATAAGAAATGATACTTTTAAATCCAATAGTACTTTCAGTAATAGTTTTATCAACACTTTGCTTGTTTAAACTACCAGTACTTGTAGCTTTAATAATAGCAGCATTAACAGCAGGACTTGCTAGTGGTGGAACTTTAACTGAAACTATGACAGTTTTTGTTGGAGGAATGGGTGGAAATGCAAATACTGCATTAAGTTATATTTTACTTGGAGCACTTGCTTATACAATAAATAAAACAGGGGCTGCAACAATTATGGCTAAAAAAATATCTAGAATAGTAAAAGGAAACAAGCTAACTTTATGTATTATAATAATTTTAGTTTCTATGGCTTCAGGTACAATAGTGCCAATACACATAGCTTTTATTCCTATTCTAATACCACCTTTAATTCCTTTAATGAATAAAATGAAAATGGATAGAAGAATGTTAGCAATATGTTTTGGATTTGGGCTTAAGGCTCCATACATAACTATACCAATTGCTTATGGAGCTATATTTCATGGAGTAATTAAGGATTCAGTAAATGCAGCAGGTCTTGATATAGATATGTCTTTAATTTGGAAAACTAATTGGATGGCTGGAGTAGCTATGCTTATAGGGCTTGTAATAGGACTTATCATATTTTTTAAAAATAGAGACTATGAAGACATAGAAGGTTTTGATACTGAATTAAATGATGACGAAGAAGTTGTTATAGAAAAAAAACATTGGCTTACATTAGTAGCAGGAATAATTGCGCTTGTAGTTCAACTTAAAACTGAATCTTTACCACTTGGTGCTTTAGCAGCATTGACATTTTTAGTTGTAACAAGAGTAATAAAATGGAGTGATATTCAAGATGTGCTAGAAGGAGGAATAGGTCTTATGGGATTTATTGCCTTTGTAATGTTAGTAGCATCTGGATATGCAACAGTTATAATACAATCTGGAGCTGTTGAAGAATTAGTAGATGCAGCATTTAGATCTTTAGGAGGATCGAAAATAGCAGGTTCATTTACTATGATAATGTTGGGATTGATAATTACTATGGGAATAGGAACTTCTTTTGGAACTGTTCCAGTAGTTGCTGCAATATATGTTCCTTTGGGATTAAAACTTGGTTTTTCTCCAGGAGCAATAGTATTTATGATATCTGTTGCAGCGGCATTAGGAGATGCAGGATCACCAGCATCAGATACAACTCTAGGACCAACGGCAGGTTTAAACGCAGATGGACAACATGATCATATTTGGGACACTTGTGTACCACAGTTTATATGCTATGACATTCCGTTGATAATAGTAGGAACATTGTGGCCTTTATTCATATAAAATAGAAGAGGGGATTTAATGAGTTATATAATTCTGAAAGATTGTAAAGAGCTATTAACGATTAAGGAAAATTCTGAAGATTTAATAGGATTATTAAATAATACATCAGTACTTATTAAAGATGAAAAAATAATAAAACTTGGATCATATAAAGACATAAAACAATCAGTAGAAGATTATAAATATAAGGAAATCGATTGTAGTACAAAAGTTGTGATGCCAGGATATGTAGATTCTCATACACATTTAATTTTTGGAGAATCTAGAGTAGATGAATATGTAGAATCATTTACTAAAAATAAAGATGAAATAAAAAAAGAATTAAAAAGAGTAGGATTAGATGCATCAATATATTCTACAAAAAAATCAAGTGATGAGGAGCTTGTATCTTCATCACTTGTAAAACTAAACAGAATGTTAAAGGATGGAACAACAACTGTTGAAATAAAATCAGGATATGGAATAGATAAAGAAACAGAAATAAGACTGCTAAGACTTTTAAAAAAAATAAAAGAAAGAGCAAGTCAAACAATATTAACAACATATTTAGGAGCTCATTATTGGGATACTAATATGGGAAAAGAAAAATATATTAAATTTATGATAGATGAAGTTATGCCAGTTATTAAAGCAGAAAATTTAGCTGATTTTTCAGATGTTTGGTGTGATGATGGATATTATACAGCAGAAGAATCGGAACAAATTTTAAAAGCTGGAATTGATTATGGGATGATTCCAACTATGCATACAGAATGTTACTCAGCAATTGGAGGGGCAAAAGTTGCAGCAAATTTACAAGCAGCAAATGTTGGACATTTAAATTTTGTAACTGATGAAGATATAAAATTATTATCAAAAGCAGGAGTTATTGGAATACTTCTTCCAGGCACAGATTTTTCTGTAAAACATCCTAAACCTTTTGATGCTAAAAAAATAATTGAACAAGGTTTAGAGGTTGCAATAGCTACAAATTTAAATCCAGGTAACTGGGTGGAGTCAATGCAAATGGCAATAGCTTTAGCTTGTAGAAATCATAATATGACTTTAAATCAAGCTATAAAGGCATCTACTCTTGGTGGAGCAAAAGCCTTAAGAATTTCAGATGAATATGGCTCTATAGAAGTAGGAAAATATGCAGATATTCAAATATTAAATACAGAAACTTATAAAAATATTCCTTATAAATTAGGAGTAAATGAAGTGGAAATAGTTATTAAAAA
>CAMIZH010000106.1 GCA_946403255.1 uncultured Peptoniphilaceae bacterium | reverse complement strand
CGTATTGATAATGTTTTAAATGGTATAGAAACAAGACTTTCTAGTATAGAAAATAATCTTGAAGATACTAAAAAGAATTATGAAAGTGCTAAAAAAGAAATTGAAAAGCCATTCCCACAAGAGGAAGAATTGAAAACAAAGTCAAAGAGATTAGATGAATTAAATATAAAATTAAATCTTAATAACAAAGATAAAGAAATCATTGATGATGGTAATGATATAAGTGATGATAGTCAAGAATGTAAAAAAGAATATGAGAGATAAATCGCACATTTAATTCTAAAAGGCTATTGTGTTAAAATATTCACATCCAAAAGGAAAGGTGATGAATATATGGACTTTGATAAGGAAATGGAGAAGAAATTTGATGATTTATTTTGGTATGTGCTTAATGAACAGACACAACAACTAAACAATGAAAAAGAGTATATGGAACTCAACAGAACATGCCAAGAAATAACTGGTACAAATAGCAAAATTCAAGAAATAATAGAAAATAACGAATCAGTTTCATTAACAAAAGAAGAAGTAGAATTATTAGTAAAATACTTTACTTCTTGTATTGATAGAATGCTTATTGAACAAAAGAAAATGTTTTATTTAGGAGGAAAATATTTCTACTATCTTATGAAAGAAATGGAATTGGTAAAATAACCAAAGAGAGCGATTTTAGTAAAAACTATCTTCGCTCTTTTTTATTTTATAGAAAGGAAAGTGACATTATGGAAGAAAAAATTAGAGAAGAATTATATTCTAAATTAGAAAGTGAATTTGATTCTTACAAGAAAGAATTAGAAACACTTACTTCAAAGGAAATAATAGATAAATCTTATGAAACTACAATGAAAGAAGAACTAATGTGTTTGTTTTATCCAGAATCACAAAGGTATGATTTAGATGAAATTAAAGCATTAAAAAATGAAAAAAATTCATTGGAAACTTTATATCAAGGTTGGATGGATTCTGACTTAAATATAAATCAATTATTAGAAGATAATACTGATGAAATAGTAGCAGAATTAGCAGAAGAATATAAAACAAAGCAATCAAAGAAAAAAGCAAAAGAAAGGTAGGTAATAGTATGGCTTATTATCAACCAGAAGAAATACGAAAAGCAAAAGAAATGGACTTATATACTTATTTAAAAAACTATGAACCAGATGAATTAGTGCATTTTAGTAGAGATACTTATATGACTAGAACACACGATAGTTTAAAAATAAGTAATGGTATGTGGTATTGGTTTTCAAGAGGAATAGGTGGAAAAACTGCATTAGAATATTTAATTCAAGTTAGAGAATATACTTTTATTCAGGCAGTAGAAACTATTTTAGGATACTCGAATGATAGACCACCTGTTGTATATCAGCAACCTAAAAAAGTTCAAAATATAAGACTTATTTTGCCAAAGAAATCAACTACAACAGATAAAGTTATGAGTTATTTAATTGGTCGTGGAATTGATAAAGATATTATAAGTGAGTGTATAGATAATCGTTTAATATATGAAGATTTACCTAATCATAATGTAGTATTTGTAGGCTATGACAAAAACAAAGTACCAAGATATGCAGGAGTTAGAGCAACAAATAACAGTAGATATATGAAAGACGCCTATGGAAGTCATAAAGCATTTTCTTTTAAATTAGATTCACTAGAAAAGAGTGATACAGTTCATTTATTTGAAAGTGCTATTGATTTATTATCATACGCAACACTTAATAAATTAGAAGATAAAGAGTGGTATAACGATAACCTACTTTCACTAGCAGGTGTTTATCAACCAGCTAAAAAAATTGATGAAAGTAAGATACCACTAGCATTAAATTATTATCTAAATCAGAATCAAAATATAAAAAAAATATATCTGCATTTTGATAATGATAGTGCAGGAAGAATAGCAACAATGGCACTTAAAACTGTTCTTCCAAAACAATATGAAGTCATTGATGATCCACCTAAAATTGGAAAGGATTTCAATGACTTTTTGTGTGCCAAAGTAGGAATAAATTATAAAAAAAGATATGAAAAAGAAAGGTGAAATTATGAAATTTGATTATTTAAAATTAGCAAATATTATTAAAACAAGAAGAAATGAGAAAGGTATTTCAACAAGAAAACTTGCTGAAAAAATTGGTATAAGTCACGCAGAAATATCAAGATTTGAAAATGGATTAAAACCAAGTTTTTACTTAATTCCGTTTGTAAAAATGTGTGAGGAATTAGAACTTGATATTGAAGATTTACTAATTGAAGTTGGTCTTTTAAGTGAAATAGAAGATAAAAAATATGAAGTAAAAGTTACAAATGTTAATGAAGATTATTTTGAAATTGAAGCAAGAAATCAAAAAGAAGCAGCATTGATTGTAGCAAAATTTGTAATAGAAAATGAAATTATTGAGATAGATACAACTATACCAATCGAGTTTGAAGTTGAAGAAATTGAAGAAGAACCAGAGGAAGATTTTGAGGAAGATGATGATGAATTAGACGCAGAATCTTTTATGAAAATGCAATGTGAAAATTGCAAACACTATTGTCCTTATTGTGGCAAGTGTTCTATTGGGGAATAAAACTTATGTCTAGCCAGCACTGAATTTATACTCCCGTATAAATTCGCTTGTGGGGAAATCCCCAATCCCCTTGCTAGACAAAACTGTATATTGAAGAAAGGAAAGTGATAGTAATGAGTGAATTATTATTTTTTGTTTTAGGGTTCATCATAGGAGGTCTTGCAATGACCACCTTGATGTGTTGCTTACAAGTAAATCGTATAAGTGAACTGGAAAGACAAATAGTATTAAGAGATAATGAACACGAAGAAGATCCGGAGGTTGTTAAATGCGAAGTCGTAGAATAAAAAAACAAATATGGCTTAATGATGAAGAAGAATATATTATGAAGTGTAAGTCACAAGCAGTTGGTATGAATGCCTCTGATTATATTAGACATCTTATTGTAGGTTATAAACCGAAAGAGAAACCGTCAGAGCAATTTTATGAAGAAATAAAAAATATTCGCAACATTGGAAATAATATAAATCAGATAGCCAGAATTGCAAATGCAAAAGGTGTAATAGATGT
>CAMIZH010000105.1 GCA_946403255.1 uncultured Peptoniphilaceae bacterium | reverse complement strand
TTCGATCTCTAAAAAAGCACCCTTAATTGTCAATGTCTTAACTTAATGACATTGGTAGAGATACTGAGCAGCTTTTTATTTTGGTTAATTAAAATTCAGTTAACGTTGTATCTGTATGGGTCTTGTCTGGATATTTCATTAGTTCTGCTAAATTTGGAGCTTTTCCTTCTACTGCATCTTTAGCTCTCTTTACTACTAGTGGTGCAATACCTTTATGAGTAAGAATGTAGAAATCATTATTTTCTAATCCCTTGAAGATTGTATCTGGAACTGTATCCATTGGTAAACCTGTAGTTAAGTCTTTAACAGCCATTTCTTGGCCCATCTTGAATGCTTTACTTTGATAATATGGATCTGTTTTATCTGTATATTTTGCTGGTCTATATTCTTCTGAGTGCATCAAATGAGTTTGGACGAATGCAGGAGTAAAGACATGAATATGAATCTTGTCTTGCTTATAGGCTTGCAAGTCATAGGCAACCGCTTCACTCATTCCTACTACGGCAAACTTGGTTGCGTAATAAGCTGGCATCCCTGGGGCAGTTAATAAACCGGCTGCTGAAGCTACATTAAGAATATCACCACCATTTTCTTGCTTCATCATGATTGGAATGACTTTTCTTAATGCATAAACTTGGCTCATTAAATCAGCATGGAGAATCCATTCCCAATCTCTAGTCGGCAATTCCCAAATAGGGCCTGGAACTGCAACACCAGCATCATTAACCAGTAAATCAATTTCACCGAATTGATCCATTGCTTTATCAACTGCATCATAAATATTATTTTCTTCAGTTACATCAGCAACGATTTTTAATACTTCAGTTGTTTTGCTTAACTCGTCAGTAACTTTATTTAATGCTTCTTCATCTTGATCAACTAAAACTAATTTCATGCCACGACTAGCAGCTTTTTGGGCAATGGCTTTACCAAAACCATGAGCCGAACCAGTAATAAAGGCAACCTTATTTTTAAATTCTTTCATAATAATGCCTCATTTTTTTCAATAAATAATAATGAAATTAATGTGCCTTGGTCATAAAGCTCATTGCTTTTTTAAGATCTGGAGCTTTACCATTTATGGCATCCTCTGCTCTACCAGTGATTAATGGATTCAATCCAGGGTGAGTAAGAATGTAGAATTTATTATCTTCAAGTCCTTTAAATACTATTTTGCCCATATTATCTAAAGGCATTCCCGTTGTAATTTCCTTAGTATTTAAAGCTAAGACTTTCTTAAAAGTCTCACTTTGATAATATGGATCATTTTTATCACTATATTTTTCAGGTCTATAATCCTCTGTGTGATCAAGATTTGTATGAACAAATGCTGGAGCAAATACATGCATATGAATTTTGTTTTGCTTATAAGCTTGCAAGTCATATGCGACAGCTTCTGTCATCCCCACAACACCAAACTTAGTTGAAACATACATTGGTGAACCTGCCGTTGACATTAAACCGGCCACAGAAGCAACATTCAAAACGTCTCCACCATTTTCCTGTTTCATCATAATAGGTAAAACTTTTCTCAAAGTGTAAACTTGGCTCATTAAATCTGCATGGAGAATCCATTCCCAATCTCTAGTTGGAACTTCCCAAATTGGACCACCAGTTGCTGCACCAGCATCGTTGATAAGCAGATCAATTTGTCCATATTTAGACATAACCTTTTCTATAGCATCATATACTTCTTGTTCTTCAGTTACATCTGCAATGAGTTCTAGAACTTCAATATTCTCATTTTTAAGCTGATTACAAAGTTCGGTTAAGGCTTTATTATCTTGATCAAGAAGAGCTAACTTCATTCCTCTTGAAGCTGCTTCTTCTGCAAATTTCATACCAAAGCCGTGTGCAGCACCGGTAATAAAGGCTACTTTATCTTTAAATTCTTTCATGATACTGCCTCGTTAAATTTATTTAAAATCTACTAATTCATCAAGTGAATATCTGGTAGTAGTAATTTCTGCTTCTGCCTTAGGATCATGTTTACCAATAGCAATTGCCATAACTGGAACATATTGTTTTGGATCAAGTCCCATTGTTTCAGCTGCTTTTCCAGCATCGTATCCAGCCATAGCATTAGTTTCGTATCCATGCTCACGTGCAATAAGCATAAATTGCATTGCAGCAAGTGAAGTATCAACCATAGAATCAGCTACTAACATTTGTTGTGGGGCTTTTTCATACAAAGGCATAAACGTATTCAAAGCAGCTTCCATAGCTTCCTTAGTTACTTTCTTTTCTTCATACATACTGTGCCATAATTGACTGTACTTCTTATAAGCTAAGGTATTACCAAAGAATAATACAACTGCAGAGCTGTCATCAATTTGTGGGAAATTAAATTTCATAAAATATTGGTGAAGCTTTTCTCTTCCTTCTTCAGTATCTACAACAACAAATTTCCAAGCTTGTAAGTTACATGCTGAAGGTGCCGTAATCGTTTCTTCAAGCATTTCCTTCATTTCTTCACGATCAATTTTTATTGATTTATCAAATCTACGAACTGAATGTCTTTCTGTCAAAATCTTATGAAAATCATTATTTACTAAAGTCATAATAGACCTCCTATTGGATAATTGTTATCGCTTACATATACTATGATAGCTGGTTTTTTATCACTCTGTGTTCTATTTTCTTGCTTTGCTGTTAAGCATTTACTTTACAGCAAGAAATAAATTTTGTTATTAAGTCATCCAAAAAGTGACCAGATTAATATTGTTGATTTGTATATTTTTAACTGTATATGTTTATCATACATGTCGATTGTTGATATACATTGTTTATATTTTTATAAGTTTCTTATTTCAAATAATTACAATTTTTGTAGCTTCTCATAATTTCTATCCTACTTATTGTATTTTTACTTCTACATCTAGGCTCAAATAAGTTTTCCTTAACCTTAAGGCAACTGATTTTGACAATCGAGAATATTCAATTTCTTTGCAATATAGCGACATTAATTCTGTTAAACCATTTAAGGTATCAGAGAATACTTCCTATTAAATTTAAAAGGCCACACATACATCATGCAATGTCATTAAGTTAAGACATTGACAAATCTGACAATATTTTTTGAGACAT
>CAMIZH010000104.1 GCA_946403255.1 uncultured Peptoniphilaceae bacterium | reverse complement strand
AAATAATATTAGTATATATGGTGTTAATATTCAGAAAACTTATATATAATAATATTAACAAAGGAGGTAATTATGTTAGAGGTTTTAGAAAAAAAAGAATTAAAAATATTTACTATAATGTTAGTTTTAACAACTTTTATTATGGGATTTACATTAAAATGGGCGTATAATTTAAAATTAGATGGAGTTTTAGGAAATCTAGTTGCTGTACAAATGCTTATGCCTGGTTTTTCTGTATTTATTGCACAAGTATTAACTCGTAAAAAAGAAGAAATACTATTTAAGTTTTCTATTAGTTATATAATTTTTACAATTATTTCTTATATTATTATGCTTTTTGGTGTGATTTTAAAAAATGAAATAGTAAATGATGTATTTGCTTTATTTATTTTTGTGGGACATTTAGCTATTATTGCTAGTTATTTTATGGAAAATAAAGAATTAAGAAATAAGAATAAATTTACTTTTATAAATAAAAAAAGTTCATTTTTATATATAGGATTATTTATATTAATTTTTGCAATGAGAACAGGACTATCATATTTTGCAGATAAGACTGCATTTTTAGAAATGATGTCAGGGATAAATTATATTTTATTAATAATTTTAATACCAAATTATTTTTTATCATTTGCATTTTTCTTTGGAGAAGAATATGGTTGGAGATATTTTCTACAACCAAAACTACAAAAGTTATTTGGTAAAAGAGTTGGTGTTTTAATTTTAGGATTTATTTGGGGAATTTGGCATATATTTATATCTCTTTATTTCTATAGCCCAGAAACATTTTTACAACAAGCAATTGTTCAGGTTGTTTTCTGTATAGCTATTGGAATATTTATGGGACTTGCTTATATGGTAACGGAAAATATATGGGTGCCAACTATAATTCATTATTTAAATAATAATTTAGCAGGAGTTCTAACTGGTGGAGAGTTATCAAATCAAGTTTTATCTTGGTCTGATGCATTAATTGGGGCAGGAATAAATTTAATATTTTTTGGAGTTTTTATTTTTGCTAAAAAATATAATGATAATAAAAAGCTAGTTGAATAAATAGGAGGTAAAATGAAAAAAATAATTTTACTATTTTCTTTGTTTTTAATAGCTTTTGGTTTATATACTGGAGAATTAAATGTTGTTTTAAATAAAGCGGCAAATATATGTATGGAGTGTATAGGAATTGGTTAATATATTTAAGAAAAATAATAGACATTATATTCAAGCTTTGGGAACATTATTTTTCAATGGGAATCTAGAAGGTTTTTTCAAAGGTGAGATATATAAAGGTCCAACAAAGGGAGTTTGTGTTCCAGTTTTAAATTGCTATTCTTGCCCGGGAGCTTTAGGGGCTTGTCCTATTGGCTCACTTCAAGCAGTAGTTGGTAGTGATAGAAAATTTAGTGCTTATGTTATGGGATTATTAATACTTTTTGGTATAACTATGGGAAGATTTTTCTGTGGTTATCTATGTCCTTTTGGATTTGTTCAAGATTTACTTTTTAAAATAAAAACTAAAAAAATAAAAGTTAAAGATAGTATTCATAATAAATTAAAGTATTTAAAATATTTAATACTTGTAGTCTTTGTCATAGGATTACCATTTATAGTATCAATTAAAAAAGGATATTCAGATCCATATTTTTGTAAATATATATGCCCAGCAGGAATTTTAGAAGGAGCAGTACCATTACTTGCAAAAAATCAAATATTAAGAGGAGCAATTGGAGCATTGTTTTCTTGGAAGATGCTTCTTGCAATACTTTTTATAGTGCTTTCAATATTAATATATAGAGTATTTTGTAAATATATATGTCCATTAGGTGCATTTTATGGAATATTTAATCCAATATCTTTTTATAAATTAAATATAGATGAAGATAAATGTATAAAGTGTAATAAATGTACAACGGCATGTAAGATGCATATAGAACCTTACAAGGATCCAAATAGTCCAGAATGTATTAGATGTCTAGACTGTAAAAGAGCTTGTCCAACAAAGGCAATTGAAAATAAATTTAAGTTTAATTAAAGGAGTGTTTAAAATGAATGAAACTATAAAACTACAACTTGCACATAAAACAGTAAGAAAGTTTAAAGAAGAAAAAATTCAAGAAGAAGATATAAATACACTTTTAGAAGTATGCAATAGAACGGCAACATCAACAGGAATGCAACAATATTCAATTATAAGAATAAAAGACAAAAGTAAAAAAGAAAAACTTACAGAAATAGCAACACAGGGCTACTTAGAAAATTGTCCAGAATTATTTGTATTTATAGTAGATGTATTTAGAAATAAAAAAATTGCAGAAGAACTTGGATTTAAAGGTGATACTTATAAAGATATGGATAGGTTTTTCCAAGGATTTACAGATGCATCACTTGCAGCACAAAATATGACAATTGCATTAGAATCTATGGGAATGGGGGCAGTTTATTTTGGTTCAATATTAAATGATAATGAAGAAGTATGTAATATATTAAAACTTCCAGAATTGACATTTCCAGTTTTTGCAGTTGGATTTGGATATCCAGATCAAGAACCACAAATAAAACCAAGAATGGATATGAAATTAAAAGTATTTGAAGATGAATATAAAGTATTTGAAAATTACCTAGAAGAAGTAAAAGAGTATGATGAAGAAATGACACATTATTATGACACAAGAGCAAATGGACAAAGATCAGATACATTTTCTAAGCAAGTGCTAAAAAGATTTGAAGACATAAATGAAAAAAGAAGAAATGTAATGAAGGTTATAGAAAAACAAGGATTTAAAATAAAATAAAATAAAAAGAACCTCGTAAGAGGTTCTTTTTATAGATTTATTTTTCCGTTTGTTAATTTATTTTCTCTTTGTGCTCTTGTTAAAATTCTTTTTACAGCTGCTCTAGATTTTTCTGCTTGTATGCTTACTCTAAAGTTTCCTTTATCGTTTTTACCTTTTATAACAAGGGCATCATTTTTAGTATCTTTGTAAACTGTTTTAATATCTTCGTATTTAAATATTTCATATCCAATTACAATTCCCTCTGTGTATTCACCAATTACAATTCCAAATTTATCTCTACCATTTTTAAATGATGT
>CAMIZH010000103.1 GCA_946403255.1 uncultured Peptoniphilaceae bacterium | reverse complement strand
TCTAGCTATTACAAGCATAAAGGATTCTAAGGAATATTCCTTAGCTCACGGTTGGGCATATATTATGCCCTAGTGAGATAGAGTATTATTTTAAAACAAGCATTGAAAGGAGGTCAAAATAAATGTACTCAGGAAAACAAGCACTACGATTAGAAAAATTTAAAGCATCAGATATTGGTGGACTAGATAAAGAATTAAAGGAAAGAAAAGGTTCTGGTAAATATGATAGTACTAGAACTCCATATAATATAGAATTAATAAATTATGATGGACCTACTCTAGCAAGTTCTACATATGATTATCTTTATTCTAACAATATAAACTATAATCCAAATAAGAAAAGTACAAAAGTATTGAATGGATTAATAATAACAAGTGGTCAAGAATTCTTTGAACATTACGGAATGGAATTTAAAGATACTGGAGAAGTTTATAAAACTGGAGATAATGCAGGTCAACCTATTAGACATGTAGTTATAGATGAAAATCATAAACTATCAACTGAAATAAAAAGATTTTTTGATGAAAGTCTTAACTTTATTTCTGACTTCGTAGGAAAAGAAAATATAAGATATGCAGCAATACATCTTGATGAATCTACTCCACATATGCATATATATTTTACTCCAGTAGTTAATGAAGTTAAGAGAAAAGTATTTGAACTTGATGAAAATGGTCATCAATTAAAACACGAAATAACTAATAAAAAAGGAGAAAAGAAATTAGTACCAATTCAAAAGAAAGATGAAAATGGAAATAATATCTATGAAACAGTTAAAGGTAAATTTCTAAATTCAGATCAATTTTGGAAACAAAAAGGTGGTAATGCTTCTTATACTCTACTTCAAGATGATTATAACGAATTTATTAAGTCAAAAGGTTATAACTTGTTTAGAGGTGAAATTGGTGGAGATAAAACTCATCTAACTAATGCTATGAAACAACAAATTGAATTAAATGCTTTAAATAAAGAAATAAGAAAAGAAAACGAACTATTAAAAGAGGCAAATAAAGCCGAAAACAAGTTTATTGATAAAGTTGATAAAGAAACATCAAAAGATATCTTAAATCCTATTAAAAAAGGTATTTTAAAGCAATATAAAGATGAAGATATAGATAATCTATCTACTTACTCAAAAGAACTTGCTGAAGATAATATTAAAAAGGATTTAGAAATTAAACTTCTAACTAAAGAAGTTAATGATTTTAAATCAGGTAAAACTTATAAAGAACAAAATAGAATTATTGATAGTCAAAAGAAAATTATTAGTGAAAAAGATAATGAAATAAATATATGGAAAAATAAATTTGAAGAAATAACTAATGAATTTAAGATGTTTAAAAAGAAAATTCAAAATAAAATATTCTCACTAACTTCTAAAATATTTGATATTCTTCATATACCATATACTTGGTATGAAGCAAATGATATAGATTTTGCTATTGATAAAACAAATAGTTATTTAAAGAAACATTCAAAATCTAAAGATGATTTTGAGAGATGATTATAAATATTCGTAGTTTGTATGATAAAATATAATTGTTACGAACTGGTATATTTATAAATCCCAACAAAAAGGAGGAATGAAATATGGGAATATATAAATTACCTAAGAATCAATGGACTAAAGATGGTCGTAAATATAAATATTATTGGAATGAAAAAGATAAAAATGGAAAATGGAAAAAAAGTTTTTCTAAAGCATATAAAACTAAATTAGATGCAATGAATGCTGAAAGAGAGTTTTTAAATAGTAAAGTTGAATTTGGTGGAGATATGGATATGACATTTGGTACACTAACCGACCAATATATCGAATCTCAAAAAAATAAGGTTCGAAGAAGAACAATGGAAACATATTTAAAAAGAAGAAGGTATTTTACTGATTTTGAAAATGTTAAATTAAAAGATATGGATGGAAACTTATATCATAAATTCCAACAAGATTTGTGGAATAAACCTATTAAATGTTCTACTAGAAATGATGTTCAAAAGTTTTTGAAAATTATTCTTAATTGGGGAATGAAAATGTATGATATTAATTTAATGCGTTTTTATAAAAAAATAGAGTTCTTTAAAGACCCTAATGAAATGAAAGTAGAAAAAGATGTTTACACTTTCGAAGAATTTCAAAAATATATAACTGGTACTACTAATCTAAATGATAAAGCAATGTTTGAAATGTTATATTATTGTGGATTACGTCGTGGTGAAGCAAGAGGTCTTCAATGGTCTGATATAGATTGGAATAATAAATTAGTATCTATTACTAAACAAGCTAATAGTGTTAAGGATAGTCAAAAGTATTATGAATTAACTCCACCTAAAACTTCTAAAAGTATTAGAACATTACCTCTCACTGATGTCTTATATAACGATTTAGTAAATTTATACAATGAAAAAAAGAAGTACTATGGCTTCAATGACAAATGGTTTATCTTCGGAGAACATGATCCATTAACTTTTGGAATGATGTCTAGAATTAATGGTAGAATTGCTAAAAATGCAGATATTAGAAGAATTCCACTACACTCTTTTAGACATAGTTGTGCTTCTTTACTAATAAATACTGGACAACCAGTAACAACTGTATCAAAATATTTAGGACACGCTAGTACTAAAGAAACATTAGATACCTATGCTCATATGTTTCCTAATAATCTAACTAATGTAAAAAATACCATAGATAATTTAAATCTAGGTATTTAAATAAACTTTAATAAAAAAATAATTTAGTATCTAAAAAATAATATTTGGTATCTAGTGTGGTATCTAGATAAATCCAAAATAGTTAAAAATCCCTTATAAACAAAAGTATTCCCCTCTCTCGAGGGGAATTTCAGGGGGTTTTGGTTGAATACACACTCACATTATATGACCGTAAGTGCGTTCAATTATGTATGACGTTTACCATCATACGTACTAATCATAATATGGATTTTGTTAAAAGTCAATTTATATTATTTATTTTTTTTATGGTTTACACTCTAACTATGATTAATTGTATCTATAAGTCTTATTTTTAAAGCATCTGTATTATTATCTTTACACTTTAAAAATTCTAGAGAATCTTTTTTGGCCTGTACAAGAATCTTATAATCTGATTTTAAATTAGCTATTTTAAATGACATGTCACCACTTTGTTTTACTCCAAATAAGTCT
>CAMIZH010000102.1 GCA_946403255.1 uncultured Peptoniphilaceae bacterium | reverse complement strand
TTTTAGAATAATTTCAATGATTAAAAATAAAATAGCATATAAAATAGGTTGATGAATTATATAAACAAATAAGCTATTTCGTCCAAAAGCAGAAATTAAATTATTTTTTCCCATAGGTTTTAAAAGGTTTTTATCTTTTAAAATAAGTCCTAAATAGTATCCTGAAAGAAATAAAAAGAACCAAGGAAATATAGGGAAATAGTCTGCTGATGAAAAAGTTTTATGAGGAAGCCCAATGGGATATAGATAATTAGTACTATATACTGAATTGGGAACATCAATAGTTTCAATATGTTCTAAACCTAAAGATCCATTTGGAAGACTAAAAAATAATAAAAACAAAAAAATAAATATAAAAAATCCAGCATAGGGATTTATTCTGTTTAAAAATTTATTTAAAAATCCAACAAGAATCATAGATACTCCAATAAGAGAAAGAATACCAAATTTAACAGTTTCTTCTGGAATAAATATAAAAGTTACAAAACTTATTATAAGACTAATACCAAAAATAATAAGTCCTTGTTTTTTATGACCTTTATAAAAATTAAGACTAAGGCCACTTATAAGTATAAAACTAATACATATGGAAAGTTGCCAATGCTTTACAATATTGGGATTATAAAAATTTATAGGAACATTAAAAATATAAACTAAGTCATATAATAAATGATAAAGTATCATACTAATAAGAGAGATACCACGCATCATATCAATATAATGATTTCTTTTTTCAAGATTCAAAATCTCACCTCGTAAAAAGTTTATACCCATATAAATATTAAAAATAAATCTTTATAATCTATTATGTTTTAATGGAAAATAGATAGAAGGTGAAGAAATGCAGAATTTTAAAAAAATTAGTGAAAATATTTACTATTTACAAGAAATAAAAGAAAAAGATTATCCAAACATGGGATATATAAAAGGAGATAAGTTTTCCATAATGATAGATGGAGGAGCATCTCACAAGCAAGTGGATATATTTAAAAAAGCGGTGAAAGAAAAAGGTTTTAGTTATCCAAAAGTAAGTGTTATAACTCATTGGCACTGGGATCATACTTATGGAATGAGCAGTCTTTTAACGAATACAATAGTCCATAGCAAAACTCAAGAAAAATTAGAAGAGATGTCAAAATGGTCTTGGACTCTTGAAGATATGAATAAAAGACTTCAAAGTGGAGAAGATATTGAATTTGCACATGAAAATATACTTAAAGAATTTGATGATTTATCAGATATAAAAATTTTAAAAGGTGATATAGTTTTTAATGATAAATTAAGTATAGATCTTGGAAATTTAGAAGTTGAAATATTTCATACAGAGGCACCACATTCAGATGACAGTGTTTTGATTTTTATACCAAATGAAAAAGTATTATTCTTAGGAGATTGTGTAAGTAAAGATTATTATAATAATATGTCTCATGATAAAGATAAAATAAAATTATTAATAGAAAATATAAAAGATATTGATTTTAAAATAGGAATACTTGGACATAATAAGCCAATAGAAAAAGATGATTTGATGAAAATATTATATTCTTTTGTAAATTAAAAAGACCCTAAGGGTCTTTTTTTAAAATACAAAATTCAAAGCTATTCCCATTATTGCGCCAATAGCTATTAGCTTTAATACATCTATTTTTTTAATATATAAAATAAATCCAATTACAAAAGTTATAGCTGGAACTATTTTAATATTTAGGATTCCTTCTGGGAAAATACTAGTTTGTATAAGTTCTAGTGCAGTTATTAAAATTAAAGAAGCAACTCCTGCTTTGATACCATTTAAAATCCAATCAAGTGCTTTAAATTTTTTACCTTTTGCAAATAAAAAATATCCTAAAAACATCATTAGTATAAATTGTGGAGTAACAACGCCAAGAGTTGCAACAATTGAACCAACTATTCCACCAACTTTTTGCCCAACAAATGTTGCTGAATTTACAGCTATTGGTCCTGGAGTCATTTGAGAAATAGAAATTAAATCTAAAAATTCCTCCATAACAAGCCAGCTGTTTTCATTTACAACATATCTTTCAATAAGTGGAATAGTTGCATATCCACCACCAAAGGCAAGAGCGCCTATTTTAAAAAATGTTAAATATAATTCTAAAAGTAATATCATATTTGCTCCTTCCTATCGATTATAAAAAATACGCTAAATCCAATTAATGCACATAAAAGTATAAGTGGAGCTGTATGAATTCCAACAACAAATCCAAGTATAAAAATAAGTAGCATTACAATAGATGAAAAAATTGGATATTTTTTATATGCAGTTTTTCCCATATTAAATACAGTTATTAAAAGAACGGCGCATATAACTCCACTAATTCCTTCAAGAGCAGCATTTATATAAAAGTTTGACCTAAATTCTTTATAAAATAATGAAATGATAGAAAGAATAATTAAACAAGGAAGAGATGAAGCAATCAAGCAAACAATAGCCCCTGTTGCACCTCTAAGTTTATAACCTGTAAGTAAAGATGTAGAAATAGCCATAGCGCCAGGACCACCTTGAGCAAGAGCCACAAGATCCATCATTTCATCATCATCTATAAGATTTAAATCTTTTACAAAAGTATCTTTTATAATTGGAACTATTGTATATCCACCACCAAAAGTAAGTGCATTTATCTTAAAGAATGTTGTAAATAATTTTGTTAAAGAGATATTCTTATTGTTTTCCAAAAAATCACCACCTTATTTAATTATAACGGAAATATATAAGTATATAAGTGGAAAATAAAAAAGACCTAAAAAGGTCTTAAATTAATAAGTTTATAATAATTCCAAGTGCAGCCCCTATACCAACAAGTTGAAAAAGTTCTAATTTTTTAAAGTATAATAAAAATCCAACAATAAAGGCAGCTAATGCTCCAACTCTTATTTGAGATAGTGCAAATCCTTCTGGAAAGATACTTGTTTTTATAAGTTTTAACGCTGTTATTAAAATCAAAGAAACAATTCCTGCTTTTACACCATTTAATAGCCAATCAAGAACTTTGAATTTTTTTCCTTTTGTAAATAAAAAATGTCCAAAGAACATCATTAGTATAAATTGTGGAGTTACAACTCCAAGTGTTGCAATAAATGCACCTGGCAGATGTGCAACTTTTTGCCCAACAAAGGTTGCTGAGTTTATGGCAATTGGCCCAGGAGTCATTTGTGAAATTGAAACTA
>CAMIZH010000101.1 GCA_946403255.1 uncultured Peptoniphilaceae bacterium | reverse complement strand
GAACCAAACGAACCAAATGAAATTACAGAAACAGTATTACCAGAAACAGTTGAAAGAGTTGAGATTGAGGAATTTGAAGCTGGTAATGAAGATGAAAATAAATCAGAAGTAGTTATAAAATCAGAAGATAAAAAAATAGAAGAAAAAAATCTTTTACCAAAAACAGGTATAGATGGATTTGGACTATTAGGTCTTGTAGGCGCTTCAATGATGGCAGCATCACTTTATAGTTTTAGAAAGAAAAAATAATAAAGTAATGGGCCCTAGAGATTAGGGCCTTTTATATTAAGGGGATTATTATGAAAAAAGCATTAGCTATAATTTTATTTTTAACAGGATTATTATTACTAAGTAGTAAATTTATATTATCAAATTCAATTAGTAGAAATAATGAAAAATTAATTAAAGAGTTTGAAATAACAGATATTAGTAAAAATGTTATAGAAAATAAAAAAGAAGATTTATTTGAATTTGATGATATAGAATATATAATTCCAACAAAGACTTTTTTAAGTCTTGATAAAGTTGATAAAAATTCAATAATAGGTCAAATAGTTATGCCAACAATAGATACAAATTTAGTTATATTCAATGGTATATCAGAAGCTAAACTTTTAGCAGGTGTTTCTACTATGAAGAGCGGACAAGAGATGGGAAAGGGAAATTATTCAATAGCTGGGCACTATGGAATAAAAGATGAGTTGTTTCACAATATTGAAAAACTTAAGGATGGAGATATTGTAAAAATAACAGATAAAGAAAATATATATTATTATGAAATAAATGATAGAGAAATTGTTTATCCAAATAGGGTGGATTTAATAGAGGATAGAGAAGAAAACAAAGAAGAACCAATTATTTCTCTTATGTGTTGTTACTATGAAAATGGTAAAAATAGTGGAAAAAGATTATTTGTTAGAGGAAAATTAGTAGATGTTAAACCATATACAATTGATGAAATGGAAGCTAAATAAAAAATGACAGGAAAATAAGTCCTAAAATACTGATTGAAAATAAAAAATAAAGTGTTTTTATTTAAAACAATCATTAAGAAATAAATAATTTCGCCTAATTTAATTAAAATTGCTATTCATGAATTTTATAAAATAAAATATAATTAAGTTAAGTTAATAAAGCTTTTGTGGGGAAAGTTTTAGAAATGATTTAATAATATCTATAAGGATGCTTTGGGGAAAGTTGATTTTAAAAGAGATATATTAAAAGACATAGTAATTAAAAATGAAATTACAATTAGATGAATTATAGGGATAAAAAAGCAAGAGCTGACAGACTCTTGCTTTTTTATTGTTTTTAAATATTTTATGTAATATATTAAGCTTGAGGTGATAATATGCTTTATTTAGTTATTAGTTCCTTGTTGGGAGTAATCTTTTTTAAAGATTTAAATGTTAACTTTTATATATTTTTATTATTATCATTAACGAGTTTATTGTTATTTTTTAAAGTTAATAATAGAAATTATAAAATATTTTTATTAGCTTTATTTATATTTTTATCATCTGGTTTAAATATGTCATTACAGAGTAGAGAAATACATAATTTAGAAAATAAAACTGAAGGATTATACATAGTAAAAAAAGTAGAGAATCATAATGTTATTTTAAAGAGTAAAGGTAATAAGAAAAAATACTCTGCCTTTACAAAAGAAAAATTAAATGTAGGTGAAGTGTTAAGTGTTTCTGAAGATATAAAAGATTTTGATACTTCAATGAATGAGTATGGATACAATCAGAAAAATAGAAAGAGATCTAATTGTATATATGCAAAAATAAATATTTCTAGTTTAGAAAAAATTAAAGAACCAAATAAATTTAGAATATTTCAAAAAAAATTAATAAGTCATATAGAAAAAGTATTAGATAAAAATCTAAATAAACGAAATAGTAAGTTAATGAAATCAATAATTTTAGCAAATAGAAACTACATAGATGATGATATAAATATTTTATTTAATGAAGCAGGTATTGCACATATTTTAGCTTTGTCAGGACTACATATTAGTATAATAATAGGATTTTTCGATTTTATTTTAGGATTTATAAATATTTCAAAGATGAAAAGACGAGCTTTTGCTTTATTTATAGTAGGAATATATATAATTGTTGTGGGATTACCAGTAGGGGCAATAAGAGCTTTTATAATGAGTTTATGTATGTATATGGCTTTTGTATTTAAAAGGAAATATAGTTCGCTAGATGCTCTTAGCTTTAGTTTTATAGTAAATCTATTTATAAATCCATATGTGATATATTCTTTATCTTTTATATTTTCCTATATGTCTGTTTTATCAATTTTAATATTTTATAAAAGAATTAAAAACTATTTTTCAGATAATTATTTAATATCCTCTTTAGTTTTAACATTTTCAGTAAGTATTTTATTAATACCAATAAATTTATATTATTTTTATGAATTTAGTTTTCTTTCATTTATCTCAAATTTAGTTTTAATTCCATTTTTTTCCTTAGCAATAGTATTAGCTTTTATATTAATAATTTTTAGTTTTCTAGGATTTTTAATTTCTCCAACATTAAATATTTTATTGAATAGCGCTTATTTTATATTGAATTTTATAAATAAATTTAAGTATTTTAATTTTAAATACTATGGATTTTCACCTAAAGATTTAGTATTTTATTATGTTATAATAATTATTATATTAAATAGAAATAGATTAAAAGATTTCTTACCTTTAAAAAATCTAATTGTTTTTTATTTAATATTTTCAACTTTATTTATTTCTTATAATAGTTTATTAGATAGTAGAAATTTAAATGTAAATTTTTTATATGTAGATCAGGGAGATTGTACAGTTATACAATATAAAAATAAAAATTATTTAGTTGATACAGGTGGACATTATTCAAAAAAATATAATCCAGGAAGAATTTATACATTAAATTATTTAAAAAGACATAATATAAATAATATAGATGGATTATTTATTTCCCATTATGATTTAGATCATATTGAAGGTATTTTTGATATTTTAGATTATATAAATATTAAAAATGTTTATGTTTCCTATTATGAAGATAATGAGATTTTAAATGAACTTTTAAAAAGAAATATAAAGGTGTTTTTATTAAAAGAAAAAGATAAGATTAATCTGTCAAAAGATACTTATTTTGGAGTAATTACAAATGCAGATGATTTTACAAATGATAATGATAAATCAATGGTTTTAGAATTATCACATAAAGATAAAAATATATTGTTTACAGGAGATATATCCGAGTCTGTTGAACAGGATATAAAAGGGAAATTCAATATTTTAAAAGTATCTCA
>CAMIZH010000100.1 GCA_946403255.1 uncultured Peptoniphilaceae bacterium | reverse complement strand
CGTTCAAAATCAAGCTCTGCTATATAAACTTTCTTTTTCATTTCATAATTTTTTAAAACATTTGGATGAACTTCACCAAGTAACCCAATATATTCATCACCTAAATATATTTCAGCAGATCTACCAGGATGTAAATACTCAACCTCAGCTCTTTTATAAACTAAATCAGAAACACCAATTGACCAAAGAGCCTTTTCTATTAACTCTTTTAGATAATAAAAATCTCCAATATCATAAAAACCAATAGATAATTTATGTTCTTCCTTTGGAAGGTCTTCACCTTGAGGTATAAAAGTATTTCCAAACTCAAAACCAGCTACATTTTTATTTCCTCTATGCTCATTTTTAGAAAGAGCTTCTAGCATATTTGAAACAAGAGTTGTTCTCATAATACTATACTCTTCACCAAGTGGATTTATAAGTTTTATTACATCTCTTAACTTATTATCTTCACTAATATTTAATTTATCAAAATTTGAAGGGCTAACAAATGAATAAGTCATAAATTCACTACAACCTAATGAAAGTAAAACTTTTTTAACTCTATCTTCTAAATTTCTAAGCTTAGATTTTCCACCAACAGTTATACTTCCTTCAAGAGGTTTTGGCTCAATATTATGATATCCATAAATTCTAGCAACTTCCTCAATTAAGTCTTCTTCAATTTCAATATCAAATCTAAAAGTTGGAATAGTAGCAATTAATTCTTTTCCTTGAATTTCAGTAGCAATTTCAAGACTATTTAAAATTTCAGCCATTTCTTCAATACTTATATTTATTCCAATTAAATTATTGCACTTTTCTTCTCTTAATTTAACCTTAGATTCAATTCTTTTTATTGGATAATTATCAATATTTCCACCAACAACTTTTGCAGCACCAATTTCTTCAGCAAGTTGACAAACTCTATTTACCGCAGTACTTGCAAAATTTGGATCAACAGATTTTTCAAATCTAGCTGAAGCATCAGTTCTAAGTTGTAATCTTTTAGAAGTTTTTCTAATATTCTTATCATTAAAACTTGCGCCTTCAAGTAATATAGTCTTAGTTTCCTTCTTAACCTCAGAATCTAATCCACCCATAACTCCAGCAAGCCCTATAATATTCTCACCATCAGTAATTAAAATATCTTCTTCTTTTAACTCACGTTCTTGATTATCTAAAGTCGTAAGTTTTTCACCAACATTTGCTTGTCTAACAACAATTTTTTTTGATTTTAAATCATTTAAATCATAAGCATGTAATGGTTGACCATATTCAAGCATTACAAAATTTGTTAAATCTACAATATTATTTACAGGTCTTATACCGCAAGATGTAATATAATTTTGTAACCATAAAGGTGACTCTTTAATCTCTACTTCTTTTAAAACTCTAGCATAAAATCTATTACAATTTTCACTTTCAATTTCTATACTATTAAAATAATCTTTTATATCTTCAGACTCTTCTTTTATAACAATTTCAGGTTCTTTAAGTTCTTTTTTAAAAGTAGCAGCCGTTTCACGAGCCATACCAATTATACTTAAACAATCTGATCTATTTGGCGTAATTTCTAATTCAATAATTTCATATTGAAGGTTTATAGCCTCAATAAAACTTGTACCAAGCTCTATATCTTCATTGATTATAAAAATGCCATCCTTTGCTTCCTTAGAAATAATTGAACTATCATATCCAACTTCCTCTAAAGAACAAAACATTCCCTTAGACTCAACACCACGAAGCTTACCTTTTTTAATTTTTGTTCCATCAGCTAAATGTGCACCCACTAAAGCAACAGGAACAATTGCCCCTTCAAAAACATTTGTTGCAGCAGTAACAATTTGTAGAACCTCTTCTCCTACATCAACTTGACAAACAACAAGCTTATCAGCATCAGGATGTCCTTTTATTTCTAAAATTTTCCCGATAACAATTTTTTTAAGTCCTTCTGATCTATCTTCTATTGACTCAACATGTGAACCAGTTGCAGTAATTTCATCAGCAATTATCTTTGCACTTTCATCTACCTTAACATAGTCCTCAAGCCATTTTATTGGTAATAACATATAATCTAGCCTCCATTAAAATTGATTTAAAAATCTGTCGTCATTGTCAAATAAAAGTCTTATATCATCAATGCCGTATTTTACCATAGCAATTCTATCTATTCCCATTCCAAAAGCAAAACCACTATACTCTTCTGGATCAATTCCACAATTTCTTAAAACATTTGGATGAACCATTCCACATCCTAAAAGTTCCATACTCCAACCAGTATTACTACAACTTGGGCAACCTTCCCCACCACAAGAAGTACAAGTTACATCAACCTCTGCACTAGGCTCAGTAAAAGGGAAATAATGTGGTCTAAATCTTGTTTGAATGTTTTCTCCAAAAATAGTTTTAACAACTGTATTTAAAGTTTCAAATAAATTTGCAAGAGATATATTTTTATCTACAATAAGACCTTCTAATTGGTGAAACATAGGAGAATGAGTAGCATCAACCTCATCAGATCTAAAAACTCTACCTGGACAAATCATTCTAATAGGAGCACCATCTTCCTTCATCGCTCTTATTTGAACAGGAGAAGTTTGAGTTCTTAATAAAGTTTCCGCATTTATATAAAAAGTATCACTTAAATCTCTAGAAGGATGATTTTCTGGTGCATTTAACGCATCAAAGTTGTTTTCTACAGATTCAACCTCAGGACCATCATAAACAGTAAAGCCCATACTAATAAATAGTTTTTCTAACTCCTCAGTTGTTTTAATAAGAGGATTTTCGTGACCTAAATTAAAATTATCAGTTTTTAAAGTAACATCAATTCTTTCTTCTTTTAATTTAATATCTAATAACTTAGCTTCTAAATTACTTTTTTTAGCCTCTAAAATTTCTTCTATTTCAGTTCTAACTTCATTTGCAACAGCTCCAATAACAGGTCTTTCCTCTTTAGAAAGTTTTCCCATTCCTTTAAGTACTCCAGTAAGTTCACCTTTTTTACCTAAAATAGAAACTCTAATTTGTTCAATTTCTTCTATGTTATTTGCATTCTCAAGAGATTCTTTAACTCTATCTTTAATTTCTAAAAGTTTTTCTTTCATTATATCCTCCCGTTTCTTAATTCATAAAAATAATTATATCATTATAATATGTTATTATCAAAGTTATTATGTGCATTTACAACAAATCTCTCACATTATTATCAATAAAAAACAAACTAAATTAATAAAATATTTCTAAACTAAAAAATAACTTAAACACAATTAACTTACACTTTGATTTCTCTTTATTTATATTATAAATTTAAATTAGTAATACATAATAATAAAAGGAGGTTCATAAAATATGAACAAAAAAAT
>CAMIZH010000099.1 GCA_946403255.1 uncultured Peptoniphilaceae bacterium | reverse complement strand
TTATATTTTCTTTCTAAGAAAGCACGACCTACTTCTGGGAATAAAGCATAAGTTAAAACATCTTCATCTGTTCTTGCAAGTGAACCTATTTCAGCTTTAGCTTTTTCAAATCCAGGCTCTAAATGATCAGCTGGTCTATCTACTATTACAGGAGCATCTCCTATAATAGATTTTCTAAACTCTTCATTGATTGGAACTGGACTTGTTCCATATTGTCCTTTTAAATAATCTTTAATTTCTGTTGGAACCATTTTATATCTTTGACCCATAATTACGTTAAAAGCTGCTTGAGTACCAACCATTTGACTCATTGGAGTAACTAATGGCGGAAAACCAAGGTCTTTTCTAACATTTGGAACTTCTCTTAAAACAGCATTAAATTTTTCAAGTTGTTTTAAGCCTTGAAGTTGTGTGTAAAGATTTGAAAGCATTCCTCCTGGTACTTGATAGATAAGTCCATTTGGATCAATTGATAACATTTTAATTGGAAGTGTACCATTATTTATATATTTATTTTTTACACCTTCAAAATATTCTGAAATTTCTTCTAATACTTCAATATTTAAACTTGTTTCATATCCCATTTCTTTTGCAACCATATAAAGTGATTCTGTTGGTGGTTGTGAAGTTCCACCTGAAAATGGTGATATAGCAGTATCTATAATATCTGCTCCTGCTTCTATTGATTTTAAATAAGTCATAGAACCTATTCCAGTAGTTTCATGAGTATGCATTTCTATTGGTAATTTTACAGTAGATTTAATTTCTTTAACTAAATCATAAGCTTCTTTTGGAGTAAGAATTCCTGCCATATCTTTTATACAGATAGAATCTGCGCCCATTTTTTCAATTTCTTTACATAGATTAACAAAATATTCTATAGTATGAACTTCCGATACAGTATAAGAAATTGCAACTTGAGCTTCTGCTCCAGCTTTTTTTGTAGCTCTAATAGAAGTTTCTAAGTTTCTAACATCATTTAAAGCATCAAATATTCTTATAATATCAATACCATTCTTTACAGAAAGTTCTATAAATTTTTCAACTATATCATCTGGATAGTTCTTATATCCTAATAAGTTTTGGCCTCTTAATAGCATTTGAGTTTTAGTATTTCCAAGATGAGATTTAATATTTCTAATTCTTTCCCATGGATCTTCATCTAAAAATCTTATACAAGAGTCAAATGTAGCTCCACCCCAACATTCTAAGGCTCTATATCCAGCTCTGTCTAATAAATCAAGAGCAGGCTCCATATCCTCATAGCTCATTCTAGTAGCCATTAAACTTTGATGTGCATCCCTTAACACTGTTTCAGTAAATTCTATTTTCTTTTTAGCCATATTAACACCCCTTAATTATATCTTTAACTTTTTCTTCCAACTCATTTATATTATGCTTTTCAAGTCTGATACAAGATTTTGCATCATCATTACAAACTATACATTTTCTATTTGGTAAATTTAAACTACTTCTAGATATTTGATTGTATTCTTTAGAAAAAATATCTATATCTAAAAGTCTTGTTTTATCATTTCTTTCTTCAATATCTACCATATATTTTTTTAATAATTTTTCATCACAATGAACAATAGCAAAATATTCCATTCCAGTTTCCTTATTGAAATACTCTTCCTTTAAAATTAAAATATTTTTTTCTTTTAAAGTTTTCTTTATTTCTTCAATATACCCTTTATGAAAGTCTACAAATTCTTTTGAATTTTTAACCTGCCCTGGAATATTTAACATAAAAGAAATTAATGAATCATTATATTCTTCTATTAATTTTTTTTGAATATTTGCCCTTTGTTCTTTAGCCAAAAGCATTTTTTCTAATCGAACTATTTGTTCTTTACTATATTTCATCTCAATTTCTCTAAACTTTCTTTAGCTTTATCTGATTTTAAATATTTTATAGTTGCTTCTGGTAAGTACTTAAATGCTTCATCATAATTTTTTTCTTTTAAATATTTTCTAACCTTAGTCGCTGAAATTATATCATTTCCTTCAAGTTCAAACCTTGGAACTTCTACAACCTCTACACCATACTCAGGTAGAATTCTTTTCATTTCTTCATTGTAAACTCTTGTTACTACATCAGTAACTTCTGTTCCCACAAATCTTTTTTTAATATTTAAAGCTTTTACAAAATATTCTGCAAAAATTGTTATATCTAAAGTACTATAACTTTTTATTATGATTTTTTTATCTTTATAAAAATATGTCGGGAAAGTTGCTCTAGAAATAATATACTCATTTCCCCTATGGATAACTACATTGTCCAAATGCTCAGTTGCTTCTTTTACAATATTATATCTATCTTCATAAGGAAAATCTGACTTATCTTCTAAAACCATAAAGACATGAAGTTTTTTTACTTCACTTGCGGCCTTTTCAATAAGTTGTAAATGTCCCTTAGTCATAGGATTTGCATTTACAATAATTACCCCAGATTCATCTTTATCTTCTATTTTTTTTAATATATTATAAAGACATTTTATATCACTATCAAAAAGAACAACATCATCAACTCTTGCTACTTCAGAAAACCCTAAATTCGCAAATATTTTTGAATTTTTAGGCTTTGTAAAAATAAACAAATGATTTCGTCCATTTTTATATTCATATTCTAAAAGTCTTGAAATAATTGCATTTGTAATTCCAAATCCACGATAATCATCATCTACTGCAAAACATTTTAAAACATTTCCGCTTACAGAACCTGTTCCAACTATTTCATCATTATCCATAGCAATAATTGTATACTCAACATCTTCTTCAAGAGTTAAGTCATATTTTTCTAAAAATTTTTCAATATCTTTTTTATCAAACTTATAAATTGCTTCTTTATACTCTATCATTTTCATCACCATCATCTAATAAACTTAAAAAGTAGGTAAGAATTAAATAATCTGCAGATCCTCCTGGAGAAATATTTTTACTTACAAATAAATCGTTTAAACTATTTATATAATCTCTACCCTTTTCAGTATACATTCCACCAAGTAGGATTACTTTCTTGCCCACCTTTTGAACAAATTCAAGTTCTACAAGACTTCCTCTACCAAGTACATTTGAATCTTCTACATCTATCATAAAATTAAATAATACTTGTATTAAACTATCATTTACATTTAATTTTTTTCTAGCTTCTTTAAAATTTCTAAGACCTATATCTAATGATTTTGAAAATCCTTCTTCTGCCTCTCCCCTAATACCTTTAAAACCATACTCTTGGTATAACTTTTCTCCATAAGTTTTTGATTTATCTACATTTAATTCTTCTGTAATTCCGCTACAAAGTTCTTTTACCTGATTTATAATATCTCCGATTACGTAATTACATCCTTTTTCTCTTTGTAAAATTCCCATTGAAAAAGTTAAAAATCCTAAAGAAAATATTATACCTTTATGAGTATTGACATTATATGTTGCATCATACATTTTCTCTTCAGCTATTTTACCGAGTTTTCGTAACTCTTTTTTCTTTTCTTCA
>CAMIZH010000098.1 GCA_946403255.1 uncultured Peptoniphilaceae bacterium | reverse complement strand
TCTATAATTTTTGATTCCCAAGATACAAATTGTATCGCTATAAAAAATATTATTGCTGCAATATAATTTGAGAATAAATTTCCCCAAAATACAGATTTAACTCCTAGATATGGTTTTGTAGCTAATATAAATAAAAATCTAAATAGCCAAATTCTCATAATTCCCATTATCATTGGTGGCTTTGTTCTACCAAGTCCAATAAAAGTTCCTTGAATCACCATATATGGTGCAAATCCAAATACAGAAAATGTATATACATTTAATGCGTAGGTTGCTAATTTAATAATTTCTGGATCATTTGTATTTTTTTGGAATAATTTTACAAGTTCTGGTGCTCCAGGCGAAAAGAAAACTACAACAATTATACTTAATATAAATGCAAGAATTAATCCTTTATACATAACTTCTTTTGCTTTTTTTCCATTTCCAACACCAATATTCATTGATACCATTGTAGTTACAGTTGTTGATACTGAACTTGGTACTGTAAATGAAAGTGAGTTGATATTACTTGCTATTCCTGCAGCATTTAAAACTTTTGGTCCATATGCTTGTACTTCCATATTTATTAGGAAAAATCCTAAATATACAAACATATATGAAAACATTGATGGAATTGCTAATTTTATTACTTCTCTTATTGCAATAAAATCAAATTTAAATCCTTTTAATGTTAGTTTCATTTCTGATTTTTTTACAAAAAGGTCAAATATCATCCAAGTGATGATTATTAAATAAGATGCAAGTGATGCAAGAACTGCACCTACTATTCCAAGATAAAATATCTTTAAGAATATTATGTTAAATGTTATTTTAAGTATAAGTAAAATTATCATTCTTATAAAAGTTGCTTCTGGTTGACCCATTGCATTTTTAATTCCATTGTAAATTGCTGATAAAAAAAGTAGCGGCATCACAAGGGAATATAATGATAAGTATTTAAATATATATGGAGCAACTTCTGGGTTTACATTTTTTGATAGTACAAATGCAATAAGTACACAAATTGGTGCTACTACAATTCCCATGATAAATGAAAATACAAGTATTTGTAAGGAATAGTGCTTTACACGTTTTAAATCGCCTCGGCCATTGTATTGACCTATGATTGCCATTGAAGCAGCTCCTAGGCCCTGTGATAGCCCTATAAGTATATTTATAACGGGCTGAGAGAATGTTATTGCTCCAGCGACTAAAACGCCTCCATAATTATTTAAAAAGTATCCATCAGAAAGTGGAATTAAAGATTGTACAAGTGCCATCAACATAGTTGGTATTGAAAGAAATAGTAGAGTTTTAAAAATATCTCCTTCTAATATCATCTTTCGTCTTTCTGATACTGATTTTGTAAAAAACATTGTATAACCACTTTTCTATTTATTTTCTAAATTTAATAAAAATTCTTTTACATTAAGACCTCCTGCGTATCCAGTGAGGTCTTTGCTTTTTCCTATAACTCTATGGCAAGGTATAACTATTGGTAGTTTGTTTTTATTGTTTGCATTTCCAACTGCTCGAGATGCTTTTTCATTTCCAATAGATTTTGCTATATCTCCATAGCTACAAGTTTGTCCATAGGGTATTTTTAAAAGTTCATTATAAACTTTTTGTTGAAATTCTGTTCCGCTTATTTGGAAAGGAAAAGTAAATTCTTTTCTATTTCCATCTAAATATTCATTGATTTCATTTATTGCTTTTTTTAAAGCATTATTTTCTTCTGTTAAATTTTCAGATTGTCCAAATAAGATTTCTACTATGATGTCATTTTCTTCTGAAATTGTTAAATAACCTATTTTAGTTTTATAGGTGTATTTCATAGTATCCCTTCTTAAACAAAATATTCTACTTCTGCACGTCTTTCATAAAGATCTTCAAGTTCATGTGCATGATATAAGTAACCTTCATCGTCAAAGTATTTAGCATCAGTTGGGCATTTTTTAATACAAGCACAACATTTCATACAAATACCTGGAGTTTGAGAAACATCTTTAAAATCAATTGCGCCCATTGGACAAATTTCTGCACAAAGTTTACAATCAATACATTTTTCCATATCAGTTTTAGGTTTTACTTTTCTAATGTCAATACCATTTCCATGTCTATCTCTTGGAGTGTAGTATATTCTGTATGGAACTTCTCCAACCATTTCTGGTTCAGATATGTCTTCGTTTTTAATTTTTTCTGCAATTTTCTTACCGAATTCTTTAATGATTTCTATGTCTTTATTATCAGGTCTGCCCTTTGCAAGAATTTCAGAGAATGAATGCTCTCCTACAAATGCTCCACCAGCTATAATATTCATTCCACCGTTTTTCATAAGGTCACGAAGTTCTACAAGACAATCATCAATATTTCTATTTCCGAAAAGTCCAATAGGAACTCCAAGTGCTCCATTTGCTTCTATTTTTCCAAGGTATGGAAGAAGTAAATTTGGAACTCTACCTGCAATTGTTGGAACTCCAGTTATAACAAGATCGCCTTCTGAAAAAATTGGCATTTCTTCACGAGCTTCAGGTGTAGTAAAGTTGTAGTCAAAAATATCATCAATTTCTAAATTTTTTGCAATTTCTTGAGCAAGAGTTTGTACTACAGTTTTTGTAGTATCAGTTCCTGTAAAATAAAATGTACATATTCTATTAATCATAAAAATCCCCCCTAATGTTTATATTATAACAGAAGGGATGACAAATTTAATTGGATTCTATCTTTATATTTTTAGATTGTAATTGTTTTTCTATACGTTCTCCAACAAGAGTATAGATTATTGCGAATATTGGAACAAAAAGCCACATTCCTATTATTCCCATAAGTGATCCACCAACTGTAATTGCAAAAAGTGTCCACATTGATGGAAGTGATATTGATGAGCCAACAACTTTAGGGTAAACAATATTACTTTCAACTTGTTGAGCGATTAATATAAATATTGTAAATGCTAAAGCCTGTGAAGGAGATTCTATTAATATAAATATAATTCCTACAAAAGCGGCAAGTAATGCACCGACAATTGGTATAACTCCTAGAACAGCAGTTAAAACAGCTATCATTACAGCATATGGAAGTCTAAGTGTAAACATTCCGACAAATACCATAAGTCCTAAAATCAAAGCATCTATTACTTGTCCTTTTATAAAGTGGAAGAAATAATAGTGAGAAAGTTTAAAGATTTTATTTATATAATTTGCTGTCTTTTCATTAAATGTTGCAAATAATAATCTTTTTGATTGAACTTCTAACTTTTCTTTATCAAGTAAAATATAAATTGAAAATATAAATGCTACAAATGAATTTATAAATTTCCCAAATATATTTGATGCAGTTAGCATAGCATTTGAAAAAACTTGTGAGTTTTCGTTAAATAAAAATTCTTTAGTTTTATCAAATATAATATTCCAATTTAAGTTTTTAAATATTTCTTGAGTAGAATTTATTTGTTCTTCTAAAAAAGGAATAGTTTGTAGATAGTTTAAAACTTGATCTACAAATATTGGAAGTTTTACTTGGAAAGATTTCATAGATTCAATTATTTGTGGAACAATTAATACACTTAAAAATATAAATGTAAGTATCACTACAAGTAATGAAAGTACTAAAGACAATCCTCTTTTCAAACCAGGTTTTTTAATTTTTAT
>CAMIZH010000097.1 GCA_946403255.1 uncultured Peptoniphilaceae bacterium | reverse complement strand
AGACCTTTATTATCACACAAGTATTTTAGATGCTATGAATTTAGATAAAAGTCACAAGATAATACTTCATGTAGGTGGAGTATATGGAGATAAAAAATCTGCAATAGAAAGATTTATAGAAAATTATGAAAAACTAGATAATTCTATTAAAGATAGATTAATAATTGAAAATGATGATAAATCTTATAATGTAGAAGACCTTTTATATATAAATAAAAGGACTGGAGTAACACTTATTTTTGATAATTTGCATAATAGTATAAATAGTTCAGAAAAATATAGTGATGAATTTGAAATTATAAAATTATTCGGTAAAACTTGGAAAAAGAGTGATGGTAGACAAAAAATACATTATTCTCAACAAGATGAAAATAAAAAAAAGGGGTCGCATTCAAGGACTATTGATTTGAAAGTATTTAAAGAATTTTATGATAATTTAAATATGGATATAGACATAATGCTTGAAGTAAAAGATAAAGACCTTTCAGCAATTAAATGTAATAATCTATTTAGAAATCATATAAAGTATTTAGAAAAAGATTGGGCGAAATATAAATATAATATATTAGAACATAGTCAAAAAGATTATTTAAGCATAAGAAATCTTTTAAAAGATAGAGAAAACTATAATGTTTTAAAATTTTATGAGATAATAGACAATTCATTGGAAAAAGAAATAAATAAAAATGAATTTTTAAATAGTAGTAATCATGTATGGGGATATTTTAAAAATACAGCGACAATTGAAGAAAAAGAAAAAATGAAAAAGTATTTTTTAAAATATAAAAGTGGGAAAATAAGTAGCAAGCCAATAAAGGAATATCTTTTAGAACTTGCTAAAAAGTATAATAGTAAATATCTTTTGGATTCTTATTATTTTAATTTTTAATAGTGAGTTGATATAGTCAGCTCTTATTTATTGAGTAAATAATATTTATCAAATGATTATTTTTAAATACTAAAAATTTTGATATTATATAAAAGGTGAAGAAAATGATAATTATAAGAAATATAAGACTTGAAAAAGATGATAAAAAAGTCTTAAAGAAAAAAATTCAAAAGATATTAAATATTAATGATAATTTTAAATATGAGATTTATAGAAAATCAATAGATGCAAGACGTGGAATAGTATTTAACTATCAAGTTTTAGTGGATATTGATATAGATGATAAAAAATTAAGTAAAATAAAAGATGCAGAAAAATTTCAAGAAAAAAAATATATTATAGATCCTCCATACAAAGAAAAAACTGTAACAATAATTGGATTTGGACCAGCAGGAATATTTTGCGGATATATACTTGCAAAATACGGCTATAAACCAGTAGTCGTTGAAAGAGGAAAAGACGTAGAAAATCGTCAAAAAGATATAGAACATTTTCTTGAAACAGGAGAACTATTAGAAAACTCAAATGTTCAATTTGGAGAAGGTGGAGCAGGAACTTTTTCAGATGGGAAACTAACAGCAAGATCAAAAGACTTTAGACAAAGAGAAGTACTGAAAATTCTTGTTGAAAATGGAGCACCAGAAGAAATAATGTATGATCAAAAACCTCATATTGGAACAGATAAACTAATTATTGTAATGAAAAATATGAGAGAATACATAAAATCAAAAGGTGGAGAAGTGCACTTTGAAACTACAATGCTAGACATAGTAGAAGAAGATAATACTGTAAAAGCTATTAAAACAACAAAGGGAGAATTTGCATCAGATGAATTTGTTTTAGCACTAGGACATTCAGCAAGAGATACTTTTTATACATTAAGCAAAAAACTAGAAATGGAAAACAAACCCTTTGCAGTTGGATTTAGAATTGAACATCCACAAAGTTTAGTGAATTTATCACAATATAAAGTTGAAGATTCTTCACTTCCACAAGCAAGTTATATGCTAACTCATCAAGTTGAAGAATATGAAAAAGGTGTTTATACTTTTTGTATGTGTCCAGGAGGATATGTAATAAATGCGTCATCAGAAAAAAATCATCTATGTGTAAATGGAATGAGTTTTTATAAAAGAGATGGAAGAAATGCAAACTCTGCAATAATTTGTACAATAGATGAAAACTTATATGGAAAAAATTTATTAGACGGAATAAAATTTCAACGAGAAATAGAAGAAAAAGTATTTAAACTAGGTGGAGAAAATTATTTTGCACCAGTTCAAAGAATAGAAGACTTTTTAGAGAATAAAACATCAACAAGAGTTGGAAATATTATACCAACAGTAAAACCGGGATATGTATTATCGAACTTAAATGACATATATCCAGAAGAAATAACAAACTCAATAAAAGAAGCAATAATAAATATGGATAAAAAACTTCATGGATTTGCAATTGAAGATGGGATATTAACAGCAGCAGAAACAAGATCGTCATCACCAGTTAGAATACTGAGAAATGAAAATCTACAATCAACAAAATATAATAATATTTATCCAATAGGAGAAGGCTCAGGTTATTCAGGCGGAATAGTATCTTCAGCAATAGACGGAATAAAAGCAGCAGAAAAAATTATCAAGGGAGAATAATATGTCATTAAATATAGTTTTTTATGAACCAGAAATACCATTTAACACAGGAGCAATCGCAAGAAGTTGTGGGCTTACAAATACAAGACTACATCTTATAGAACCATTAAGTTTTTCAATAGATGATAAACATGTAAAAAGAGCAGGGCTTGATTATTGGCATCTAGTAGATATAAATGTTTATAAAAACTTTCAAGAACTAAGAGATGAATATCCAGAAAATACTTTTTACTATGCAAGCACTAAATCCAGTAAAAAATATAGTGATGTAAAATTTAAAGATGGAGATTTTATAGTATTTGGACCAGAAACAAGAGGATTACCAGAAGATTTAATAAATGAAAATATGGAAACGGCAATAAGAATACCAATGTTAAAAGATTTTGGAAGAAGTTTAAATCTTTCAAACTCAGCAAATATAATATTATTTGAAGCATTAAGACAATTAGATTTTTTAGATTTGGAGTGATATAAGAAATGGAAGAAAAGTTGAGAAATGAAATAATAGATTGTGGGAAAAAATTATTATTTGAAGATTTAACATTTGGCTCAGGTGGAAATATAAGTATAAGACATGAAGATGGAATGCTTATAACACCATCAGGAGTAGAATATGAAGAACTTCAAAAACAAGAGATAGTTTATATGGATTTTGAAGGGCGAGTAGTAAGAGGAAACTCAGTACCATCAAGTGAAAATATGATGCATTCATTAATCTATGAAAAAAGAGCAGACGTAAATGCAATAATCCACACACATTCAAAATATATAAATGTTTTGGCAGCAATGGGAGAAGATTTAAAAGCAGTAAATTACTTAATAGCCTCAAGTGGAGACAAGGTTGTGAAAACAACACCTTATGAAACATTTGGAACAGAGAAATTAGCAGAATATGCAGTAGAATACTTAGGACAAAGAAAGGCTGTAATCCTTTCAAACCACGGACTTATAACATGTGGAAGTACATTAGACGAAGCATTTAAAATCGCTAGAGATTTAGAATTTTGTGCCTTAGTACAAGTAAAAGCAATGGCAGTTGGAGAATTAAAATTAATTCCAGACGATAAAATTGAAGAATTAGTTCAAAAATTTAAAGAACATGGACAAAATAAATAAATATTACGAAGGGATTTCTAGAGATAGAAGTCCTTTTTATTTTATAT
>CAMIZH010000096.1 GCA_946403255.1 uncultured Peptoniphilaceae bacterium | reverse complement strand
ACTTTTCAATGATATTTAAATAGTTATAGTAAGTATAGTTATTAACCTATACTTAGAAAGGATGATTTTTATGGTTAAAGAAAAAAGGCTATCACTTCCCTTCCAAATTTTAATTGGATTATCGCTAGGTATTCTAGCAGGAATTATGTTACAAAACAATCCAGATGTTGCTGATAATTTTATTAAACCACTTGGAACAATTTTTTTAAATCTTATTAAATTAGTTATTGTTCCTCTAGTTTTTTCATCACTTTTAGTTGGTATTGCAGATTTAGATGATGCCGCTAAAATTGGTAAAATCGGTTTAAAAACTTTTATTTATTTTTTCTGTACAACTGCAATTGCACTTATTATTGGACTTACCGTTGCAAATGTTTTTAATGTTGGTTCCGGATTTACATTACCTGTTGAAGATTTAGCCTACGAAGCTAAAGAAGCTCCAAAGTTTATTGATACTTTAGTTGGCATTATTCCTGCTAACCCATTGAAATCAATAATTGAAGGAGAAATGTTACAAATTATCGTTTTTGCTTTAATATTAGGTGCTGGCCTTTTAGCTGTTGGTGAAAAAGGCAAACCTGTTCTTACTTTTTTTAACGGAATAGCTGAAGCAATGTATAAAGTTACAGATAAAATAATGAAACTTGCTCCTATTGGTGTATTTGGACTTATGACTCCTGTTATTGCTCACAATGGACCACAAGTTTTACTTCCTCTTTCAAAGGCAATTTTAGCCGTATATTTTGCTTGTGCTTTACATGTATTACTAGTTTATTCTTCAACTGTTAAAATATTTGGTAAGATGAATTTAAAACAATTTTATAAAGGTGCTTTTAGTCCTTGGTTAATGGCTTTTACAACTTCTTCTTCTGCTGGAACTCTTCCTGTTACTATGGAAGCCGCAGAAAAAGAACTTGGCGTATCAAAACCTATTGCAAGTTTTGTACTTCCTCTTGGTGCAACAATAAATATGGATGGTACTGCAATTTATCAAGGTGTTTGTGCACTTTTTATCGCTCAAGTATATGGACTTAATTTAACTATATCTCAACAACTTACAATTGTTCTTACTGCAACTCTTGCATCTGTAGGAACTGCTGGTGTTCCGGGATCTGGTATGATTATGCTTGCAATGGTACTTCAAGGTGTTGGACTTCCTGTTGAAGGTATTGCCCTTGTAGCAGGAGTAGATAGAATTTTTGATATGATAAGAACTTCAATAAATGTTGTTGGTGACCTTGCATGTGCTGTTATTGTTGCTGAAAGTGAAAATGAGTTAGATCATTCAGTATATTTAGAAGAAATGACTCCAAGTAGAGAATAAAAAGGTGATTATATGAAAAAATTAGCTATTTTAGGTGGTATGGGCCCCCTAGCCACAACTATTTTTTATGAGAAAATTATTAATAATACTTTAGCCAATAAAGATCAAGAACATATTAATACTTTAATATCTTCAAATACCTCCATAGTTGATAGAACGGACTTGATTTTAAATAATAAGGATAAAAATATATTATTAAATTCTATAAAAGAAGATTTAAAACTATTTGAAATGGCTAATGTATCAAGAATTGCAATCCCTTGTAATACCTTTCATTATTTCTATGATGATGTACAAAAACTTACCCCTATTAAAATTATAAATATGATAGAAGAAACTATGAAAAAAATATCACAAAATAAAGGAAAAAATATTGTGGTACTTGGTACTAAAGGAACTATTGATGGAAAAGTTTATAATAAATATTCTGAAAAATATAATTTAAACATTATCGGTTTAGATAAGAGTGTAAAACATAGTCTTATGGAAATTATCTATAATATTAAATCTACAAATTCTAGAGACTCAAAAGAATTTAATAATATTATAAGAGATTATAAAAATCAAAATATAGATTTTATAGTTATCGCTTGTACAGAACTTAGTTGTGTAGTTTTAGATGAAGATTTAAAACCTTATGTAATTGATTCTCTAGATGTCTTAGCTAAAGAATCTGTTTTAGAAATGGGATATAAATTAAATATATAATTTATTGTAATCAAGAGTATTTCCTCTACTCTTGGTTATTTTTATCTTATAATGTAATATTAGATATAAGTTAAGTAATAGTATCTATCTTTAGGAGGTTATTTATGAAAAAGATATTATCCATATTTTTAATATTCATTTTATTCTCCTTAATTTTATATGTAATCTTTTTTAAAAAAAGAAAATAATACTTTAAAGACAATAGAAATATATATACTGGCTACAATTAAAAATAATATTTATTAAACCTAAGAGTAATTTCTATATAACTCTTAGGTTTTTGAATTTAAAATATACTCTATATCTAGTATTTATATTTTAAAATTTAGCCTAGTTAAAATATATTTTTCTTAACATATTCTTAAATCCTTTGTTTATCGCCTTTCTATCACCTTTTAACTCCTTCTATATATTGTGTCTAAAAATAAAAACATAAATAATTAATACTATATCTTGTATCTACCTTACCACTAGGTTATAATTATAAATATAGAAATTAACTGAAAGGGGTCAAGTAAAGTGGTAGAAGTTATAAAAAGAAATGGTACAAAAGTAAGCTTTGATGCTAAAAAAATCCGTATTGCAATTGA
Source organism: uncultured Peptoniphilaceae bacterium (assembly GCA_946403255.1). Taxonomy (GTDB): domain Bacteria; phylum Bacillota; class Clostridia; order Tissierellales; family Peptoniphilaceae; genus Anaerosphaera. The sequence continues at coordinate 1,262 of CAMIZH010000096.1, read as the reverse complement.
GAAGGCAATGAACTCTAGCAATGGAATATTTGTAGAAAATCAAGCGGAACAAATAGCAAAAGAAATCGAAGCACTGGCAAAACTAGCAAATAAAGATATTTCAATTCTTGAAATTGAAGAACAAGTTTACTACAAACTTGTAAATTATAATAATCCATCTACAGCTCGTGCTTACGAAGCTTATAGATCAGTTCAAGAATATAAAAGAGAAAAAAACACAACAGATATTGAAATCTTAGGATTACTTAATCAAACTAATACAGATGTTATGGATGAAAATTCTAACAAAAATCCAATTATTGCATCAACTCAAAGAGATTTAATAGCTGGAGAGGTTTCAAAAGACATAGCAAAAAGAAAAATGCTTCCTGCTGATTTAGTAGAAGCTCATGATGCTGGAGCTATCCACATACATGATTTAGATTACATTATTCAACCTATTTTTAACTGTTGTCTAGTTAACATGAAAGATATGTTAGATAAAGGAACAGTTGTAAATGGTAAAATGATTGAAACTCCAAAATCTTTCCAAGTTGCTTGTAATGTAATGACTCAAATCATTGCACAAATAGCATCAAATCAATATGGTGGCCAATCAATTGACATTGCCTGTTTAGGTAAATATTTACGCAAATCTTATGAAAAAAACTTAAGTCTTGCTATTGATACACTTGGTGATGTTGAACTTGCTGAAAAAATGGCTCGTGGAATGACTAAAAAAGATTTAGAAAGTGGAATTCAAACAATTCAATATCAAATAAATACGCTTATGACTTCAAATGGCCAAGCACCTTTTGTTACATTGTTTATGTATTTAAGAGAAGAAGACCCTTACGAAGATGAAGTTGCTCAAATTATTGAAGAAATTTTAAAACAAAGAATTAAAGGTATCAAAAATGATGTTGGTGTTTATGTTACTCCTGCATTCCCTAAATTAATATATGTTCTTGATGAAAATAATATTCATAAAGATTCTAAATATCATTATTTAACTACTCTATCTATTAGATGTACTGCTAAGAGAATGTATCCTGACTATATTTCTGCTAAGAGAATGGCTCAAAATTATGAAGGTAATGTATTTAGTCCTATGGGCTGTAGAGCCTTTTTACCAGCTTGGAAAAACGAAAAAGGACAATATCAATTTGAAGGTAGATTTAATATGGGAGCTTGTTCTATAAACCTTCCACAAATAGCTATACTTGCAAATGGAGATGAAAATAAATTCTTTTCTATTTTAGAAAAAAGATTAGACCTTGTTA
>CAMIZH010000095.1 GCA_946403255.1 uncultured Peptoniphilaceae bacterium | reverse complement strand
AAAATATTTACAAGTATTTTAAATATCACAGAAAGTGATTTAAAAATAATTCCTGCTAAAAAAACTGCCAATACTGTCCCTAAAATTAAGGCTAGCATATTTTCACCTCATAACTAATAAATTATATCATCAAATAATTTTTTTTTAAATACTTATAGTATAATAGAATCTGGTGATACTATGAAAATCTATTTAGATGCAGATGCATCTCCTATAACAAATATTGTTATAGACGTAGCAAAGGAAAAAAACATTCCTCTTATTATTGTGAAGAACTATTCACAAAATATCAACTCATCATACCCTACAATTATAAGTGTTGATATCTCAGCCGAATCAGCTGATTTATATATAGTAAATCATTTAGAAAAAGATGATCTAGTTATAACTCAAGATCGTGGTCTTTCTGCACTTGTCCTTTCAAAAGAATCCTATGTTATGGATTTCTTCGGAAATATTGTAAATGATGACAATATAAATATATTTCTCGGTTTAAGACATGTTAATAGTATTAACCGAAAAAAGGGTATATATTCAAAAAATAAGAAAAGACAAAATAAAGATAATTTAGAATTTAAAGAAAAATTAATAAAATTTTTGGAGGAAAGTCTATGATAACATTATTTATTTCCAGTAAATGCCCTGACACCGAAGCTGCTCTTGTAGCTTTTAAACAATCAAATATAGAATATGAACTAGTAGATATCACTGATAGTATGAAAAACTTAAAAAGATTTTTACACTTTAGAGATAGTAGTCCATTTTTTAAAGCAACTAAAAGAGCAAATAATGTTGGTGTTCCATCAATTATGATTAACGAAGGTAAAGCCTTTTATCTATATGAAGAAGGCATGGATATAGAATTCTTAAATCAATATGAAAAAAAATAAATGGTTTTTACCATTTATTTTTTTATTTTAGAAGCTTCTATTATTAAATTGACAATATCATCAAAATCATATTTAGCAGAATTAATAGTCATATCATACTCTTTAGCAGAACCCCATTCTCCATCTGTAAATCTATTATAATGATTTTTTCGTCTAACATCTTTTTTTCTCATCTTTGAATTTATTTTTTCTTCATCTGCATCATAAAAATCCATAAGTCTATCTATCTTAAACTTTTCATCTGCAGTTATAAAAATATTAAATGTATTTTTATATTCTCTTAAAACATAATTTGAGCATTTTCCCATTATTATACAAGAACCTTTTTTTGCAAAATCTCTTATAGTTTTTGAATTTGCTAGAAATGCTCCATCTACATTTGATATATCTTCTTGGGAATAAGAATAATTTTCTCTATATAAATCATAAATAGTTCCTTGTAAAAAGGAATCATCTTTTGATATTTCTCCTAAATCTACTTTTCCCTCTAAAGTTTTTAACTCTATAAGTTCTTCATCATATAAAGGAATATTTAATTTAGAGCTTAATTTTTTCGCTATTTCATAGCCACCAGTTCCATGCTCTCTATCAATTGTAAATATAACTTTCTTAGTTATACTTGGTTTAAATATTTCATCTAAAAAGCCCATAAGCCCTCTCCCTCACTTTCTAAATATATTATATCTTCTAATATGCTTTACTTTGTATAATCTATTTGAAAAAAGTCTAAGATACACTTAAGATTTCATTAAATAAAAATCTACTTCATTATTTTTTTAATAATAGAAACATTATTGCTCTTTGACGGATATCTTAAAAGAATTTCTGGAAAGTAACTTTTATCTAAAATTGATTTTTGTCTTGAAAAAGTTTCAAAACTACTCTTTCCATGATATCTACCAAAACCACTTTCTCCACTTCCACCAAAAGGTAAATTTGAATTTGAAAGATGTGTTATCGTATCATTTACACAACCTCCACCATATTTAACATTTTCACTTACTTTTTTTATAAAATTTTTATCCTTTGAAAAAATATATAAAGCAAGTGGCGTCTTTTTACTATTTAAAACTTCTATTACTCTATCTATATTTTTATATTTTATAATTGGCAAAATTGGTCCAAATATTTCTTCCTTCATCGATGGACTATCCCAGTTTGCTTTTAAAATATGTGGAGCTATCTTTAAACTTTCTCTACTTCCTTCTATATCCACTTTTTCTTTTATTAATATATTTACTAATCTATTATATTCTTTTTCATTTATGATTTTTCCATAGTTTTTACAATCAATTGGATTTTCACCATAAAACTTTACAATTGCTTTATTTATTTCAAGGATTAACTGTTCATAACTATCCTCTTTTACAAGTATATAATCAACAGATACACAGGTCTGTCCACAATTTAAAAATTTGCCCCATACTATTCTTTGTGCAGCTATTTCAAAATCTATATCACTATCAACTATACATGGACTTTTCCCGCCAAGTTCTAAAGCAATCTCAGTTAAATCCTCTGCTGCTTTTTTATATACTTTTCTTCCTGTTTCTTCTCCACCAGTAAAAAATATAAAATCATATTTTTCTGACATTACTTTTTCATTTACTCCACTTGCTCCAACTTCAATTTTTACAAAATCTTCCTCAAATATTTCTTCAACTATTTCTTTTATAATTTTTGAAGTATTTGGTGATGAAGAAGATGTTTTTAACACACTTACATTTCCCGCTGCAATTGAAGCTGCCAATGGAACTATTGAAAGATTAAAAGGATAATTCCAAGGACTAATAATTAAAACTAATCCATGTGGCTCAAAAAATGTATAACTCTTTGAATGAAAGTTTATAATAGATGTTCTTACTTTTTTCTTTTTCATAAATTTCTTTAAATTTTTAATTAAATAATTTATTTCCATTAGGGAAAAAGCTATCTCACTCATTTCTGATTCAAATTCACTTTTACCTAAATCTTTATAAAGAGCTATATTTATTAAATCTCTTTTCTCAATAATCTTATCTCTTAAACTTATAAGAGCATTTTTTCTAAATTCATAATCTTTAGTTTTTCCATCTTTATAAAATATTCTTAAATCTTCGTACATTATAAATAATCCCTCTTTTTAAGCGCATATATTATTAAAAAACTAAGAAGTAAGGATAAACCTAATAAGTAATAAAAGGCATTTTCTTCATTTGCAAAAGGTAGTGATGTATTCATCCCCCAAAGCCCTCCAATTATTGTTGGTACCGTTAAAACAATTGTTATTGAAGTTAAAATTTTCATAACATCATTTAAATTGTTGGAAATTACATTTGAATATAAATCTGAAAGATTTTCTATCATAGTTGATGATTTCTCAACCATTATAGCCGCTTGCTTATTTTCAACTTGTAAATCGTGAATTAAAGACTTTCTACCATCCGTCATAAAGGATTTATCTATTTCATATATTCTGTCAATAATTGGACCATTTTCTCTAGTTGCCATTTGAAAATTAATCAAAGATCTTTGAATATTTATCATATTATAAAACAATTCATTTTTTGTTGATTTTCTAATTTCCTTTTCAATTAAATCTATACTTCTTTCTAATTCCCTGACAGCAAGTATAAAGGATTGAGATATTCTCCATGCTATTTCTAAAATAAAATCTTCTTTACTTTGAGTTTTTACAAATCTTTTAAATTCTCCAATTTTTAATTCTTCTAAAACTTCAGATTCTAAAGCTGTTGCAGTTATAACAACACTCTCAGTTAATATAATGCTTATCGGCCTAGTTGCATAAGAATTTTTCTTTAATTCAAAAGGAAAAAGAAGCATAATTAATTTTGCTTTTCTATCATCTTCATTTCCTTCAAATCTTGAAATTTCTTGAGGATCATTTATATCATAAATATAATCTCTTGGTAAATTATATTCTTTTACTATTTCATCGATTTCATCTTTTTCTGGCGATTGCATTTCTATCCAGAAAAGTTCTAGTTCTTCTTTATATTTTACAATTTTCCCGTTCTCTATTGAATAATAATTAATCATATTTTTTCCTCTCT
>CAMIZH010000094.1 GCA_946403255.1 uncultured Peptoniphilaceae bacterium | reverse complement strand
AAATTAAATGATAATAGTAAATTTTTGAATTTATATGAAAATTTTGATTCTATTAATTATAGTAGTTATATAGAAGAAGAAAATTCAAAACTTAAAAATAGCTATAAAATTGATTTATCTAAAAAAAAGGATTATGGAATATATAAAAAGTGGAGTGTTATTAGGAATTTAAAGAGTTTAGGTATAAATTATTTAGAAACTTTAAAAGAGCTTACTAAAGCATTTAAAATAAATGAAATAATGTTATTGTTTAGTATTGATGATGAAACTAAAGAACTTAGACTTGTACATCTTGATAAAGTTATAAATGGATACGAATTGAATAATTTATTAAGCTTTTGTATTGAACATGAAATTGTGCCTGTTATTAGTTTAGAACTTAAGGAATTTTAATTTATAGATAATATTAATGATTTTATGAGTAGTAGAATAAATAAGATGAAATATTTTTATGATGTGATTTCAAAGGCTGTTGGGATTACAAATATGAAAAAATTTACTTATTTAATTAATATTGGTGAAATAACTCAGTACATGGATGATCCCAAAAATCTTGAAGTATATTCAGATTTTGTAGCAAAACAACAGTATATGTTAGCAGATAAATTAGGAACTCAAGATTATGTTTGGGGATATGAACTTGGAAATGTAAATGATCAAAAATCTGAAAAAATAAAAATACTTACAAATATGTTTAAGCATAAATAATATAATTTTTACCAACAGTAGTTTCACTATCTTTTAATGAAAGAGAATTGGAAAATACAAAAAAAGTATCGGAGTTAGAGGAATTAAGAGAAAAATTAGATAATGATATAAATAAATTAATGGATCTTGGAAAAGAATTAAATTTTATAATAGAAAAATTTTATGTAAGAAACTTATTTTTAGATTTAGATATATCAGATGTTAATTATAAATATAGAGACCTTTTTATAGTAAGTTTAATAATGGATTCTACTTTTTATTATGATAAGGATATAAACTATATTTTAGAATATCAGCTTAAAAATATAACAAAAACAAATAATGTATATTATCCTAAATATAAAGAAGAAAATGGTTTCTACACACCTATATATTGGGCGAGTAATATGTTAGATGCAGTAGAAGGAGATATGATTTATAAAGAACCAGGATGTTTTGCAACATCAAATGATAGTGATTTATATGTAGTTATTTATGGAGATGTTCTAATTGATCATTCTTTTGCTCAAAAAAATGGAATACAAGACTTTGAGAAAAAGTATAGAGAAATAGAGTTAGATATAGATGGTTTAGATGGAACATATAAAGTAATAACTCAAAGACTTTCTTTTGAGCATGGAACTGTAGGATATTATTTGAAATATTTTGAAAATTATAGATATCTGTCTTCAAATGAAAAAGACTATATAAAAAGAATTGCAATTCCTAGTATGGATATAAGTATTAAAAAAATAAAAGGTGAACATAAAGAGACTATAAAATATCAACCTTTTAATCTGATTTTAAAAAAATATATAAAAATTTAAAAAATAAGTGTATACTAAATTAATTTAGTGTACCTTTTTTTATGGAAAAATAAGTCTTGTGATAGAAAATAAATTACATAAATGTTCAGGAAGTTAACTAAAGTTTATATGGTTTTATGAAAGATTAAAATAAAATCTTATATTACTATATAAAAGCTATGTATTAATTAAGACTTTAAACGTATACTATGAAAGTGTATAAAAGTTATATTATATATTAATGTTTATAGTATTTACTTATATTAATAGAGGAGGAATTCTATAGAAAATGAAAAGTGGTTAAATATTTATTTTAAACTAAATAATAATAGTTTATCTTGGGGAAGATTAATAATATATTTAAAGACATAGGTACAAATTTTCTTGAATAATTCATTTGGAAAATAATGACAGATAATTAAATTTAAAAAGACAGATTGAAAAAAATAAATTAGGTATTAAATGATATGTGTTATCGATTACACAAAATAATTAACAAAACATAGGCTTAAATGCTATGTAACTATGAGAGTTAGTAAATTATAATATAAATATAGTAAAAATATACAGATTGGGAATGTATTTTTAAATATAAATATTATATAGGATATTAGGGGATAAATATCATGGAAAATAAGAAAAGAGTGCTTTCACTTGCTCTAGTATTTTTATTATCATTTTTGCAAGTAATGACACCAATAAGTTATGTATTTGCAGATGGTATGGACAATGAAAATATAGAAACAGTTGAAGAAATCAATGAATCAAATAATTTGGGAAAAGAAGATAATCAAGAAATAGAAAATGAAGTAAATCTAGATGGGGATTTAGATAATAATGATAATTCGAATTTGGAAATAGAGTTAGATAATAATTTAGAAGATGAAAAATCATCTAAAAATGAATTAGAAAATAAGGATGATTCAAATATTGTAGATAAATTACAAGATCCAACATTTGAAGTAAATAACGAAGAAAATTATTTTTATGAAACTCAAGAAAGTTTTATGACATTTAATTTAGGTAGAGATATTTCAAGTGAAGTTGTTACAAGTTTTGAAGTAGATAAAAAAAATATTTTTGATGGAGAACATTTTACAACTAGATTAGAGTTTGCTGGGAATAATGGTGGAATTAAAGATATACATTCAGGAGATATAATAAAAATTGACTGGAATAAATCTGGTAGTGGAGATGTTTATTTTGAAGGATTTTCAAAAGAAATACCATTAATTCAAGATGGTCATGAAATTGGAATCGTAAAAATAACACCAAATGGAGCAGTACTAACATTTTTAGAAATAGTAGAACATTTAGATAATATAAAGGGATATTTTGAATTTGAAATGCAAGGTAGAAATGTTACAGCAACATCAGAGGTAGATAAAAAAACAGGGGACATTAGTGTCGGGAATAAAAGTCAAGCAATAGAAGTAACTAAACAAGAATCAGGCACACAATCTGTATTTTATTATAAAACAGGAAATATGGACCCAGGCGATACAGAGCATGTTCAGTGGTGGTTAAATTCAAATTTAACAAAGTCATATTTAGATGATAATATAAGAATTAAAGATAGGATACAAGGTGGTCAAGAGATAGATTTAGATAGTTTTTCTATTTCAGTATCAGGAAATCGAAATGAAGAATTTTATGGAGAAGATGCTATAAAAGATTTTATGACTAGATTTCCAAACTCATCAATAAGTGTAGATAAAGAAAAAGGTTTTATTGATGTATCAATAGATAGAGAAGAAGGTAATTTAAATAGTTTTATAATATCATATAGAACAAAAATAACTAATACCAATCAAAAATTTTTTAATAATAATTCAAAAATTTGGTATAAAGAGAATGGAAAAGATTTTGTTGATGGAGGAGTATCAAATCATTCAGTAAAAAATGTAACAGCGAGTGGTGGTATAGAAGGTGCAATAAAGGGTGAGATAAAAATATTTAAATTTATTTCAGGTAAGGAAGTTGGGATTCCTGATGTAGAATTTGAATTAATAAAAGATGGTAAAGAGGTATTGATATTAAAGACTGATAAAAATGGTAATGCGAATATTAAAAATTTAGCAATAGGAAAATATCTATTAAAAGAAATATCAGCTCCAGATTGGATAAATTTTGATCCTTTAAATACAGAGATATTAGAAATAAACATTTCTGATGAAGATGATGAAGGCCATAATTTAGAAATAGAAAATGAGAAGAAACAAACTAAAGTTAGTGTTAAAAAAGTTTGGGAAGATACTAATGGAAATAATCCAGAAACTAAAGTTCAACTTTTAAGAGATGGTGAAAAACATTTAGATGAAATTACTTTAAAAGGTGAAAATTTAGAATATAGTTGGGAAAATTTGGATTTAGCTGATGATTATGGAAAATATTACGAATATTCTGTAAAAGAAGTTGGAGAAGAAGATGACAAAATTACTTTAGCTGGTAATGAGTAT
>CAMIZH010000093.1 GCA_946403255.1 uncultured Peptoniphilaceae bacterium | reverse complement strand
GGCCTTGTGCCCGTAAATTAAAAACCACCGGCTAGGCCGGTGGATGTTTTTTTTATAATAAAAAATTTTAAATGGCTTAAATCAGAGGTATATATATAATGTATCTAATATATGTATAACTTTAATAATTAAACACTTTTAAACAATAAGGTAACTTAAACTGTTATAATTATTGTAAAAAACTTTATAACATAATCATATTTATGAAAAATAAATTATTGAGCCGTATAAACATATTATAGTATAACTTAAATATAAAATAGTGTATAATATTTAAGGGGTTAAACATTGAATTAGATATAATATACATGAAATATAAATAATTGCAAAAATAAAATGCAAGGACTATAATAATGGTAGTATGTTTTGTTAATATTATCTTTAAAGTAATATTATCGTATAGATAAATGGGAGGTAAATATGGGAAAAATATTTAAAACTATGGATGGTAACGAAGCGGCAGCACACGTATCGTATGCGTTTTCTGATATCGCTTGTATCTATCCTATAACACCATCTTCTCCAATGGCTGAACATGTAGATGCATGGGCAGCACAAGGAAGAAAAAACATTTTCGGACAAGAAGTTTTAGTTAAACAATTACAATCTGAAGGTGGAGCAGCTGGAGCGGTTCACGGTGCTTTACAAGCAGGTTCATTAACTTCTACTTATACAGCTTCACAAGGACTTCTTTTAATGTTACCAAATATGTATAAGATTGCAGGGGAATTACTTCCAGGAGTATTCCACGTAGCTGCACGTGCTTTAGCATCTCATGCACTATCAATATTTGGAGATCACCAAGATGTTATGGCTTGTCGTGCATCTGGATTTGCAATGCTTGCATCTGGATCAGTTCAAGAAGCTATGGATCTTGCTGGAGTTGCTCATCTTGCTTCAATTGAAGGTAGAGTTCCATTTATGCATTTCTTTGATGGATTTAGAACTTCTCACGAAATTCAAAAAATAGAAGTATTAGACTATAATGACTTAGCTGAACTTGTTGATGATGAAGCAGTTAAAGCATTTAGACAAAGAGCTTTAAATCCAAATGGACCAGAAGTTCGTGGTACAGCTCAAAATCCAGACATTTATTTCCAATCAATTGAAGCTTCAAATAGATATTATGAAGATATTGTTGGAATAACTGAAAACTATATGAAAGAGATTTCTAAAGTAACTGGTAGAGAATACGGACTATTCAATTATTATGGAGATAAAGAAGCTGAAAATGTAATTATTGCTATGGGTTCAGTTACAGAAGCGATTGAAGAAGTAGTTGATTACTTAAATGCTAAAGGTGATAAAGTAGGTTTATTAAAAGTTCATCTATATAGACCATTATCTAAAGAACATTTTATGAATGCTATGCCAAAAACAGTTAAAAAAATTGCTGTTCTTGACAGAACTAAAGAAAAAGGTGCTATTGGAGAACCATTATATCTTGATGTAAGAGATATGTATTATGGACAAGAAAATGCTCCATTAATCGTTGGTGGTATTTATGGTCTTGGATCAAAAGATACTAATCCATCACATATTCTTTCAGTTTATAGAAACCTTGAAAAAGAGCAACCTGTAACTGACTTTACAATTGGTATTAATGATGATGTAACTCATAAATCATTAGCAGTAGAAGAAGTTATTGCAACTGAACCAGAAGGAACTATTAGATGTAAGTTCTGGGGATTCGGATCTGACGGAACAGTTGGAGCTAATAAATCAGCAATCAAAATAATCGGAGATAATACAGATATGTATGCTCAAGGATACTTTGATTATGATTCTAAAAAATCTGGTGGAGTTACAATGTCTCATTTAAGATTTGGACATCACAAAATAACTTCAACTTATTTACTTTCAGAATCTGACTTTATCTCATGCTCTAAACAATCATATATTCACCAATATGATTTATTAAGAGGACTTAGAAAAGGCGGAAAATTCTTAATGAATACAACTTGGAGTGAAGAAGAATTAGATTCACATCTACCAGGTTCATTAAAGAAATATATTGCTGAAAATGACATCGAATTCTATATTATAAATGCTACTAAAATAGCTGCTGAAATAGGATTAGGTGGAAGAACAAATATGGTTATGCAATCAGCATTCTTTAAATTATCAGGCGTACTTCCAATGGATGAAGCTGTTAAATATTTAAAAGAAGCTATTGTTAAAGACTATGGTAAAAAAGGTGACGATATAGTTAACATGAACTACAAAGCTGTTGACTTAGGAATGGATGCTTTACACAAAGTAAATGTTCCAGAATCTTGGAAATCATCAGATGTAACTGAAGATCATGATATCCCAGGAGCACCTAAATTTATAAATGAAATCTTAGTTCCTATGACTAGACAAGAAGGTAATGATCTTCCTGTATCTGCATTTGTAGATAGAGTAGATGGAACATTCCCATCAGGAACAAGTAAATATGAAAAAAGAGGAATCGCAGTTAATGTTCCACACTGGAAAATTGAAAACTGTATCCAATGTAACCAATGTTCACTTGTTTGTCCTCATGCAGTAATAAGACCATTCTTATTAAATGAAGAAGAACAAAAGAACGCACCAGAAACTTTTGAAACTAAAAAAGGAATTGGTAAAGGTGCAGATCAATATGAATATAGAATTCAAATTTCACCACTAGATTGTACTGGTTGTGGAAACTGTGCTCAAGTTTGTCCAGCTAAAAACAAAGCTCTTGAAATGACTCCATTTGAAGAAGAGTACGATATCCAAAAAGAAAATTGGGATTTCGCTATGACAGTAGAGTCTAAACAAGATGAATTTGAACCAAATAACGTTAAAAACTCACAATTCTTTATGCCTCACCTTGAGTTCTCAGGAGCTTGTGCAGGTTGTGGAGAAACTCCATATGTAAAACTTGTTACACAATTATTTGGAGATAGAATGAGTATTGCTAACGCAACAGGATGTACTTCAATCTGGGGTGGATCAGCTCCATCAATGCCATATTGCACAGATTCTTGTGGAAATGGACCATCATGGGCTAACTCACTATTTGAAGACAATGCTGAATTTGGTTTTGGTATGGCAATTTCTCAAACACAATCAAGAGATTTAATTAAAACATTAATGGAACAATTTATTGAACTTAATGTTGATACTGAAATAAATGAAGTATTTAATACTTGGATTGCAGGAATGGATGATGCAAAAGCATCTAAAGCGGCAACAGCTGCAGTTCTTAATATCCTAGATAAAAAAGTTTCAACTGAAGAAGGAACTAAACTTCTTAAAGAAGTAAAAGATCTTGAAAGATTCTTAATCAAGAAATCACAATGGATTCTTGGTGGAGACGGTTGGGCATATGATATCGGATTTGGTGGTGTAGACCATGTTCTTGCATCAGGTGAAGATATTAATATTATGGTTGTAGATACAGAAGTATATTCTAACACTGGTGGACAAGCATCTAAAGCAACTCCAACAGCTGCAATCGCTCAATTTGCTGCTTCAGGTAAAATAACTAAGAAAAAAGACCTTGGTATGATTGCTGCAACTTATGGCTATGTATATGTAGCACAAATTGCTCTAGGAGCTGACAAAAATCAAGCCCTTAAAGCTATTAAAGAAGCAGAAGCTTACAATGGTCCATCATTAATAATCTGTTATGCACCATGTATCAACCACGGAATCAAAAAAGGTATGGGAGTTTCAATTGAAGAAGAGAAAAAAGCAGTTGAAGCTGGATACTGGCACTTATACAGATTTAACCCAGAATTAAGAGAAGAAGGAAAAAATCCATTTGTTCTTGATTCTAAAGCACCAACAATGCCATACAGAGAATTCTTAGATGGAGAAGTAAGATATACTTCACTTAAAAAATTATTCCCTGAAAGAGCAGAAAGACTTTATGAAGAAGCAGAAGAAAATGCAAAACAAAGATATAATTACTATCTAGATTTTGAAAAATCTTTTGAAGACGAAAAATAAGAATAATATTAGAAGAGAGCTTAAATGCTCTCTTTTTTT
>CAMIZH010000092.1 GCA_946403255.1 uncultured Peptoniphilaceae bacterium | reverse complement strand
ATTTTATTTACACTTTTTAAACTTAAAATTAAATTATCAATTTTTTGATTTTTTTCTTCAGTTGTTGTAATAATAAATAAAACATCTCTATTTAAATGAAGGGCTAAATTTACTAAAAGTTTTATACTAAAAACATCTGCCCATTGTATATCTTCTATCACAATAATCGTTTTTTTATCCTTGCTTACTTGCTCAATGGCAGAAAAAATAACATTATAAATTATATCTAAATTAAAGTTTTCTCTATTTTCAAGTATTCCATTTTTCTTTATATTATCCCCTTGAGCATCTGGAAATAATTTATAAAGCATATCATTCCAAAGTAATGGTGGTTTTTGATTTCTATCATTAATAACCTTATTTAAATTAAAAATAATTTTATGCCAAGGTGAAAAAGAAAATTCCTGCTCTACACTATAACAATTTGTTTCAAATACATTAAATCTATCCTTATTTTCTTTAATAATTTGTTTTTTTAGCATTGTCTTTCCAACGCCAATTTCACCTCTTATAACAATTGATTTTAAATTTTCTTCATTATAAAAATCATCTAAAGTTTTTCTAATTGTATTTAATTCAAAAGACCTTTCATATAATATATTTTTTTCTTTTTTATTTGTATTACCTTGTTTTTCATTTACCTTAGTAACTGCTTTTTTATATATTTTTTCTAATTTTTCACTTGGCTCTACACCTAGTTCTTTTTCTAAAATATTTTGAACACTATAATATTCATTTATTACTTTGTCATATCTTCCAATACTCATATAATAATCCATTAATAATTGGTAGGCTTTTTCATTAAAATTATCAATAGATAATAAATTCCTAATGTAGATTTCTACATTTTCAAATTTTTTATTTTCAATATCTTTAGATATTTTTTGTTCAATATTATTTATATATATTTCTTCAAAATAACTTCTTTGTTCTAAAATCCAATTATCAAAATCAACAGCATCTTTTATAAAAAAACCTTTTAAAAATTCTCCTGAATACAAATTAAAATTTTCCATAGGATTCTTTTCAAAATCTATTGTATCTATTACAAATTCTACATTTTCATTTAATTTTAAAATAGATTTATTAGGAGTTAATATTATATCTTCTCCAAAAGCTTTTCTTAGTTTATGTAATGCATTTCTAAGACTTATCTTTGCTTTTTCTTCATTTGCAAGTGGCCAAAAAAGTCCAGCCAACTCATCTCTTGTAGCATTTTTCTTTATTAGTAAATAATAAAATACTCCACTTACTTTTCCAGAAGGTAAATATATAAATTCATTATTTTCTTTTATTGTTGGAGATCCAAACATCTTGCAAACTATTAAACCCATATCTATCTTCTCCCTTTAAACTACTCTAAAAACTACTTTGTTTTAAATATATCTGGAACTACTTCAAAAGCATCTCTAGATTGCAATATCATTGCCACATCTTGTGGAATTGCAATTGGTGTTACTATTTTTTCTATAAAATAACATTTCCCATTTTTTTCTCTGCCTTTTTCTATAGATTTTTCTAATCCTTTTGGGTAATCTGTAATCTCTGCATCTAAAAGAGATATTAAAGCTAGAGTTAGATCATCGTTTTTCAAACCTAAGTCTAATTCCAAATTATTTATTCTAGTAAAATTATCATGAATAGTTTTTAGCATTTCCAAGTATGCAATCGATGTCCAGTTAATTAAAAACTCGCCATAATTTCCGATTTTTTTATCTAACTCTTCTTCATCAATATATATTGGAAGTATGTATCTGTCCTCTTTGTTTTTATTTTCAACATTTATTGTTTCTGATTTGATTAAATACTCTTCAACTTTTTCTTTTAAAGTTTTTACAGAATTTCTTTCATAATTAAAGTAATATTCTATATCTTCTCTTATTAACTTTTCTATTTTTTTATCATTATTTAATATTTTACCATAATTAACAGATATTAATTCCTTAGTATATTCATCACTATTTACTAAACAGATAAAAATATTTCCAATAACATCTTCAGCATCAATACGCCCTGATAATTTTATTTTTTCATTTACTCCATTTACTAATTTTTCATCAAAAACTATATTTTTATAATTTTTCTCTATTGCTACATCCTTTATGTAATTAGATATATTATTTACAAGTACAAAATTAAATAAATATAAAAAATTCTTTTCAAAAACATCTTGTTCATTAACTCCATATTTTTCATGTATTATTTTAAAAGTATTATCATTTCCTTCATTAAAATTTAAAATTTTATCATTATACTCTCTTTCATCAAAAATAACCTCTCTATTTTCTTCATAGGACATTATTATTTTATTTTTTCTCATTGAAATTTCTATTCTATCGTTAATCAAAATAATCACCCTTTCATTTTTGTTATTTATTCCTATTTTATATTTCCATTTTATTACTTTATCGTTAATATAACGTTAATTATTAAATACACATAAAAAAAAGAACTATCTCTAGTTCTTCTTATATTCTAATTTAATTTTATTTAAAAGTTCTCTGTCGTTTGAAACTTTTTCTACAAATAATGATATTATTTTAGCACCATTTAATATAGCTTCTTTAGCACTTTCAGTTTTCATTAAATCTGCCATTTCCTTTGTATGAAGGGCTACATCCTTACCTATTGAAACAGATGGATGAAAAGCTGGGCAACGATGAGATACACTTCCCATATCTGATGAGCCAAAGATTTTACTATTATCATTATAAGATATATTAAGTTCTGTCATTATTTCTCTTATTGACTCTACTCCATTTTCATTCCATTTCATATCTTTAAATGGATATCCAACTTCTTTTATTTCTAAATTTGTTTCCATAGCTTTTGCTGAAGCATTTGCAGCTTTAAATATCCACGGCATTAATTCCTCTTGCAAATATTTTGTAGAATCTGATCTTATTGCATATATCCCTTTTGCTCTTTCAGGAATTATATTTGTAGTAAGTCCACCTTCTTTTATATATCCTTCTATTATAGTTCCTGGTCTTGTAGATTTTCTTATTAAATCAAAAGAATGAATCATAAGCATAAGAGCATCTAGCGCTGAGCGGCCTTCCCAAGGAGATGCTGCTGTATGTGCTGGTTTTCCTTTAAAATCAAATTCATAAGTTTCCAGTGCTAAAAATTTCCAACAAGGCATATTTTCATTTGAAATATGAATCATAATTGCAAAATCATATTCATCAAAAACACCATTATCTGCCATAAAACTTTTTGCACCTGCTAACTCTTCATCAGGTGTACCAATCACATCAATATTTACATTTATTAAATCTTCATTCTCTTTTAATGCAAGGACTGATAATAGTGATATCGCCGCACTTGCTGAATGCCCACAAGCATGACCTAATCCTTCTAGAGCATCATATTCAACAAGTATTGCTCCTTTAGTCTTTGAATCTTTTTCTATAACTTTTCCTTTAAATGCTGTTTGTAAATTACAAAAGTTTTTTTCTATTTTAATATTATTATTTTCTAAAATTTCTATAATTTTTTCACAAGATTTAAATTCACAACCAGATATCTCTGGATTATTTGCAAGAAATGTATTTAAGTCAAAGGCTTCTTCTTTATATTTTTCAATAGATTCTAATAGTTTTTCTTTTATTTCCATATTAAACCTCAATTATATCTAGCAAAGAAATAATTTTTATCTTCTAATTTTTCTAAAGATGAAATCAAATCTTTTCTTTTTATTTTTTTAGTTTTTATTATTTTTTTATCATTATAAATCTCTATCTCATCAGATATATTATCTAAATTTATATCTTTTTCTACTCTTAAATAATATACAGCTTTATAATCATCATTATTATTTAAAAGTTCTCTATTTATTACAACTGGATATACTTCTCCAATAAGAGCATCTATAATATCTGTAACTACAGCATTTCCCGTTGGATACATTCCTGCTCCCTCTCCAGTAAAAGTTAAACTGCTATAGTTTTCTCCAACTATTTCAACAGAGTTTTCAGCATTTAAAATATTATATAATTTATCTTCTTCTCCTAAAATAACTGGCTCTACTATAGACATATATTTATCATTTTCTTTATAAGATTCTGCCACTAATTTTACTTTATATTC
>CAMIZH010000091.1 GCA_946403255.1 uncultured Peptoniphilaceae bacterium | reverse complement strand
TTAAATCAATGTTGCTATATTTAAACATTAGCTCACCTCTACAATATATTTCATAATAATTATACTATACTAAGATAAAAATATATAAAAAAAGAAGGCCTTAGCCCCCTATTTTAAACTTATTAATAATTCTTGTAGTTCTGATACAGTTTCCACTATATAATCAGCCTTACAGTCCTCTAGTTCTTCTCTTGACCCAAATCCCCAAAGAACTCCTATTGAATTTATTCCTGCACGTCTAGCTCCATTTATATCAGTAAATCTATCACCAATCATATAAACTTTACTTCTATCTTCAACCTTTAAAGATTTTAATGCATATTCAATAATGTCATACTTTTTAGTTCTTGAACTATCTTTTGTTGCTCCAGCAATTTTTGTAAAATAATCTAATTTAAAATACTCAATTATATCTATTGATTGATCTTCCACTTTTGATGTTGCAACTGCTAAAGTATTTTTCTTTGATAAATTTTCCAATAATTCCTTTATTCCTGCATAAGGAATATTTTCATATTTACCTTTTTCTTTATAATATTCTCTGAAAAAATGCATAGCTTTATCATTCTCATCATTATAAAGATTAAACTCTCTTCTAAATGTTTCATCTAAAGGTGGTCCAATATAATTTCTTAGTATATTATCAGAAACATCTTCTATTCCCATTTTTTCAAAGGTATAATGAAATGCTTTTAATATTCCTTCTTCTGAATTTGTTAATGTTCCATCTAAATCAAATAAATATATCATAAAACCTCTATTTCATTAATTCGAAAAATTTTTCCCAAAGCTCTTCTTCCATTTTTAAAAAGTTATCCATAGTTTCTCTTTGAAGATCCATATAAAATCCAACTTGTTTTTCCATTAAATTAATATAAAAATCTTTTGTACTTTCCATTTCATTTTTATCTTCTACTTTTACTGGTAAGTTAGCTTTTCCATCTTCAGAAACTTTTTTTATTATAATTTCTCCACTATCTTGAGTTTTAACACCTTTATCATCTTTTAAAAATTTTAAAAAGTCAGTATTTAAACTTTCTTTGTTTTCATAAGGCATAATATCAAAA
This sequence comes from uncultured Peptoniphilaceae bacterium, assembly GCA_946403255.1. Taxonomy (GTDB): domain Bacteria; phylum Bacillota; class Clostridia; order Tissierellales; family Peptoniphilaceae; genus Anaerosphaera. The sequence continues at coordinate 3,120 of CAMIZH010000091.1, read as the reverse complement.
TTCTTTTCTGATACTTCAACAAGAGCTCTATTTGATTTTATAAATTCCATCTCACAGGCTTTTGTTTTTTCTTTTTTTTCAATTAAAGTAAGCATTTTTAAAGAAATGGATAATATATTATCATCATTTACAACTGCAAACTTCACATCATCAAAGATTTCTTGTATTACTTTTGGTGTACTCTCAGATAAATGATTTTTACAGATAAATTTTATCTTAGCATTATTTTTATCTAAGGATATTTTATTTAATACTTCTGCAAGAACATAATTATCTTTATATTTTATCCAAATAATATCTTTTTCTTTTACTTTATTTATAGAGTTCACTAAGGATGTAATATTTAAAATATCTCTTTGATTTCTAGCTGTTAATGCTTCTCTATCTGAACAGATATCTATAAAATTACTATACGGTCTGTAGTCTATAGTTATTTCTGCTTTTTCTAAAAGTTCATTAAAACTTTCTAAACTTGTTAAATTAAGTCTGTAAAGCATAATATTTTCCCCTTTTTATAAACCTCTTAACATTCCTGGTCTAAAGTTTTTCTTTTCTAAAGTTTCATCTATTGCTGAAATTAAAGATGGTGTATCTTCATTTAAAACTCCACCTAAAAGTACATAATTAGATGCATGATTTGATCTAAATATAGTTCCTTCAGAGTCTACATTTTCTAAAAATACTTTCATTTCATAAAGAATTTCTTCTGCAGATGGCATTTCAAATTTTCCTTCTACATAATCTTTATAAATTGGTGCAGTTTTATATATTCTCATAGTTAAATATGATACATAAGTTGGTTTAGTTTTTGAAATTAAATCAGCAGTTCCAAGTGCATTTTGTTTCCACTTTTCACGTCCGCCAAGTCCCGCTATTATTGTAATTGAAGTTTCAAAACCAACTTCCTTACATTTTTCCATAGCATTTATATAATCTTCTTTTGTTAAACCTTTTTTAATATCTCTTAGTATTTCTTCGTCGCCACTTTCAAAACCAATATATAGAATTTTAAGCCCTTTATCATAAAGAGTTTGAAGTTCTTCAACTGATTTTCTATTTATATCTCCAGCTGTTGCATAAGATGCAATTCTGTTTACATTTGGCATATTTTCATTTATATAATCAAGAAGTTTTACTAGTTCTTCCGTTTTTAAAACAAGTGCATCACCATCAGCTATAAATACTCTTTCATAGTATGGGAAATACTCTCTTGCCTCTTCTAAATCAGCAATTATATCTTCCATCTTTCTTATAATAAATGGTTCGTCTTTATACATATAGCAAAAAGTACAGTCGTTATGTGAACAACCAATAGTTGCTTGTATAATAAGTGATTTCGCCTCACTTGGAGGTCTAAATACATTTCCGTAATATCTCATATTTATCCCTTCTATCTTCTACTAAAAGTTTTTCCATGTTTTTCTAGTAAATCTTCCTTAGTTTTCCAAAGATCATAAGATAAATCTACTATATATTCATGAGGATTTTCAATCCTTTTAGTTTCTTCCCACAATGTTTCCAATTCACTTTGAACTTTTTCTCTTATTTCTTCAAGAGAAGGTAGCTCATATACTAATTTACCCTTTTTATATATTTGTTCTAACAGTGGTTTTGCCGTAAAGTTTGTAAGCGTTCTTCTTTTCCATGTATAAACTGGATGGAAAATTTCATATTCACCACTATCATCTATTTTTTCGTCATTTAAAGTTATAACATCAGCTAGCGCTTTACCAGATTCATTATCATATAATCTGTATAAATTTTTAAATCCTGGATTTGTTATCTTAGCAACATTTTCTGAAATTTTAATAGTTGGAATTAATTCTCCATCTTTTCCTTCAATAGTTGTAAGTTTATATACCCCACCAAAAACTGGCCAACTTTTTGAAGTTATAAGTCTTTCTCCAACTCCAAAAGAATCTACTTGTGCATCTTGTAAAAGTAAGTTTTCAATAGTAAATTCATCTAACGAGTTTGATGCCATAATTTGTGCATCAGGAAATCCTGCTTCGTCTAACATAATTCTTGCTTTTTTAGATAGATATGCAATATCTCCTGAATCTATTCTTATTCCCTTTGGTCTATTACCACTAGGTACAACAACTTCATTGAAAACTTTAATAGCATTTGGAATACCTTTTTTCAAAGTATCATAAGTATCTACTAAAAGTAGACAATTATCTGGATATACCTCTGCATAAGTCTTAAAAGCTTCATATTCTGTTGGAAATAGCTGTACCCAAGAATGAGCCATAGTACCTAATGCAGGTACTCCATAAATTTTCTCTGCTAAAGTATTTGCCGTTCCTGCACAACCTCCTATGTAAGAAGCTCTTGCGCCTAGATTTGCTCCACTATACCCTTGAGCACGTCTTGAGCCAAACTCTACAACAGGCCTACCCTTAGCTGCAGAAACAATTCTATTTGCCTTTGTAGCAATCATAGATTGATGATTTATTGTTAATAAAACCATAGTTTCAAGCATTTGTGCTTGAATTATAGGGCCTCTTACAATTAAAAGTGGTTCTTGTGGAAATGCTACACTTCCTTCTGGTAATGCCCATACATCACATTCAAATTTAAAATTTTTAAGATAATCGAGATATCTCTCATCAAATATTCCTTTACTTCTTAAAAAATCGATATCACAATCATCAAATTCCAAACTTTCAAAATATTCAATTAACTGTTCTAAACCTGCAATTATTGCATAGCTTGCATGATCAGGAACAGAACGGAAAAACATATCGTAGTAAACTACTTTGTCAGCAAATCCCGCCTCAAAAAATCCATTGCACATGGCAAACTCGTAAAAATCACAAAGTAGTGTATAATTGTTTTTCTCTCTAATGTCAGATTTCATATTATCCCCCTTATTTATATGTGCATTAATTATATAATTAAAAACTAGTTCTTGCAAGATATCAAGGCCTTCAGTCAAGTATTCACGTGTATGGCAGGACTTTTAAGTTTTCCTTTTATTTTCCTTTAACTTTTGGAACATTAATAAAATCTAAAGCATTTTTTAATTTAGATAACTCTACAAAACCACTTTCTTTTGAAATAACTTCACCATCTTTTAAAACTAAAATTGTAGGTCCTGTAAAGATTAAATATTCT
>CAMIZH010000090.1 GCA_946403255.1 uncultured Peptoniphilaceae bacterium | reverse complement strand
ATAACTTAAGATCAGCTTTTGGTGGAGAATCTCAAGCACATATGAGATATATTATATGGGGTGAAGAAGCAGCTAAAAAAGGTTTTGCTAATGTAGCTAGACTTTTCAATGCAACTTCTGATGCAGAAGAAGTACATGCTAAACTTCATTTCAATGCTCTTAAAGATGTTAAAGGAGATTTCCCAGTATTATCAATGGCAGGATTTGGTATTGGCGATACTTCAGAAAACTTAGCAGGAGCTAAAGGTGGAGAAGTATTTGAATATACTCAAATGTACCCAGCATATATCGCTGTTGCAGAAATGCAAGAAGAAAAAACAGCAGTAAAAGCTATGAGATTTGCTATTGAAGCTGAAAAAGTTCATGCTGAAAGATATCAAGAAGCTAAAGATGCTGTAGATGCAGGAAAAGACTTAGACGCAGAAAAAATATTCTTATGCCCTGTATGTGGATATATAACATTTGATGCAAATGAAGAAAATTGTCCAATTTGTAACGCAAAATCATCTGTTTTTGTTGAATACTAATTAGACGAGGAACCTATCTTATTAATTTAAGATGGGTTCTTTTTTTATTTCATTAAAAGTAAGATTGGTTTTAAATAAAACCTTTAGTATATATATTAAAGTATGAAAAGCTGTTGACTTTAGTATACAACACTGTTAGTATATTAATGGTTAAAACAAGAGATATAGTTGTGAAATAAGGATAACAATATTTTGGAGGAAAACAATGAAGGTTTCAATAGTAATGGGAAGCATTAGTGATCAAAAAATTGGTAATGATGTAATTTCAGTATTAGACAAATTTGGAGTGGAACACGAAATAGAAGTAATATCTGCGCATAGAACGCCTTTAAGAGCTTTTGAATTTGCAAAAACAGCTGAGGAGCGTAATGTTGGTGTTATAATTTCAATAGCAGGAAAGGCTGCACATTTAGGTGGAGTACTAGCTGCAAATACAACACTTCCAGTTATAGGGATTCCAGTGAAATCTTCAACACTTGACGGATTAGATGCTCTTTTATCAACTGTACAAATGCCATCAGGAGTTCCAGTAGCAACTGTTGCAATTGACGGGGGAAAAAATGCAGCAATACTTGCAGTGCAAATATTATCTATTGGGGACAACACATTAAAAGAAAAGTTAGCTAGATACAAAGAAGAGTTAGCTGAAGATGTGAAGGAAATGAATGAACAGTTATAATCGAGTAGTAACAAATAGGGGGATGTAAGATGTTATATAATTCAAAAATTAAAAGTCAACAAACAGATGATCTTTTTGAGGCAATTTTAGCTTTAGAAACTTTAGATGAATGCTACAGATTTTTTGAAGATATTTGTACAGTAAAGGAAATTCAAGCGATTTCTCAAAGATTACAAGTTGTTAAATTATTAATTAAAAACAAAACTTATCATGAAATAGAAGCTGAAACAGGAGCTAGTACAGCAACTATATCAAGAATAAATAGATCTTTAAATTATGGATCTGATGGATATAAATTAGTTTTAAAAAGACTTGGATATATTTCAGAAGACGAATAAAAAAATAAGACGCATATGCGTCTTATTTTTTTATTGTTTTTACAATATTTTCTTGATCACTTATATTTATTGTAGAAAAGTCTACATAGTTTACAAGTCCTGGAACTTTGCTAGGATGTCTTTTTATGTTTTTTCTTTGAGTATAATCAATTTCAATATTGTTAGAACTTTTAAAAGAACTATAATAAGCTGCTAAAGCAGCACATTGAGTAAGTCCTTGCTCCGAAAGTTCTTCTCCATTATTTTTAATAATTACATGAGAACCAGGGCCAGCTTTAACGTGAAACCACATATCATCTTTATTTGCTATTTTAAGTGTAAGTTCTTCGTTTTGTTTGTTATTTTTTCCAACTAATATTTTATAGCCGTCAATAGAAATAAATTCTAAGAATTTAGAATCTTTCTTTTTATTCTTCTTTTTATTATTTTTAAGTTTTTTAACAAATCCAGTTTCAAAAAGTTCTTCTTTTATTTCCTCGATATCAGAAACTGAATCTGAAAATTCTATATTTAAATAAACTGTTTCTAAATAATCAATATTAGATTTAGATTTTTCAATTTCCTGTGAAAGTCTATTTGCTGCGGATTTTAATTTTGAGTATTTTTTATAATATCTATTGGCATTTTCAGCACCTGAATATCTTTCATTTAAAGGTACAGTTATTAATTCCATATTGCCATAAAAATTTTCAACTTCTATAGATTTTTGTCCTTTTTCAATTTTATAAAGATTTGCAGATATTAAATCAGCATAGATTTTATATTTTTCTCTATTTTGTGCATCTAGAAGTTCTTTATTTTGTTTTATAAGTTTATTTTTTGTTTTGTCTAGATTATTTTTAACAAGTTTTTTAATGCTAGCGCTTTTATCAGACATTCTTTGGTCATTGTCTTTTGTACTATAATAAAAATCTAGAAGTTCAGACATACTTTTAAAATGGGATTTTTCATCATCAAAATAAATTTCTAAATCAATTGCTGAAAAGTCTATTATTTTATCTTCTTTTAAAATAGCAGTTGGATTAAATTTATTTTGGGATAAAGAAATCATTATATTTAAGAATATATTTGTTAAGTTTTCAATTTCATTATTATTTAAATCTTGGATTAATATTGATTCTTGAATATTTATTCTTTTACAAATTTCTTTTACTATAAGAGGGCTAATACCTGTATAAGTAGACATTAAAAATGATTTTATATTTTTATCATTTTCAAAATTCTTTAAATCTTCTAAGAAATCTTCTTTCGTAGTTGTTAAAGGATTTTTTTTATCAGATATAGACTCTATATTATATTCAATGCCTGGAAGTATTTCACGAACACGGGACATATGTGTATTAACTCTTTTAATAGAGTCAAAAATTTTATTGTCATCATTATTAATTAATATAATATTAGAGTATTTTCCCATTATTTCAATAATAAGAGATTTAGTAATTTCATCACCAAGTTCGTTTTTAGAAATTACATTCATTTTAAGAACTCTATCCATTTTATATTGCTCAAAGTTTATTATTCTTGCGCTTTCAAGATGTTTTCTTAATAGCATACAAAATGTTGGAGCAGTTTGTGGGTTATCTTTTTCTATATTTGTAAGATAAGCTCTTGGATTATTGCTTGATGCTGATAATAAGAGTTTATATTTAATTCTATTATTACGAATACTTAAAGTTATTTCGTCTTTTTCAGGTTGGTAAATTTTATCGATTCTACCATTTGTTAATTTTTCATTTAATTCATTTACAATAGATTTTAGTACTAATCCATCATAAGCCATATTATCACCTACTTTGTTTGTTATTATAACATAAATATTATTGATGAGTTTTAACTTTTATTTAAAAGGTATAAGCTAGACAAGAGATTTTATTGATATAATAAAATAGATTTAAGAAATTTGTAATATATAACTAATAATTTTTTAAAATATATTTGATACTATAATTTTGGAGGAAAGATATGGAAAAATATACAATACTAGTAGCAGAGGATGATAAAGCAATTAGAGATTCTATAGGAATTTATCTTAAAAATGCAAATTATAATGTTGTTTTTGCGGAAGATGGCTTAGATGCTGTAGAAAAATTTAAGAATGAAGATATAAATCTTGTTATTATGGATCTTATGATGCCAAAAATGAGTGGAGAAGAAGCGATATTAAAAATTCGCGAACACTCTTATGTTCCAATTATTATATTATCAGCAAAAAGTGAAGATTATGATAAGGTTATTGGTTTAAATATAGGTGCTGATGATTATATTACAAAACCATTTAATCCATTGGAATTAATGGCCAGAGTAAATTCAAATGTTAGAAGATTTTATCAATACCATGAAGAACAAAAAGAAGAAGATGTTATTGAAATTGGCGGAATAAAGTTAAATACTTTAGAAAAAAATGTTTATGTTGAAGATGAAAAAATTAGTTTAACATCTATAGAATATAAAATTTTAGAACTGCTTATGAAAAATCCAAATCGTGTTTTCTCCATAGAAGATATTTATGAAATAGTTTGGAATGAGCCAGCGATCGAGGCAAAAACTGTAACTGTTCATATAAGAAGAATTAGGGAAAAAATAGAAGTTGACCCTAAAAAACCAATGTACTTAAAAGTTGCTTGGGGATTAGGATATAAATTTGTAGATCCTA
>CAMIZH010000089.1 GCA_946403255.1 uncultured Peptoniphilaceae bacterium | reverse complement strand
AGTACAATAATAACTATAAACATTACCTATACTTAGTATACATTAAATGAAATCATTTTCATAGTAGTTTTACATATTTTTACATTAAAAAAGGAAAGAACCATTTACTTATCGATTAAATGTTCTTTCCTTTTATTTGTTTGACAACTTCATCCTCTTAAATTCATTTGATTCTATCACTATTTTATCTACCTTCATTCGTTTAAATTTTTCTTTTTACCTGTTTAATGTATTTAATAATTTTGACGTACAATCCTTTTAAAACTATAAATCTAAAGCAACTCTTAAATTCTTTTATCTAAACTTTCCACTCTAAAAATTTAGAGAATTTAAAACTTCTTTAAACTTAAATTATAATTTTAATTCTTAACTTAATCTTTATAGAGTCGTCTATCATAATTTACTAATCAATAACTTCCATTTAGTATTAAAAATTTAGTCAACATCTATATCAACGCCCTTGGGCTTTATATCTTTTAAGTTTTGGATGAAGTTGTCAAGATTCACACCAAATAGAATTTAATCTATTTTGGTATTCTTTATGTACCCCCTAATTTAAATTTTAAAACACATTTTAAAAATTCTTTTTGATTTTTTTCAAATTCTTTTATAAAATCAAATTAAGTGAGGTGCTTACTATGGATCAAAATGAATTTTTTATGCTAGAAGCTCTTAAATTAGCAGAAATATCCTATGAGAATAATGATATCCCTATTGGATGTGTTGTTGTTTATAATAATAAAATAGTTGGACGAGGATATAATCGTAAAGAACTTTTAAAGGATGCTAGTGAGCATGCTGAAATAATGGCTTTAAAAGAAGCATGTAAAAATTTAAATACCTATCATCTGGAAGATTGTAATATTTATATAACTTTAGAACCTTGTGCTATGTGCTCTGGTGCAATTATTAATTTTCGAGTAAATAATGTTTTTATTGGAACAGAAAATAAAAGATTTGGAACTTGTGGATCTTTTATAAATTTACTTGATATGGATTTTAACCATCGTTCTAATGTTACATTTGGAATATTAAAAGAAGAATGCTCAAATATTCTTTCAAAATTTTTTAAAAGTTTAAGAAATAAAAAAAAAGTTGAAGATTAATCTTCAACTTTTATTACTTTATCGATTATATTATATGATAAGTTTCCAATTACAATTCCCAATACTGCTCCAGCAAGTATATCTGTTGGATAGTGTACGAAAAGATACATTCTTGAAAATCCCATTAATATTGCAAATAAAAACAAAAATATTCCAAAGTTTTTTTTGTATTTATAAACAGCAATGGCTGCTGCAAAGGCAGAATACGTATGACCTGATGGAAATGAATATCCTGTTGGTGGTTTTACTATTATAGGAATATTATAAGCTATATAAGGTCTTGTTCTTGCTATTAATGGTTTTAAAATTCCATTTCCTATTATTCCACAAAGTAATAATGAAAAAGCAATTGTAAGTCCTAATTTTCTATCTTCTTTTCTCATTAAGAAAAAAGTTCCCATTAAAATAAATATTAATCCTCCTGAGCCTAAAAAAGACATAGCTTGCATTATTTTATCCAAAAATGGATTATGTATTTTTCCTATATTATTTAATAAGTTTATTTCCCACTGCATAATACATTCCCCTTTAAAGTTAAATAAAGAGAGAAAACTCTCTCTTTATTATTACATTTGTCTATCTTCATCTACCCATTCTTTTGCTTCTTCTACTGCTTCTTCTGTAGGTACTTCCACTCCGGTTTCCGGATCTTTGTATTCAATATCTGAATATATGTCACCTGCTGGCTGTTCTTGATAATTTACTTCATTGTCCTGTGCTACTTTTGCCTTCATTTGCTTTTCTTTTGATTCTGATACTCCTACTTTTTTTTCATCTACCATTGTGTTACCTCCATTTATTATATTTTCACAGTTTACTACTGTAATTAGACTATACCCTTTTTCAATTAAATAAAAAAGGGGTATAATGATATAAGTCATAAAATTGTAAATTTAAGCGTTGACTTATTTTGCAATTTATTTTTATTTAAGGAGGTAAAATATGATAAAAAATATTCTTTCTCATTTAGAGGAATATAAAAAATATGCAATACTATCTCCAATTTTTGTAGTTATAGAAGTTATTATGGATATTGCTCTTCCATATCTTATGAGTCTTATTATAGATAGAGGAATTACTGCAAAATCTAAGGAAGATCTTTACAAAATTGGACTTTTATTAATTTTAAGTATAGTTATTGCATTTGCATCTGGTATGTTATCCGGATATTTTGCCACTAAAGCATCCGCTGGACTTTCAAAAAATTTAAGATCAAGTATGTTTAAAAATATACAAAACTTTTCTTTTGAAGATGTAGATAAATTTTCTACTGGTTCATTGGTTACTAGAATGACAACAGATGTTCAAAACGTTCAAAGTTCTTTTCAAGCTAGCATTAGAATTGCAATTAGATCGCCACTTATGCTTATTTTTTCATTTATTATGAGTTTTAAAATTCATAGAAATTTAGCATTTAACTTTTTAATTGTTTTTCCTATTATTCTTTTAGGTATGTACTTTATAGTTTCAAGAGCACATCCTATTTTTACTAGTATTTTCAAAACTTTCGACAAGTTAAACACTGTAGTTTCTGAAAACTTAAGTGGTATTCGTGTTGTTAAATCTTTTGTTAAAGAAGATCATGAAATCCAAAAATTTAAAAAAACTTCTCAAAGTTTATTTGAAAAATATGTTAGAGTTTCAAAACTTATGGCTCTTGCAAATCCTATAATGCAATTTTCTATTTACTTAATAACTATGTTAATTGCTTGGTTTGGTGCGCACTTTATAGTGGCTGGTAGTCTTACTACTGGAGAACTTATGAGTCTTATTACCTATGCATTCCAAATTCAAATTTCACTTATGATTTTGTCAGTTATACTTGTTCAAATTATTATTTCTAGAAACTCTGCTGAAAGAATTTCTGAAGTATTAGATGCTAAATCAAGTATTCAAAATCCTGAAAATCCTATTATGGATGTAGACAATGGAAGTATTGAATTTAAAAATGTTTATTTTTCTTATGTTAATGATGAGGATAAATGCGCTTTAAAAAATATTAATTTAAAAATAAATTCTGGAGATAATGTTGGAATTATCGGTTCTACTGGTTCTTCTAAAACATCTCTTATTAATTTAATTCCTAGACTTTATGACACGACTTCTGGAGATGTCTTAGTTAGTGGAAAAAATGTTAAAGATTATGATTTAAAAACACTTCGTGATTCTGTATCTGTTGTTTTACAAAAAAATCAACTTTTTACAGGTACTGTTATTGAAAATTTAAAATGGGGAAATGAAAATGCCACTTTAGACGAAGTTGTTGAGGCTGCTAAAATTGCACAAGCTGATAGTTTTATAAATGCAGAAAATGATGGCTATAATTCAACTGTTGAAAGAGGAGGTACAAACTTCTCAGGTGGACAAAGACAAAGACTTTGTATTGCTCGTGCTCTTCTTAAAAAGCCACAGATACTAATTCTTGATGACTCTACATCTGCACTTGATAATACTACAGAACAAAATTTAGTAAATGAACTTAACACTCACCTTCCAGATATGACAAGGATTATAATTTCTCAAAGAGTTAGTTCTTTAATAAATTGTGATTATATTATTGTTATGGATAAAGGTGAAGTTAATGGCGTTGGAACTCATGACGAACTTTTAAAATCAAATAATATTTACAATGAAATTGCTACAACTCAAATGGAAGGAGGCGATTTTGATGCGCAAAGAAGATAATAAAAAGAAGAAAAAAGGAAATCTTATGTCAAAGGAAAACAAAGAAGTTTCTAAAAGACTTTTCTCTTATATCTTTAAAGATAGTAAATTAAAATTCGCCCTAGTACTTTTACTTGTAATGATTTCATCCTTTGTTGGAGTTGCATCATCATTATTTATAAAAATATTAATTGATGATTATATTTTGGTTCTAGTTCAAGAACAAGTTCCAAACTATGCTCCACTTATTTCAATTTTAACAACTATGGGATTTATATATTTAGCTGGAATACTTTCAACATTTTTCTATTCACGAATAATGGTTGATATAACTCAAGTTACTTTAAGAGATATGAGAAATGAACTTTTTGAACATCTTGAAAAGTTACCAATCTCATATTTTGACACAAATTCTCATGGAGATATAATGAGTCATTTTACAAATGATATACAAGCATTAGAACAAATGATTGG
>CAMIZH010000088.1 GCA_946403255.1 uncultured Peptoniphilaceae bacterium | reverse complement strand
AATAGGAGGATTAAATTGGATTATAAAGATATTATTGAATTAATACTAGATGAAAATAATTTTACTGTTGGTGGTGGATCATCTTCAGCAATTGCAGGTGCTTTTGCTTGTGGTTTAATGGGAATGGTTGCTAATTTATCAACAGGTAAAGATTACGGTCATAGTGATGATGAATATAAAAATATAGTTGAAGAACTAAATACTTTAAAAGCAAAACTTTTAGAAGGTGCTGTTGATGATAATAAAGCTTTCTTACTTATAAAAAATGCGTATAAACTTCCAAAAACTAATGATGAAGAAAAACAAATTCGTAAAAAAGCAATTGAAGAAGCAGGAATTGCAGCAGCAAATGTTCCTCTTTCAAATGCAAAACTAAATAAGAGAGTAAATGAAATAGGAAAAGATCTTTTAGAAAATTCCAATCCAGCATGTATAACAGATTTACAAGCGGGAGTTGAGTTTTCAGAGCTTGGTATAAATGCAGGTAAATCAAATGTAGAAGTAAATTTACCTCTTATAAAAACACAAGGAATTATAGATAACTTTGTTAAAGAAATAAGTCAGTTGTGATTTTATGAAAAGTCAGGATTTAATAAAGAAAGATGAAAAGTATATTGGAAAATGCACACGAGCTTCATACTTTCCAATAGTAGCTAAAAAAGCCAGTGGAATATATGTTGAAGACATAGAAGGTAAAAAGTATATAGATTTTATAAGTTCAGCTTGTGTTATGAACACAGGGTACAATCATAAGCGAATTGTAGAATCTGTAAAAGAGCAAATGGATAATTACATTCATTTTGCAAATGATTATTTTTACACAAAACCTCAAATAGAATTAGCAGAAAAGTTAGTAGAAATAGTGCCAGGAAATTATAAGAAAAAAGTAATATTTGGATTTTCAGGTTCAGACGCAATAGATACTTCTATAAAACTAGCTAGATCCTTTACAGGAAGAAGTAAAATAATTTCATTTATTGGTGCTTATCATGGCTCAACTTATGGAGCGATTTCAGTAAGTGCAATAGATTTAAATATGAAAAGAAAAATTGGACCTTTAATTCCAGACATACATCATGTTTCTTATCCTGTAATGAAAAATGAAAAAATTTCAGAAAAAGAATTTAGTATTAGAGAGTTTAATAAATTTAAAGAACATTTCCAATACTATATTCCTAAAGAAGAAGTAGCTTGTATAATTTTTGAACCAATAGCAGGAGATTTAGGTTTGATAAAACCACCTGTAGAATATGTAAGAATGTTAAGAGAATTTTGCACACAAAACAAAATATTATTTATAGTAGATGAAATCCAACAAGGCTTTGGAAGAACTGGTAAATGGTTTAGTATAGAGCATTTTGATGTTGTACCAGATATAGTTGTAATGGGTAAGGCGATGGGTTCAGGCTTTCCAATAAGTGCAGTAGTATCTAGTGAAGAAATAATAGAATCTATAAAAATGCCAGGACAATTATTTACATTACAAGGAAATGCCATTGCAGCAACATCGGCATTAGAAACAATTAAAATAATTGAAGATGAAAAATTATTAGAAAATGCAGTTGTAGTTGGAGATTATATAAGGAATAGATTTAAAAATATAAAAGAAAAAACTGGTTTAATAAAAGAAGTTAGAGGAACTGGATTAACTATAGGAGTAGAGCTTAACGCAGGGAATGATATTAGTCCTACAAATGTAGCTAAAAAAATTTGTTACACTTCTTTTAAAAAAGGATTGATAGTAATTTATTTAGGTGGGAATACATTGAGAATTCAACCGCCTCTTGTAATTACTTTAGATGAAACCAAAAAAGCTATGGATATAATTGAAGAAGTTTTTAATGATTATATTTGTGGAAAAATTTCAGATGATATTTTAGACGAAATAGATGGTTGGTAAAGGAGAGACATTATGCGTGAAGTTATAAAAATAAATGGTAGTGACTTAACAATTGAAGATGTAGTAAAAGTTGCAAGATATGGAGCAAAAGTAGAACTTGATGAAAATCAAAAGGATGCAATTTTAACTTCAAGGTCCTATGTTGAAGAGGCACTTAGAAGTGGACAAGCAATTTATGGAATAAATACTGGTTTTGGAAAATTTGCAGATATTGCAATATCTGAAGAGCAATTAGATCTTTTACAAAAAAACTTAATTTATTCAGATGCTTGTGGTGTTGGTGAAGGATTTGATACTGAAATAGTTAGAGCTATGATGGTTCTTCGTGTAAATGCTATTTCAAAAGGATATTCAGGAGTTTTAATGGACACAATTGAATGTCTTATAAATATGTTAAATAATGGAGTTCATCCAATAGTAAGGGAAAAAGGTTCAGTTGGAGCATCAGGAGATTTATGTCCATTAGCTCATATGGTTCTTCCTATGATTGGTGAAGGTGAAGCAGAATATAATGGAGAAATTTTACCTGGAAGAGAAGCAATGGATAGAGCTGGTGTAAAAACTATTGTGCTTAAAGCAAAAGAAGGTCTGGCTCTTATAAACGGAACTCAAGCAATGATGGGTAATGCTGTACTTGCTGTTTATGATACTGAAAATTTATTAAAACAAGTTGATATTGTATCTTCATTAACAGTAGATGCTCTTGAAGGAATTATTGATGCTTTTGATGAAAGAATACATATTATTAGACCACATAAAGGTCAAATAAATGTTGCAGAAAATATGAGAAATCTTTTACAAAATAGTAAGCGAGTAACAAAACAAGGTGAAAAAAGAATGCAAGATGCTTATACATTAAGATGTATTCCACAAATTCATGGAGCTTCAAGACTTGCTTTTGATTATGTAAAACAAACTGTAGAAACAGAAATTAACTCTGTTACAGATAATCCGCTAATTTTCCCAGGAGAAAATGGAGCATGTATATCTGGAGGAAATTTCCACGGACAACCTATTGCAATTGCTATGGATACTTTAGGAATACTTGCAGCAGAAATTGCAAATGTTTCTGAAAGACGTGTTGAAAGATTAGTAAATCCAACTCTTAGTGGACTACCAGCATTCTTAGTAAAACATGGTGGTATCAATGATGGATTTATGATTCCTCAATATGTTGCAGCAGCACTTGTTTCAGAAAATAAAGTGCTAGCTCACCCAGCAAGTGTAGATTCAATTCCTACATCTGCAAATCAAGAAGACCATGTAAGCATGGGAACTATTGGAGCGAGAAAGGCAAGAACAATTGTAAATCATGCTCAACATGTTGTAAGTATAGAATTATTATGTGCAGGACAAGCAGCTGATTTTGGTAATGTAGACGACCTTGGAGTAGGTTCTAAAATTGCCTATGATATTTTAAGAGAAAAAGTAGATTTTATGGAAAATGATGTAATTTTCTATAAAGATATGGATAAATCTTTTGAAATAATCGAATCAGGTGAGTTGTTAGAAAAAGTTGAAAATAAACTTGGAAAACTAAACTAGGAGGATATCAGTGAGTAAAATTTTAATGGCAGAAGTTAACATTAGTGAAGGAACAAATCTTGAGTTAATTGAAGAAGTTAAAAAAGCTTTTTTATCAGTTGATGGTATTGAAGTAGTAGATATTGATTCTAACGAAGATCATAATAGAACAGTTTTTACTTACAAAGGAAGTCCAGATAATGTGTTACAAGCAACAAAAAATCTTGCAAAAAAAGCTGTTGAATTAATTGATATGACAAAACATAAGGGATCTCATCCAAGAATGGGAGCAGTTGATGTTGTTCCATTTATTCCAGTAAAAGAAATGACAACAGAAGAATGTGTAGAAATTGCAAAAGACTTTGCAAAATATCTAGGTTCAATTGGTGTTCCAGTATATCTATATGAAGATGCACAAGAAAAAGAATATAGAAAAGCACTTCCAAAGATTAGAAAAGGGCAATATGAAGCATTAGAAGAAAAAATGAAAGATGAACAATGGCAGCCAGATGAAGGACCAAAAGAATTTAATAAAAAATCAGGAGCAACAGTTACTGGAGCAAGATTCCCATTAGTAGCTTTTAATATAAATCTTGATACAGATGATTTAGATATTGGTAAAAAAATTGTAAAATCAGTAAGAGCTGCAGCAGGTGGATATACTTATGTTAGAGCAATAGCTTTAAAACTTGAAGAAAGAAATCAAGTTCAAGTTTCTATGAATATGATTAACTTTGAAAAAACTCCAATTCATAGAGTATATGAAACTATAAAATCAGAAGCTAATAGATACAATGTTAATGTAGTTGATACAGAGCTAGTTGGACCTGTTCCATTACCAGCAATAAGAGATGTACTAGACTTTTATATAAAGATTGCAGATACTTTTTCACTAGATCAAATTTATTTCTAAGGAGAATAGAAAAATGGCTGAAGTAAAAACAGATATAGAAATCGCATCAGAAT
>CAMIZH010000087.1 GCA_946403255.1 uncultured Peptoniphilaceae bacterium | reverse complement strand
TCATTTATAAAAGTTCCTTTAAAAAAATCTTTATTTTGTATAAAATATCCAACTGTTAAGAAAAATATGGATAAAATAAGAGTTAATGTGTTTACAGTTAATACATTCAAGTTATTTTTTTTATATTTTTTTTCACTCATTTGTCTTCATAAGTATAAATATATGGAATATTTCTACAAAATTCTCCATAGTTTAATCCATATCCAACTATAAATACATCTGGAATTTCAAAGGCAACATAATCTGGTTTAATTTCAACTTCACGTCTTGACGGTTTATCAAGAACTACACAAGTTTTAACAGAATTTGGTTGTGATTCTTTGATTTTTTCTACAACAGCTTTCATTGTATTTCCTGTATCTATAATATCATCAACGATAATTACATCTCTACCTTTGATTTCTGATCGAATTTCACTTAAAAATTTAACTGTACCTGAAAAAGTTTCTTCATTTCCATAACTAGCTGTTGTTAAGAAATCAATTTCTAACTTTATATCCATAGCTCTAATTAAATCTGCTGCAAATATAAAACTACCTCTTAATAGAGAAATTACTAAAGGATCCTTTCCTCTATACTCCTCACTAAGTTCTTTTCCTAGCTCTTGTACTCTTATATCTATATCTTCTCTTGAAAATAATACTTTCTCAATCTTATTTTCCATTATTTCCCCCATTAATCATCATATTTTTGACTTTTATTTTCTATTCTATCCATTTTGACTCTTATATCTTTTAATTCCTTTAAAATTTTATTCAAAGTTAATTGAATTGTCATAAGTACTATTAAAAAAATAATAGTCATTACAAATTCATAGTCCATATCATCACCTTTAGTAAATTATAACAGATTATACTTTCATTTAAAACTTAGAGATTTATGATATAATTAGATTTAGAGGTGTATTATGGATAGCTCAGAAATATTAGAACTTGCACAACATAAATTAATAATACTATATATTGTAAACGGTGCTGATCATCTTTTCAACGACGAAGAACTATCTAGATTTATTCTTGAAAAAGATTTGATGAATTATTTCTTTTTACAACAATATATAAAGGAACTTTTAGATACTGATTTACTTTTAGTTGACGAAAATAATAACTATTATATAACTCCAGATGGAAAAATTGCTCTTAATCTATTTTTAAATAAAATCTCTAAAGAT
The DNA here is from genome assembly GCA_946403255.1 of uncultured Peptoniphilaceae bacterium. Classification (GTDB taxonomy): domain Bacteria; phylum Bacillota; class Clostridia; order Tissierellales; family Peptoniphilaceae; genus Anaerosphaera. Next base: position 3,399 of record CAMIZH010000087.1, on the reverse strand, counting down.
ATAACTGAATCAATTAAAGTTGATCTTGTTCAATTTAAAAAAGATAAGATTTATAAACAATCTATTCATGCAGAATATTTTAAAGATGATTATGATAGATTTTACGTAGATTTAGCACTTAAAGAAAATTCTACACTTATGTTTTCTTTAAGTTTTGAAGTTCCAACAGAAGATTATGCAAAAATAATATGTAATAATTTCAAAAAATTTCCAGAAGAATATTATTTAAAAATCATTAAATTATTTGATATATAAAAAGCAGACTATAATTATAGTCTGCTTTTTATATATTTTTTAATATTTCTTTTATTTCACTTATTAGGTATAAAGATCCTGTTACTATTATAAAATCATTATCACTAGTTTTTTGAATTACATTTTTTATTGCATCTTCTAAGTCTTCTATAATACTTACAACAACATTTGATTTTATAATTTCAGATTCTAAAATAAGTGGATCAGTTTTTCTTTTTGTATGAATCCCTACTAAAACTATTTCATCTGCATATTTGGATAACTCTTTTAACATCTCTTTGTGTTCTTTATCTTCAAGAATTGCAGCAATTATATATAATTTATTATATTTAAATAAAGATATGTTTTTAGTTAAATTTCTAATTCCATCTAAATTATGTGCACCATCTAATAACATCTTTGGCTTTTCTCTTACTATTTCCATTCTTCCTGGCCAAAATGTATTTTCTATTCCTTTTTTTATATTCTCATTTGATATATCCATTTTTCCCATATCTCTAAGTTTTAAAATAGTCATAATACTTAGTGCTGAATTATACATTTGATAATAACCTATTAAATTCACTTTTATTTTTTCAAGATTATCATTATAAAATCTCATATTATATTCTGTAAAACTGTCATTTATATTTATACTTGAAATCTCTACATCTTCTAATGTAAATACTTCACTATTATTTTCTTTTGACACTTTTTCAATAATATCTTTTACAATTTTTTCTTTGTTAGAGGAAAATACTAGAACATTTTTTTTAATAATTCCTGCTTTTTGATAAGCTATTTCTTCTATATTCTTTCCTAAAAACTGTGTATGATCCATAGATATTGGCGTAATTATAGAAGCTAATTTATCTTCTTCTAAAATAACATTTGTACTATCTGATAACCCGCCCATACCAACTTCTAATATTACATAGTCAGATTTTTCTTTATTAAAATATAAAAAAGCAATAGCTGTTATAAATTCAAAAAAAGTTAAAGTTTCAAAGTTAGTCTTAATATTTTCTTCTGCACAGAAAACCTTTTTAGATAATCGAATAAAATCTTCATCTGAAATCTCAACACCATTTATCTTTATTCTTTCATTATATCTTTCTAAATGTGGTGAGGTATAAAGTCCGACTTTATACCCTCCCATTTTTAGAATATTATATAAAAAGTTTGATGTTGAGCCCTTACCATTTGTTCCTGCAACATGTAAATATTTAAGTCCTATATGGGGATTGTCTAGCTCTTCTAAAAGAGCTCTCATTCTACTAAAATCATAGGATTTTTTCTTACCTTCACGGGATTCTAAATTAATAATTAGCTCATTTATATTCATTATAAGTTCTCGCTTATACTTTCTAATCTTTCTTCAATTGTAACTAACATTTTTTCATATTTAACTTTTTTATCTTTTTCTTCATTTACAACTGATTCTGGTGCTTTGTCTACAAAACCTTTATTTCCAAGTTTTTTTGTAGCTCTATCTATTTCTTTCATTACATCTTCTTTTTCTTTAGATAGTCTTTCAAATTCTTTTTTATAATCAACTAAATCTTTTAGTGGTAAAAAGATTTCTGATCTATCAAGTACTAATGAAATATTATCTCCTTTAGTATCTTCTTTGTTTGAAGTTATTATTACTTCTGTTGAAAATCCTAAATTTAAAAGTTGTCCAATATTATTTTCAATTATTTCTTTGATTTCTTCATCTTCAGTAAATACAATAGTATTAGATTTTTTATTATTTGCAATATTCATTTCTGCTCTTGCATTTCTTATTCCACGAATAGCTTCTTTTACATAAGTTATGCTTTTTTCATCTTTTGTAAATATATATTCTTCTTTATATTCAGGCCATTCTGAAACAATTAACGCACCTTCTGCATTTGGTAAATGTTGCCATATTTCTTCAGTTATAAATGGCATAAATGGATGAAGAAGTTTTAATACATCTTTTAATACATATAATAAAACTTTTTTAGCTGCTTCTTTTTCCTTTGAACTTTCTGCATATAATCTAGGTTTTACCATTTCAATATACCAGTCACAGTATTCAGTCCATATAAAGTCATAAATATCTTGTGCTGCTAATCCTATTTCATACTTATCAAGTTTCTCTGTTACATCTTTAATTAGTTTTTGAAGTTTTGAAAGAATCCATTTATCTTCATTTCTTAAATCTTCTATTACTATTTCAGTATCTATATCATCATCTAAATTCATTAAAACAAATCTAGTTGCATTCCATAATTTATTAGCAAAGTTTCTATTCGCCTCTACTCTTTCCATTTGGAATCTAGTATCATTTCCTGGTGTATTTCCAGTTACTAATGTAAGTCTTAATGCATCTGATCCATATTCATCAATAACTTCAAGTGGATCAATTCCGTTTCCTAGTGATTTTGACATCTTTCTACCTTGAGCATCTCTTACAAGTCCTGTTAAAAATACATCCTTAAATGGAACTTCACCCATATTTTCAATTCCTGAGAATACCATACGAATTACCCAGAAGAAAATAATATCATATCCAGTTACTAATACATCTGTAGGATAGAAATAATCTAAATCTGGAGTTTTATCTGGCCAACCTAGTGTTGAAAATGGCCATAGTGCAGATGAGAACCAAGTATCTAAAGTATCTTCATCTTGTTTAAAGTGAAGACCTTTATATTTTTCATCATTTTCAGGATTTTCTCTTGAGATTACAGTTTCTCCAGTTTCTTCACAATAGTATACTGGAAGTCTATGTCCCCACCAAAGTTGTCTTGATATACACCAATCTTTAATATTTTCTAACCAATTAACATAAATCTTTGAAAATCTTTCTGGTATAAAATCAACTTCACCATTTTTATATGCTTCTAAAGCTGGTTTCGCAAGTGGTTCCATTTTTACAAACCATTGTTTAGAAATCATTGGTTCTATTACAGTATTACATCTTTCACAATGTCCTACTGAATTGTGATGATGTTCTTCTCCTGCATAAAGTCCTAGTTCTTCAAAGTCTTTAATTATAGCCTTACGTGCTTCATATCTTTCAAGTCCATTATACTTTCCTGCATTTTCATTTAAATATCCATTATCAGTAAATATTTTAAATTGTCCTAAATTATGTCTTTCTCCAACTTCAAAGTCATTAGGGTCATGTGATGG
>CAMIZH010000086.1 GCA_946403255.1 uncultured Peptoniphilaceae bacterium | reverse complement strand
CCTAAATCTTTCTTTCTAACTCTCTTACCACCTGCTGCAAATTTTGCAACTGCTGCTCTTGGTGTAGATTTAGAAGATTGCCCACCTGTGTTTGAATATACTTCTGTATCAAATACTAATATATTAAAGTCTTCTCCTGATGCCATTACATGGTCAAGTCCACCATATCCAATATCATATGCCCAACCATCTCCACCAAAACTCCAAACAGATTTTTTAATTAAATAATCTCTTAATTTGTAAATCTCTTTTAAATTTTCATTGTCTGAGTCTTTTGTAAATTCATCAATTGTTGATTTTAATTCTTTAGAAATTTCAGGATTTTTCATATTTTCAATCCATTTGTTAAATACTTCATTTATTTCAGAAGATTTATTTTCTTCCATATACTCATTCATATGATGTTTTATAGTATTTCTTAATTTTTTAACTGCTAAAGCCATACCAAAACCATACTCTGCATTATCTTCAAATAGAGAAGATGCCCAAGTAGGACCTTTTCCTTCTTTATTTGTACAGTATCCAGCTGATGGATATGATCCACCCCATATTGAAGAACATCCTGAAGCATTTGCTATCATCATCCTGTCTCCAAATAGTTGTGTAACTAGTGTTGCATATGGAGTTTCTCCACAACCTGCACAAGCTCCGTGGAACTCTAACAGTGGTTGCTTAAATTGAGATCCTTTTACAGTATTATCTGCCATTAGATTTTCTTTTACATCAAGAGTCATTGCAAAGTTCCAATCTTCTTCTTGATGTAATTCTTCTTCTAAAGGTCTCATTTCTAATGCTTTATTTGGTGCTGGGCAAGTATTTGCACAGTTTCCACATCCAGTACAGTCAAGTACAGAAACTTGAATTCTATATTTATAATCTTCAAGTCCTTTACCTTTTGCATCTACTGTTACAAAACTTTCTGGTTTTTTACTATTTTCTTCATCGTTTAATAAAAATGGTCTTATAACTGCATGTGGACAAACAAATGAACATTGGTTACATTGGATACAATTTTCTTCTATCCAATGAGGAACGTGAACAGCTACTGCTCTTTTTTCATATTTCGCTGTACCTGATGGCATCATTCCTTCTTCTACTTCTGTAAATGCTGATACTGGAGTTTTGTCTCCTTGTTGAGCATTTAATGGGAATAAAATATTTTTAACATAATCAGGCATATCCTTTATGTCTTTTACATCGTTATCTGTTGCATCTTTCCAGCTTTCTGGAACATTTATTTCTACAATTTCTTCTATACCTTTATCTACAGCTTCATAGTTCATATTAACTATCTTATCGCCTTTACTTCCGTAAGTTTCTTTAATAGAAGTTTTAAGTCTATTTACTGCATCTTCTATAGGAAGTACTTTAGAAAGTTTAAAGAATGCTGATTGCATTATCATATTAGTTCTATTTCCAAGTCCTATTTCTTCTGCAATTTCAGTTGCATCTACTGTATAGAATGAAATATTTTTATTATAAATTTCTCTTTTTAATTTTGCAGGAAGTTTTTCTTCTAGCTCTTCTGGTGTCCATATTGTATTTAATAGGAAAGTTCCACCTTCTTTTATCCCTTCTAGTAAATCATAGTTAAATACATATGATTGTTTTGAACAAGAAATAAAGTCTGGTTTTGTAATCAAGTAAGTTGATTTTATAGGTTCATTACCAAATCTTAAATGAGAAATAGTAACTCCACCTGATTTTTTTGAATCATAAGCAAAATAAGCTTGAGCATACATATCAGTACCATCACCAATTATTTTTATTGCTGATTTATTAGCACCAACTGTACCATCTGATCCAAATCCCCAGAACTTACATTTTATTGTATCTTCTGGCTCTGTTAAAATCTCTTCTTTTTCTTCAAGACTTAAATGAGTTACATCATCATTTATACCAATAGTAAATCTATCTTTTGGTTTCTCATCTTTTAAATTATCATAAACTGCTTTTATTTGACTTGGTGTCGTATTTTTAGATCCTAAACCATATCTACCACCTATAATAGTTGGAACATTTTCTTCTCCAACATAGGCACCTAGTATATCTAAATGTAATGGTTCATAAATAGCACCTTTTTCCTTAGTTCTATCAAGAATAGCCATTTTTTTAACAGTTTTTGGAATTTCTCTTAGCAAGTATTCTTTTACAAAAGGTCTATACATTCTAACCTTTATCATTCCTACTTTTTCACCCTTTGCAATTAGATAGTCTATAGTTTCTTCAATAGTTTCATTTACAGAACCCATTGCAACAATAATTCTATCAGCTTCTGGATGACCATAATAATCAAAAGGTTTATATTTTCTTCCAGTTAAGTTTCCAAGTTTTTCCATGTATTCACATACAACTGGGCCAACTGCTTCATATTTTAAGTTAGAAGCTTCAGTCGCTTGGAAATAAACATCTGGATTTTGTGCAGTTCCCTTAGTATAAGGTCTTTCAGGATTCATGCTTCTCATTCTAAAGTCTTGAATTGCATCTCTATCTACAAGACTTGCATAATCTTTATAATCTACAACTTCAACTTTTTGGAATTCATGAGATGTTCTAAATCCATCAAAGAAATGAACAAATGGAACCCTTAACTTAATTGCACTTAAATGTGCAATTGCACCTAAATCCAAGATTTCTTGAACAGAACTTGATGCAAGCATTGCAAATCCTGTTTGACGAGTTGCCATAACATCTTGATGGTCCCCAAAAATAGAAAGTGCATGAGTTGAAAGAGCTCTAGCCGCAACATGTAAAACTCCTGGCAGAAGTTCACCACTCATTTTGTACATATTTGGAATCATAAGAAGTAAACCCTGTGATGAAGTAAAACTTGTTGCAATTGCACCTGCTGATAAAGCTCCGTGCATTGCACCTGCTGCCCCTGCTTCAGATTGAAGTTCTACAACTTGAACTTGTTCATTGAAAATATTTTTTTTATCATTTGCTGACCATGCATCAATAAGTTCTGACATGTCAGAAGATGGTGTGATCGGATAAATCGGTGCTACCTCAGTAAAGGCATATGCTACATAAGCAGCAGCCGTGTTGCCGTTCATGGTCTTCATTGTCTTTCCCATTAAATTTTCTCCTTTCGCTATTAACTACAAAATTAATTATTCTTAAATTTTATTATTTTAAAGCATCTAGTGCTTGTTTTAAATCTGCTATTATATCATCTGCATCTTCTAAACCAACAGATAGACGAACTAGTCCTTCTGTTATATCCGATGCTTTTCTTTCTTCCACAGAATATGGTGAGTGTGTCATACTTGCTGGATGTTGAATAAGAGTTTCGGTATCTCCTAAAGAAACCGCAACTTTACATAACTTCACAGCATTTATTAATTTAATACCTGCGTCTTTTCCGCCCTTAACCTCAAATGAAATCATAGCTCCTGGAAGATCCATTTGTTTCTTCGCAAGTTCATATTGAGGGAATGATTTAAGTCCAGGATAAGCAACAGATTCTACTGCTGGATGAGACTCAATAAACTCAGCAACCTTCATTGCATTTTCACAATGTTTTTCCATTCTGATATCTAAAGTTCTCATACCACGACCTACTAAAAATGCTTCAAAAGGTCCCATTACAGATCCAGTCATATCTTTAACACCTACAAGTTTAACTTGATCTATAAGTTCTTGTCTTCCAACTGCAAAACCTGCAATAACATCTCCATGTCCATTTAAATACTTTGAAGCAGAATGCACAACAACGTCTGCTCCTAGAGTAATTGGCCTTTGAATATATGGAGTACAATAAGTACTATCAACAATAAGCAAACAATCTTCTTTTGCATGAGCTATATCTGCAATAGCTTCAATATCAGAAATATACATGTTTGGATTTGCTGGAGTTTCTATATAAATAAGTTTAGTATTATCTTTCATAGCATTTTTAAAGTTTTCAGGATCTCTTGGGTCAACAAAAGTAACATCAACTCCAAATTTTTTCATACCATGAGATAATAATGCAAAAGTACAGCCATATAAAGTTTTAGCCGCTACAACATGATCTCCTGCACTTAAAAAAGTCCAAAGAACAGATGAAATAGCACCAATACCAGAAGCCATAGAAGCAGCTGCATCAGTCCCCTCTAAATCTGCAAGTTTCTTTTCAATAACAGTATTTGTAGGATTTCCTAGACGAGTATAAATATAACCTTCTTCTTCGCCTGCAAATCTTTTTCCACCTTCTTCTGCACTATTGAAAACAAAAGTTGAACTTTGATAAATTGGAGTAGCTAAAGCACCATACTTATTATCTTCATAACCAGAATGAACCTGTCTTGTTGCAAAACCTAATTTTTCCATATCTTTCATAACTAGACCTCCTATTATTAAATACCTACATTCGCCTTAGATTTTAAAGCTAAATACTACCCTACCAAATTAAATATCTTTACTTTCCATTGGTTGCCACTTTTCAAAATCCCATGGATGTTTTTTAATATATCCATTTGCAAATGGGAAGAAAATTGAAAGAATAACAATAAACGCAAGAATAAATTGATACCATAAATAAGGAATAACTTGGAAAGGTGTGACCTCACCATTTGTAAATTGTACAGCCATTAAAAGCTGAGCT
>CAMIZH010000085.1 GCA_946403255.1 uncultured Peptoniphilaceae bacterium | reverse complement strand
CCGAGTCTGTTGAACAGGATATAAAAGGGAAATTCAATATTTTAAAAGTATCTCATCATGGTTCAAAAAGTTCAACATCAGATAGTTTTCTAAAGGAAATAAAGGCTTCTTATGGAATAATCTCTTCAGGCATAGATAATAGGTATAATCATCCTAATAGTGAAGTTTTAAATAGGTTAGAGGACAATGGAGTAGATACATATATCACTGCAAGAGATGGTCAAATAAATGTAAAAATAGATAAAAATATAAATGTAAAAACATATGTGAATAGAAAGAAAAACTATGACTTTATATATATTATTTTAATAGGTATATTGTCACTTGGTTTAATGATAAATAGGATGAGGGAATTATGGACTACAAAGATATATATAGAATAGATTTAAATGGAGCATATTTATTTTATGGAGAAGAAAAATTATTAATTGAAAATGCCATAGAATATGTAGAAAAAAAATATATAGCACCAGGAATGGATGTTTTTAATTTAACAACTTTTGAAGGTAAAGATTTAACTGAAGATGAGTTAATATCTTCTTGTGAAACATTACCTGTTTTAAATGAAAAAAGAATTATATTTGTAAAAGATGTTGCTTCTTTTTCTGAAAATGTAAGTGATAAATTTTTTAAAAACTTAGATGAACTTGGAGATTTTATAATTTTAATATTTATTGATACAACAAGTTCTTTAAATAAGGTTAAAAAGTTTTATAAGTATTTTCAAAAAAATAATAGAAATGTAGAATTTCAAAAATTAAAGGGAAGAGATATTTATAAATTTGCAGAGGGATATATTGCTAGAAAAAACAAAGGTATTTCAAATGTAGATTTAAGTTATTTAATATCTAAGTCATCATATTCATCAAGAAATATTGATATTTCATTATATGACTTAAAAAATGAGATTGATAAAATAATTTCATTAACTGAAGGTGAAAAAATAACTAAAAGAGTTATAGATAGTTCTATTACTGAAAATACAGATACAAATATATTTTTGTTTTTAGATTATATGTGTGAAAAAAATACGGAAATGTCTTTAAAAGAATATCAAAATTTACATTTTTTAAATGAGCCAATACAAAAGATATTAGTTATGTTAACAAGACAGGTAAGACTTTTAATAGTTTATAAAACTTTATCAAAGGCTAAGTATAGAGAAAGTGAAATAATGGCTGAGATGGGCGTAAAAAGTTATGAGTATAAAAAAATATCAAAGTCTTCAAGAAACTTTGATATTGATTTCTTATATGAATTTCATAAAAAACTATCTAATACTGATGAAATGATTAAAACGTCTAGCGGATTAGAAAGTGTTTTATTTGAAATGTTAATAGTTGAATTTACAAACTAAATAAAAAAGTTAATAAAAACTTCCGTAGAAGCTTCTATTAACTTGCTTTGTTTAGCTTAGTTGCTAGATGTGACATTCTTCTTGCTGCAGCATTTTTATGCATTACATTTTTGCTTGTAGCGTATTTAAGTTTTTTGTCAACAAGTTTTAATAATTCTTTCGCTTCATCTATATTTCCCGCTTGGATAGCTGCGTCGAATTTTTTAGTAGCAGTTTTAATTTCAGTTTTAATTGCTTTATTACGAGCATTATTTTGATTAGCAATATCGATTCTTTTAATAGCTGATTTAATATTTGCCATGATTTCACCTCCACAGATTCTTTGAACTCTTAGTATTTTACCATTTTTTGAATTCAAGTGCAAGGACTTTATTCTTTAAGCCTTATGAAATCAACTTCAACAGTATTTGATAAATCTCGGCCTTTTTCAGTAAGGTGGATAAAATTATCTTGTATAGATATTAAATTATTATTTATATTTTTTTCTATTTCTTTTTTGTAGTATTCTAAAAAATTAATATTAAATCTTTTATTTGCAAGATTTATGTCGATTCCTGTATTCATTCTAAGTCCCATTATTGAAAATTCATTTATACGATCAACTTTAGAAAGTTCTTCAAAGTCTAGAATTGGAAGTTTATTTTTTTCAATATCATTGGAATAGTCATTTAAATTATTATGATTGAAAGATCTTATATTATCAATATTAGAATGAGCAGAAGGTCCAAATCCAATATAATTATCTAGTGTCCAATATCTTTTGTTGTGAATTGATACAAAGTCTTTTTTTGCAAAGTTAGATATTTCGTATTGATGATATCCAAGTTTTTCAAGGTTATTAACTACATAGTGATACATTTTTCTATCTTCTGATTCATCGGCAAAGATAGATTTTTTATTTTCATATAATTTTTCCATTAGAGTGTTTTCTTCAATGATTAAGGAATAATAAGATATATGAGCAGGTTTTAATACATCAATCATATTAATAGATTCTTCTATATCTTCAAATTTTTGATAGGGAAGAGCTAGCATAAGATCAAAGCTAAAATTTTCTATATTATATTTATGAAATAAATTTATGGCTTTTATTATGTCATCTTTTTTGTGAACTCGACCAATTGATTTTAAGATATTATCGTTGAAACTTTGTGCACCCATTGAAAATCTATTTATTCCAGAATCTAAATAATCTATTAATTTTTCTTCATTTATAGAATTTGGATTTACTTCTATTGTAATTTCAGTATTTATATCTATATTTGTAATTTCTTTTAAAGTTTTTAAAATATTTTTAATATATTTTGAATTTACAGAGGATGGTGTTCCTCCACCAATAAATATACTTTTTATATTTTTATCTTTTAAAAAATCAGAATAGATTAAAATTTCTTTTTGAAGGTTTTCGAAATATTTGATTGTGTTTTCTTCATTGATTATAGAAGAATAAAAATCACAATAATAACATCTTGATTCACAAAAAGGAATGTGAATATATATTGATAAATCTTTTTTATTTGTATTTTTAAATTTAAACATTTTATTTTACCTAAAATAAAAAAGCATGATATACATGCTTTTATTATTTATCTTCATCATATTTAAGAACTGTAAGGAAGGCTTCTTGTGGAACTTCAACCTCTCCAACCATTCTCATACGTTTTTTACCTGCTTTTTGTTTTTCAAGAAGTTTTCTCTTTCTTGAAATATCTCCACCATAACATTTAGCAAGTACATCTTTTCTAAGTGCTCTAATAGTTTCACGAGCAATAACTTTACTACCAATTGATGCTTGAATTGGAATAGCAAATTGTTGTCTTGGAATTACTGTTGTAAGTTTTTCACAAATTCTACGTGCTTTTGTATAAGCTGTTGATTCGTGAACTATAATTGAAAAAGCATCTACAACATGTGAATTTATTAGTATATCTAGTTTAACAAGGTCACTTTCTTGGTAACCAATAAGTTCGTAGTCATAAGAAGCATATCCACGTGTTTTTGATTTTAGTGCATCAAAGAAATCATAGATAACTTCATTTAGTGGAAGGTCATATTTAACTATAACTCTTGTTTCTTCCATATATTCCATATCAATAAATGTACCACGTCTATTTTGACAAAGTTCCATTATTGTACCAACATAATCTGTTGGTGTCATTATATCTGCTCTTACAATAGGTTCTTCCATATGAGCAATCTCAGTTCTATCAGGAAGGTTTGATGGGTTTTGAATTTCTAAAACAGTTCCATCAAGTTTTGTTATTTTATAAATAACAGAAGGAGCAGTTGTTACTATGTTTAAGTCAAATTCTCTTTCAAGTCTTTCTTGAATGATTTCCATATGTAAGAGTCCTAAGAATCCACATCTAAAACCAAATCCAAGTGCAACTGATGTTTCAGCTTCAAATACAAGAGCTGCATCATTTACTTGTAACTTTTCAAGAGCTTCTCTAACATTTGTATATTCTTCACCTTCACCAGGATAAATACCACAGTAGACCATAGGTACAACTTTTTTATATCCAGGGAATGGCTCTTCAGTTGGAGTAGCAACACTTGTTATAGTGTCCCCAACAGTTGCTTCTTTTACATTTTTAATACTTGCTGTTATATATCCAACATCTCCAGCAGAGAGTTTATCAAGAACTAAATGGGAAGAAGTAGTGACTCCAACTTCAACAACTTCAAACTTTTTACCAGTAGACATCATTATAATCTCGTCTCCTGCTTTTACTTCACCATCTTTAACACGAACATAACAGACAACACCTTTATAGGAATCATAATATGAGTCAAAGATAAGTGCTTTTAAAGGCGCTTTTTCATCCCCTGTTGGAGCAGGAACTTTTGATACAATTTGTTCTAAAACATCTTCAATACCAATACCTTTTTTAGCAGAGATTAAAGGTGCGTCATGAGCTTCAAGTCCAATTACATCTTCAATTTCTTTTTTTATTTCATCAGGTCTAGCACTTGGAAGGTCAATTTTATTTATAATTGGAAGAAGTTCTAAATCTTGATCAAGTGCAAGATAAACATTTCCAAGAGTTTGAGCCTCAATACCTTGAGTAGCATCAACTATAACTAAAGCTCCTTCACAAGCAGCAAGAGAACGAGAAACTTCATAGTTGAAATCCACATGACCGGGAGTATCAATTAAGTTAAATGTATATTCTTGTCCATCTTTAGCTTTGTAAACAAGTCTTACAGCTTTTAGCTTAATTGTGATTCCTCTTTCTCTTTCAAGATCCATAGAATCTAAAACTTGTTGTTCCATTTCTCTTTTTGTAAGCATTCCAGTATGTTCAATTAATCTAT
>CAMIZH010000084.1 GCA_946403255.1 uncultured Peptoniphilaceae bacterium | reverse complement strand
AAAAAAAAGAGCACATAAGTGCTCTTTATATAGGTGTCTTTATTTTTCCATTAATTTTTGGCCATTAAGCTTAATTCCAGGTCCCATTGTTGTAGAAACAGTTACGCTCTTTAGGTAACGTCCTTTTGCTGATGCTGGTTTAGCTTTGATGATTTCAGACATAATTGTTTTAAAGTTATCAGTAAGTTTATCAGTACCGAATGAAGCTTTACCAATTGGTACATTGATTATAGCAGCTTTGTCTACTCTATATTCAACTTTACCAGCTTTAGTTTCTTCAACAGCTTTAGCAACATCAAATGTTACTGTTCCTGATTTAGGGTTTGGCATAAGTCCTTTTGGTCCAAGAACTCTACCGATTTTACCTACAACACCCATCATATCTGGAGTTGCGATAACTACGTCAAAATCAAACCAGTTTTCTTTTTGAATTTTGTCTACGAATTCGTCTCCACCAACATATTCTGCGCCTGCAGCTTCTGCTTCTTGAATTTTTTCTCCCTTAGCAAGAACAAGTACTTTTTTAGTTTTTCCTGTTCCGTGAGGAAGTACAACTGTACCTCTAACTTGTTGATCTGCATGTCTTGGATCTACTCCAAGTCTTACAGCAAGTTCTACTGTTTCATCAAAGTTTGCTTTTGATGTTTTTTGAACTAAGTCAAGAGCTTCGTTTACATCATATAATTTTGCTCTATCTATAAGCTTTAAGCTCTCTGTATATTTTTTACCTCTTTTTGGCATTAAAATCCCTCCTTGTGGTCTTAACGGAAATTTCCTCCCACTAATCTATAACTTCTACACCCATACTTCTAGCTGTTCCAGCAATCATTCTCATAGCAGCGTCAACGTCTGCTGCGTTTAAATCTTGCATTTTAAGTTCAGCGATTTCTTTAACTTGATCTTTAGAAATTTTTGCAACTTTATTCTTATTTGGTTCTCCTGAACCTTTTTGTAATCCGATTGCTTTTTTAATAAGAACTGCAGCTGGTGGTGTCTTAGTGATGAATGTAAATGATCTATCTTGATATACAGTTAATACAACTGGAATTATAAGACCTGCTTGGTCTTGAGTTTTTGCGTTAAATTCCTTTGTAAACTGCATAATGTTTACACCGTGAGGTCCAAGTGCTGTACCTACTGGTGGAGCTGGAGTTGCCTTTCCAGCTGGAATTTGTAATTTAACTAGAGCTATTACTTTTTTTGCCATTTTTTTCCTCCTTGTGGTTTGTGCGGGTATTCCCTCCCACTTCATAGAAAATAGAGGTATTAACTCCCCTATTGCTTAATAATTTGATTAAAATCTAATTCAACAAGTGTGTCACGACCAAACATTGATATCAACACTTTAACTTTAGATTTTTCGTAGTTAAATGAATCAATTTTACCTACAAAATCATTAAACGGTCCAGAAATAACTTTTACTTCTTCGCCAATTTCGTAGTTTCCAAATAATTCTTTTTCTGTACTTACACCTAAAACTAAAACTTCTTCGTCTGATAGTGGCACTGGTTTTGATGCAGGTCCTACAAAACCTGTAACCCCTCTTGTATTTCTTACAAGATACCATGACTCATCATTCATTATCATTTTAACAAGAACATAACTTGGGAACATTTTTCTTTCTTTAACTTTTCTAGCACCATCTTCTTTAGTCTCTACGTACTCTTCCATTGGTACTTGAATGTCAAAAATTAAATCTTCCATACCACGGTTTAAAACCATAGCATCCATATTTGCTTTTACCTTGTTTTCATGTCCTGAATAAGTATGAATCACATACCATTTAGCATTTTTTTCTCGTTCTTCTAAACTTATATTTCTTTCTTCAGTATTATCCACATTTATCACCATTTTATCTGTAAATAAATTGTTGTAATAAGAAGATTATAAGTTTATCGTACACTGATAATAGAAGAGCGAATAAAACACTTACTAAAATTACTATAGCGCTGTAATTTAAAACTTGTTTTTTAGTTGGCCATACAACTTTCTTGAATTCAGATTTTACTCCTCTGAAATACTTGTTTAGGCCTTTTTTTTCTTCAGCCTTTTTCACAGAATTTTTTGCTGCCAATTTCATTCCTCCTTTTAAACTACATTACTTAGTTTCTTTATGAGTAGTATGATTTTTACAGAACTTGCAATATTTTTTAAGTTCTAATCTTTCAGTAGTATTTTTTTTGTTTTTGAAAGTAATGTAATTTCTGTTTTTACATTCAGTACATTCTAATGTTACTCTATCGGCCATAAAAACACCTCCTAATGGTAAGAAACTTATTATAGTTTCCATAATTTAAGCCATAATGACCCTATATTAAAATTCACTAATTTAGATTATCACAAAGAGTCAACTTTGTAAAGTATTTATGATGTTTTTTTTAATCAAAACCCATTGTTTCCAACGTATAAATACAAATCTATATATTAATAAAATTAAAAAACTTATCTAACTTTTCTAAAAAAATAAACAAAAGCCATTATTAATCTCAATATATAATTATAACCCAATTTCAAAATAATATATATTAGTATTCATAAAATATTTGAGAAATATAAAAAGCTACCTCTAGGTAGCTCTTTAATTTTGTAGTTTATTTATTTTTTAATTTTACTTCTTCTGTCTTATTTTTGTCAAGATTATAAAAACTTAATTTATTTCCATCTATTTTTACATCTTTTGCATTGTTTTTAGATTTATAAATTTCTTTACCATCTTTATCATAAACAATAAATTTATATTTATTATCTTTTGTATTTTCAAAATTAACAATTAGATATTCATCTTCTTTAGATATATCTTCTACTTTATTCCCTTTGCTAACTTTTTCTTTTTCTTTATTATAAAGTTCTCCATCTTCTTCATTTATCCAAAAAACTTCACCATCAATAGTAATAATTTTTCCATCTTTTACATCTGCATTTGTAAGAAGTTTTTCAACTTTTCCTTTTTTCAAATCATAATAATATGGATCTTTACCTGAGAAGAAATAAATTTTATCTTCTAATTGTTTAAACTCTTTTATTTCTAATTCAGTAAGCATAGTTGAATCATTACCTATATGAGAATCTTTAAAAAGTCTATGTTCATTGTTTTTTTCTTTTATAACATAATAATTTCCATTATAGAAAATAGTTTTAGAATAATCTTTCCACTCTTCTTCTTTTTTCTCTTCCTTTTTAGTATCTTCTTTCTTAGGTTCTTCTTTTTTCTTATTTACCGATTTTATTCTAAGTCCATTATCTTTATTAAAATCATACTCCCATCCAAACTCATCTACACAAAATCTCCAAGTCATTGGGAAATACGTTACATCTCTAAATATTAATAATGGATACTCTTCTTCATTATTATTTACATTTTTACCATTTACAGTAATTTTTGATTGTTGAATGCTTACAGGATAAGAATTATTATTTTTATTATTTGTTTTATAAAAATCAAATTTTCCATCAATTCCTGTTTGGTTTATAGCAAGTCCATTTCCCTGTGACCAATTTGTTTCAACACCTAAGAATCTTGATGTATTGTAAGTCATTGGAAAATACGTGATGTCTTTGTAAACAATAAGTGGATATTCACTATAAGTATTATCAACTTTTTCACCATTTAATGTTACATTAAAACCTGGTAAATTAGCGTCAACATTTTTTGCACTTACAAAACTAGGCATCATTGATAGGGATGATGCAAGAACTAGTGCCATTGCCATACTATTTTTTAGTTTTTTCATTTAATCACTCCTTACTATATATTCTAACCTATTTTTGTGAAATTAATCGTAAATTCTTATTACAAGTTAAAGTCAAAAGTATGAAAATTTCTTAAGTTTTCTTATTTATACATTAAGTTCTACAGAATAATTTGTATTATATTTAGATATTATTGGATCTACATAATTTTTTATAAATTCTTCTACTTGCGAAGCTGATCTTCCAATATAATTTCTAGAATCTAATATATTTTCTATATCACTCGATGTCATTTTAAAATCTGAATCCTTTTCTAAAAGCTCTAAAAGATTATTTTCAAGTCCTTCTTCTTTTACTCTTTTAGCTGCTTGCATTGAATAATTACGAATTTTTTCATGAATTTCCTGCCTGTCTCCACCTCTTTTTACAGCTTCCATTAATATATTTTCAGTTGCCATAAAAGGTAATTCTTCTTTTATATGCTTTTCAATTACTGATTTGTAAACAACTATTCCATCACTTACATTTATTAAAATATCTAGGATTGCATCTACTGCAAGAAATGCTTCTGGAACTGCTAGTCTTTTATTTGCAGAGTCATCTAGAGTTCTTTCCAACCATTGAGTGCTTTCAACTAGCGCTGGATTTTGAGATATATTTATAACATATTTTGACAATGATGACACTCTTTCACATCTCATAGGATTTCTCTTATAAGCCATAGCAGAAGAACCAACCTGTGTTGATTCAAAGGGCTCTTCTAGCTCTTTCATATTTTGTAGTAGTCTTATGTCATTTGTCATCTTATGAGCTGATTGAGCTATGCCTGATAAAGCTTGAAGCACTGTGTAGTCAATTTTTCTTGTGTAAGTTTGTCCCGTTATTGGAAGTGCCGATTTAAATCCAAGTGCTTTTACAATTTTATCGTCTAATTCTTTTACTTTTTCTTCATCATCATTAAAAAGTTTCATATAAGAAGCTTGAGTACCTGTTGTCCCCTTTGCTCCTCTTAATGATAAATTTTCTAATCTATATTCAATTTCTTCAAGGTCCATTAAAAAATCTTGGATCCACATTGTTGCTCTTTTCCCAACTGTTACAAGTTGTGCTACTTGAAAATGAGTATATCCAAGTGTTGGTAATTCTTTATATTCCATTGCAAATTTTGAAAGATTTGAAATTAATGTTGCAAGTTTTTTTGCTGTTAATTCCATTGCCATTTTCATTTGAATTATATCTGTATTGTCAGTTACATAACAACTTGTTGCTCCAAGATGAATTATTCCCTTTGCACCTTTTGCTACATCTCCATATGTGTTTACA
>CAMIZH010000083.1 GCA_946403255.1 uncultured Peptoniphilaceae bacterium | reverse complement strand
AAATCAAAATTATTATTTTTTAAAAGTTCACTGGCTTCTTTTTTTGTTCTAGCAATGGAAATCTTATAACCTTCTTTTTTTATAGCAAAGGATAATCCGTTTATTAAACTTAAGTCATCTTCTACAAATAAAATGTGTTTCATAAAATATCACCTCAATTAAGACAATCAAATATATTGATTTTATTATATAACAAGATGTTTTTAAAAGAGGAAGATTTTTAAATTTTATGTAAAATAAAAAATGGGTTTTAGATTATGTTATAATTTTAAATATCCCAATAAGAATAAATATTAAGAGAAATGATTATTTTAAAATTTTATTAAAGGGAGTAATGTAGGCTGTTTGAAATTGTTTTCAAAAAATATATAAATTGGCATGGAATTTGCACTAATATATATTTGAGGAGACTCAAAAAGAAAAAGAGGGAGGGGTTATGAAAAGGATTACAATTCTTTCAATTGATGAAGATTCTGCTCAGTTTTATAAAAAACAATTAAATTCTATTTTCAAAGATATTTTAGTTGATTATAGAACGCTTGAGATGGAACCAATTTTACCAATAAATGATACGGATTTAATTTTATATACAGATCCTGAGATTATAAATTTACTTATAGATAAAATAAAGTGTAATGTATCTCAACTTATGATGAAAAGGACAATTCCAAAAACTGTTTTAAAGGAAATAAATAAAATTGAATCGGATAGTAGTGTTTTAGTTGTAAATATAAATGAATTTATGGCAAATGAAACTATGGCTCTTATTTATCAGCTTGGAAAAACGGATATTACAATGGATCCTTATTTTCCTGGTAAAAAACTTAATAAAGAAAAGTATGACTACATAATTCATGTTGCACCAGAAAAATATGATTTTGTTTCAGAGGTTTCTGGAAAAAGTATTATAACAGGTCATAGAATTTTAGATATTTCAAATGTTTTAGATATTATTTATATGTTAAATATTGAAGAAAGTACATCTCGAGAAATTATTTTAAATATGATGAGTGTAGTTCCAACTTGTTGGTATGGTGTAAATTATTCTATGGAAAGAAAGTTTGTATCAGAGGCACAGCTTGATGTAGTGCTTGATGATTTTGATTCAGCAGTTTTAATTTTAGATGCTGATGATGATATTAATACTTTAAATGATTATTTTTGTAAATTAATAGGTGTAGATGAAAAACAAATTATATATCAAAATTTTTATGATGTTTTTAAAAATGAAAAAGATTTTTTAGAACTTTTAAACAAGGAAGATATAAAAGAAGAACTTGTTAGTATAAATGACGAGGATTGTTTTGTAACTATAAAAGATATTAATTATAAAAGTGATTATTATGGAAAAATTATTATGATAAAACCTTATTTTGATGTTGTTGAGCTTTTTAACAAATCAAATAGAGTTGTTAAAAGTGGATATTTCTCAAAATATAATTTTGAGAATATAGTTGGTGTTTCAAGTCCTATGACAAGAACTATAAATACTGCTAAAAAATTTTCAAAAACTGATTATCCAGTTTTAATCTTAGGAGATACAGGAACGGGAAAGGAACTTTTTGCTGGTGCAATTCATAATAATTCCAATAGAAAAAAAGAACCTTTTATTGCAATAAATTGTTCAACTCTTTCAAAAACTTTACTAGAATCAGAACTTTTTGGTTATGAGGAAGGTGCTTTTACAGGTGCTAAAAAAGGTGGGAAAATCGGGCTTTTTGAAATGGCCAGTGGAGGAACATTATTTTTAGATGAAATAGGGGATCTTCCAATGGAGCTTCAACCAAGACTTTTAAGAGCTCTTGAAGAGCAAAGTATTATGAGAGTTGGCGGGGAAAAGTTAATTAAAATAAATACAAGAATAATTGCAGCTACAAATAAAAATATAATGAAAATGGTAGAAGAAGGTCAATTTAGACGAGACTTACTTTATAGATTAAATGTATTTGAATTAGATATTCCATCTCTTTCAGAAAGAGTTTCAGATATTCCATATATTTTAAATAGTATAATGCGTAGACATGGTATTCATCGAGAATATACTAGGGGATTTGAAATATTTTGTGAAAATTATAAATGGCTTGGAAATGTTAGAGAACTTAAAAATATATTAAATTATCTTGAAGTAATGACTGAAAAAGAAGTTGGTTTTTATTCACTACCAGATTATTTACACAAGAGAGAATATTTTTCAGAAAAAGATATAAAATTTTTAGTTCTTTCTTTAATAAATGGTTTACTAAATTTAAAAATATCTCCAGGAAGGCGAACTTTAGAAAAAGTATTTTCTGAAATGTATTTTAAAATATCAGAAGCTGAAGTTAGAACTCATCTTACAGAGTTAGAGAAACTAGGTTTTATAAAAATAAATATTGGTAGAGTAGGAAATGAAGTAACAGAAAAAGGAATTGAATATCTTTTAAAAGAGGGCTTTCTCTTAGACGAAAATGACAATGAAATGACATCTAAAATAGAAGAGATGGTGGGAAATATTTTATGAAAAATTTAAAAGAAGTAGATGAAAAACTAGAAAGAGCAATAATAAATAGTGAAATATATAAGTTTGATGGTGAAATTGCAACTTATATTCCAGAACTTGCAAATGTAGATTCTGAAAATTTTGCTATGGCTTATATTTCAACATCTGGGGAAGTGCTTTTAAAGGGAAATAGTAAAACTAAATTTTCTATACAAAGTATTTCAAAAGTTATTGATCTTATTATGGCCCTTGAAGATGTTGGAGAGGATAAAGTTTTTAGTAAGGTTGGAAAAGAACCTACTGAATATAAATTTAATTCAATAAGACCAATAAGTGATAAAGCAGCAAATCCACTTATAAATGCAGGAGCAATTACTACTTGCTCTCTTATAAATGGGGCGGATGTAGAGGAGAAATTCAAAAGAGTTTTAGAAAAAGTTGCACTTTTAAGTAATAGTGATGATGTTTTATTTTTAGAAGAAGTTTATAATTCAGAAATGAAAACAACTGATATAAATCGCTCCATTGCATATTATTTAAAAAGTATTGGAATAATAGAAGATTCTGCAGATGAAATTTTAGATTTATATGTAAGAAATTGTTCTATTGGACTAGATGTAAAGGAACTTGCTTGGATAGCGGCAGTTCTTGCAAATGGTGGAAAGTCACTTGATGGAAAAGAACAGTTAGTAGATAGAGAAGTTGTTAAAATAACTCTTGCCCTTATGTCTGCTTGTGGAATGTATGAAGAAAGTGGAAAATATCTTATTGAAGTTGGTTTTCCATCAAAAAGTGGAGTAAGTGGTGGCATCATTGGAATAATTCCTGGTGTGTGTGGAATTTGCACATATTCACCACGCTTAGATAATTCAGGAAATAGTATTCGTGGTAAAAAGATTCTGTCAGAAATATCAAAAACATTAGATTTAAATATATTTATATAAGGAGTGAAAAAAATGGAAAAGTTTTCAAATTTAACAAGTTTTTTAAATGATAATATTTATACTTATATTTTAATACCATTACTTTTAGTTGTTGGTATAATTTATACTTTAAAGTTAAAAGGTGGACAATTTACACATTTAAAGCATGTATGTAAACTTTTAGCAGAACCAGCAAAAGAACAAGCAGATGGTGAAAAAGGAATTTCTCCATTTAAAGCATTTACAATTTCAGCAGCATCTCATATTGGAACTGGAAATATAGTTGGAGTTGCAGCAGCAATTGCAGCAGGTGGACCAGGAGCAGTATTTTGGATGTGGATTATTGCACTTATTGGAGGAGCTTCTTCTTTTGTAGAGAATACTCTTGGACAAGTTTTTAAAGAAAAAAATGACGATGGAACATTTAGAGGAGGACCAGCTTACTACATGACAAAAGCACTTGGACTTCCTACACTTGGAATTATATTTTCAATTGTAATTTCAGTAGTATATGGTTTTATGTTTAACTCAATTCAAGCAAATACAATTGCAACGGCTTTAACAAATTCATTTAACTTAAGCCCATCAATTGCAGGAATTATACTTATGGTAGTAGTAGGACTTGTAATCTTTGGTGGTGTAAGAAGAATAGCAGATGTAACTTCACTTCTTGTACCAGTTATGGCTCTTGCTTATATGGGACTTTCAATATTTATAATACTTAAAAATATAACACTTGTACCAGCTATGTTTGGACTTATTTTTAAATCAGCATTTGGAATTAGAGCAGTAGCGGGTGGAACACTTGGAGCTGCAATTTTAAATGGTGTAAGACGTGGATTATTTTCAAATGAGGCAGGAATGGGAGCAGTACCAAATGCATCAGCAACAGCAGATGTATCCCATCCAGCAAAACAAGGACTTATTCAAGCTCTTGGAGTTTATATGGATACAATTTTAGTATGTTCAGCAACTGCATTTATTATAATTCTTGCAGGAGAAGGAATATATTCTGATCCATCAATTCAAGGACTTACTATAACTCAAAATGCTTTAGCTCATGAAGTTGGACCTTGGGCAAATACTTTCTTAACATTTTGTGTATTTATGTTTGCATTTTCATCTGTAATTGGAAATTATTATTATGGAGAAAATAATATAGCATATCTTGGTTGGGGAAAACCAGCGCTAAATATATATAGAGTTTTAGTTTTAGTTATGGTTTATGTAGGATGTGTTGCAGATTTTTCACTTATTTGGAACACAGGAGATATCTTTATGGGATTAATGGCAATGATAAACTTAGTTGTTTTATTAAAACTTGGTAAGATATCAGTAGAAATTTATTATGATTATTTCTCACAAGTAGATGCGGGAAAAGACCCAGAATTTAAAGTTTCAAATATAAAAACTTTAAAAGGACTTGAAGATAAAATCGATTGTTGGGAAAAATAAATATAAAAAAGATAAGGCTCTAGAAATAGAGTCTTTTTTTAATTTTAATTTAATGGGTTTTAAAAAGTAATATAATAAATTTTATCCCAATTATATTTTTATAAATTTTTAAAAGTATAAAAAGAAATCTAGTATTTAAGTAGTTTTAATAAAAATTAAAATTGGCATGAATTTTGCAATATATAATAAATGAAGAAATTTAATATATAGCATATTTTTATAAATTTAAAATAAATTGAAGTATTAGAAATTTTATAGTGGGGAAG
>CAMIZH010000082.1 GCA_946403255.1 uncultured Peptoniphilaceae bacterium | reverse complement strand
ATATTTTTATAAATTTAAAATAAATTGAAGTATTAGAAATTTTATAGTGGGGAAGAATATGAAATACATATTTTATTTAGGTTTCAAATAAAAATACTTTTGTTTTAAAGACATATGGGAAAAAAGTATAAAAATATTTTAAAGTTATAGTTATTCTTGTAAATTTTTTAAAAAATAGTAGGGGAGAAATGATGAATATTAAAACAATTGAAGAAAAGTTAGATGATGCAATTTTATCTAGCAAAAAGTATATTGGAATAGGAGAAGTTGCAAGTTATATTCCTGAACTTGCAAATGTAGATGCGGATAACTTTGGAGTTGCTCTTGTTAAAACAAATGGGGAAATGGTTTTAAAGGGAGATAAGGATATAAAGTTTTCAATCCAAAGTATTTCTAAAGTAATTGATCTTATAATTGCCCTTGAAGATAGGGGTAAGGAAAAGGTATTTAGTAAAGTAGGAATGGAGCCAACAGAATATAAATTTAACTCAATTAGACCAATAAGTGATAGGGCAGCAAATCCACTTATAAATGCAGGGGCGATTACAACTTGTTCTCTTATAAAGGGAGCAGATGTAGATGAAAAATTTAGTCGAGTTATGGAGAAAGTAAAAAATCTTAGCAATAGTAAAGATATTGTTTTCTTAGAAGAAGTTTATAATTCTGAAATGAAAACCACAGATATAAATCGTTCTATTGCATATTATTTAAAAAGTATTGGAATAATAGAAAACAATGCTGATGATGTTTTAGATTTATATGTAAGAAATTGTTCTATTGGTGTAGATATAAAACAACTTGCTTGGATAGCGGCAGTTCTTGCAAATGGTGGTAAATCACTTGATGGAAAAGAACAGTTAATAGACAAAGAAGTTGTAAAAATAACACTTGCTCTTATGGCAGCATGTGGAATGTATGAAGAAAGTGGAAAATATTTAATCGAAGTAGGATTTCCATCTAAAAGTGGGGTTGGTGGAGCAATAATTGCAATTATTCCTGGAAAATGTGGAGTATGTACTTATTCACCAAGATTAGATAAGTCGGGAAATTCAATAAGGGGAAAAGAGTTATTAAAAGAAATATCTCAAACTCTAGATTTAAATATATTTATATAGGGGGAAATTATTGAGAAATTTGCAGTTCTGACGGAGCTTGTTAATGATAGATTTTATACTTTTATTTTAATACCATTATTACTTAGTGTTGGAATATACTTTTCAGTGAAAATAAAATGTGGTCAATTTACACATTTATGACATGTATTTAAATTACTTTTTAAACCAGCAAAGGAAGTGAATGGTGAAAAAGGAATATCGCCTTTTAAAGCATTTACAATTTCAGCAGCTTCTCAAATTGGAACGGGAAATATAGTTGGAGTTGCAGCAGCAATTGGAGCAGGAGGACCAGGAGCAGTTTTTTGGATGTGGATTATTGCACTAATTGGTGGAGCATCTTCATTTATTGAAAATACTCTTGGACAAATTTTTAAAGTTCAAAATGACGACGGAACATATCGTGGAGGACCAGCTTACTATATGAGTAAAGCTCTTGGACTTCCAAAACTTGGAATGATTTTTTCAGTTATAATCGCAGTTGTTTATGGATTTATGTTTAACGCAATTCAAGCAAATACAATTGCATCTGCCTTTGCAAATACATTTAATGTAAAAGAGGGAACAGTTGGAATAATAGTTGCAATAATTGCAGGGTTTATAATTTTTGGTGGAATAAGAAGAATAGCAGATGTAACTTCACTTCTTGTACCAATTATGGCAACAGCTTATATTGGACTTGCAATATTTATAATAATTACAAATATAACTTTAGTTCCAAGTATGTTTAAAATTATTTTTGAAAATGCTTTTGGACTTCGTGCAATTGGTGGAGCAACTTTAGGAACTGCAATTCTAAATGGAATCAGACGTGGATTATTTTCTAATGAAGCAGGAATGGGTTCAGTGCCAAATGCATCATCAACAGCAGATGTAGATCATCCAGCAGAACAAGGTCTTATTCAAGCTCTTGGAGTTTATATGAATACAATTGTAGTTTGTTCTGCAACTGCATTTATTATAATTTTAGGTGGAGAAAGTATCTACGCAGATCCAAATCTTCAAGGACTTGCAATAACTCAAAATGCTCTTGCAGTTCACGTTGGGCCTTGGGCACATACCTTCTTAACTATATGTATATTTATGTTTGCATTTTCATCTGTAATTGGAAATTATTATTATGGAGAAAGTAATATAGAGCATTTAGGACTTGGTAAGACAAAATTAAAAATATATAGAGGGCTTGTTCTTATAATGGTTTATCTAGGATGTGTTGGAGATTTTTCAGTAGTTTGGAACACTGGAGATATATTTATGGGAATAATGGCAATAATAAATTTAGTAGTATTGTTTAAACTTGGAAAAATTTCAGTTGAAACTTACAATGATTATTTCGTACAATTAAAAGCAGGAAAGACTCCAGTATTTAAAGTTTCAAATATAAAATCTTTAAAAGGACTTGAAAATGAAATAGAATGTTGGGAAAAATAAATTTAGAATTATAAATAAAATATAATTTTCTTTTTGAAAAAATGTGTTAAATAAAAACTAAAGGGTATCTTTTGATTAGATTATAAATTAATTAAAATACTAACTTTTCAAAGTATTTTAACTCAAAAAATAAGAGGATACATTTTAACCTCGTAAGTTTTAAAAATTATCGTATAAAAAAAGAGCAAGGCTTATGCCTTGCTCTTTTTTATTTTATTCGTATCTTAAAGCATCAATTGGATCAAGTTGGGCTGCTTTGTTTGAAGGATAGTAACCGAAGAAAATTCCAATAAACATAGAAAATCCAACTGCTACAAAAACAGAACCAATAGAAGGAAGGGTTGCTTCTTTCATAAGACTTGAGCCACCAAAACCAATGGCCGTTCCAAGCATAACTCCAAGTATCCCACCAATAATACAAATTATAATACTTTCAATTATAAACTGAGCTTTAATATCTTTGCTAGTTGCTCCTAGAGCTTTTCTAATACCGATTTCTCTTGTTCTTTCTGTTACTGAAACTAAAAGTATATTCATAACTCCAATTCCACCAACAATAAGAGATATAGCTGCAATTGCACCAATAGCAAGTTTAACAGTTCCAAGAGTTTTATTAACTTCATCAGTTATAGATTCAATACTTTGTGCTAAGATTTGAAATTTATCATTATTTTTATAATAATTATTATTTAAAAAATCTTCAACATCTTTTGAAACAGCTCGAATAGTTTCTTTATTTACAGCAGCAACTGTTGCAAATCTATAACCATCAGTAGAAGTATCACTGTGAATTATAGTTTTACCTGTAGTAAGTGGAATATAAAGATTTGTAGTTACATCATCTTCATTTACACCGCCACCACCAAAAGGTCCGAAACTTTGTTGTTCAAATTTATATATACCAATAACGGAAAAAACTTCCATTTTATCATCCATATAAGCAGTAACTTCATTTCCTAGGGCAATTTCATTTTGTCCACCAAAAATTTTCTTAACAACTTTATCAGATATAACGGCTACATTTCTATTTGAATTTAAATCTTTTTCTTCAATAAATCTACCAGAAACAAGTTTTACATTTTCAACTTGTTTTATACCAGCATTTACAGGATTAAGATTTATATTTGCTTTTTTTCTACCATCTTTAACAGTACCTGATTTAGTTTCTCCAGTAAGTCCAATTGAAGAAATTTGATCTGGATATCTTTCTAGTAACTTTTCAAACATTTCATCAGTCATAAGATCAGAATCTTGCATAGCAGAAAGTGAATCATAATCTTGGCTTCCTGCCTTTGATGAAATTTGAAGAAATATAGAATTGTTTCCAATTGAGTCAAAAGATTTACTAACAGAATTACTCATAGCACGTCCAATTGTCATAATGGCAATTACAGAACTTATACCAATTATAATTCCAAGCATAGTAAGAAATGAGCGCATTTTATTTACTCTTAAACCCTCAAGAGCAAGTTTTATACTTTCTAAAATATCCATACTTCACCTACACTTCTTCTAAAAGACCATCTTTCATAGTCAATATTCTACTAGTTTCCTCAGCAAGTTCATAGTTATGAGTGATTAATATAATTGTCTTTTTTTCTTCTTTATTTAATTTGTGAAATAAATCCATAACAGTACGACCTGTCTTTGAATCAAGAGCACCAGTTGGCTCATCAGCAAGAATAATATCGGGATCATTTGCCATAGCACGAGCAATAGCAACCCTTTGCTTTTGACCACCAGAAAGTTCATTTGGTCTATGGTCAGCTCTTTCATCCATTTCAACGATTTTTAAAAGTTCCATAGCTCTTTGAGTTCTTTCTTTTTTTGGCATCTTTGCATATAGCATAGGAAGCTCAACATTTGAAAGAGCATTTGATCGAGGAATCAAGTTAAAACTTTGAAAAACAAATCCGATTTTTTTATTTCTAATTTTAGAAAGTTCAGAATCCTTAGCATCATTAATATTCAATTCGCCAAGAGTATATTCACCAGTAGTTGGTCTATCAAGAAGCCCTATAATATTCATAAGAGTTGATTTACCAGAACCAGATTGACCGACTATTGAAATAAAATCTCCAGCATAGATATCTAAATCTATGCCATGTAAGATTTGTAGTTCATTTGGCTCTCCAATATAATAACTTTTGGTGATATTATGCATTGAAATTACTTTTTCTTTCATTTTATATCGCCTACTTTATCGCTTCGGAGTCAACAACAGTTATCTCCATTCCATTACTATAATTTTCAGGAGAATTTATAATAATAAGTTTTTCACGAACATTATCTCCAGTGATTATAGTTTCAATATCATTTTCAATTCCAGTTTTAACTTCATATTCTTTTATCTCTGAAGAAGTTGAAGATTTTTTAATACCAAGTACGAATTTTTTATTTCCTTTTTCGTAAATAGCAGTTGATGGAACAGCAAATACATTTTTATTTTCTTCTAGTACATATTTTGAACGAACATTCATACCAGGAATAAGTTTTGTAGTATCTTTGCTAGTTACTTCAATAGTTGTTTTGTAGTAAACTTCATTTGAATTTGCACCTTGAGCTTTTTTCTCAGGAGTTGGCTCTATAGAAAGAACTCTACCTTCAAATTTATCAGATTTTTCAAGAGCATCACTTGTGATTTCTACTTTCATTCCAACTTTAACTTTATTTACATCAAATTCTTTTATATGACTTTGAATTTGTACTTTATTTACACTTTCAACCTTTGCAACAGCGTCAGTTGGAGCAGTTCCAACATCAGCATTTAATT
>CAMIZH010000081.1 GCA_946403255.1 uncultured Peptoniphilaceae bacterium | reverse complement strand
AAATTTTTTACTGTAATCATTGTTTAGCCAGTCTCCTTTCAAGTGCACTCATAGCTTTTGATAAACTAAAAGTCATTATAAAGTAAAATATTGCAACATATATAAAAGGTTGAATAGCTTTAAAACTTGCACCTTTAATTACATTTGCTTGATAAGTTAAATCTGCAACACCAACTGTTAAAACAATAGAAGTTTCTTTTATTAATGAAATAAATTCATTTACAAGAGATGGTAATATATTTTTAATTGCTTGTGGTAAAACAATATTTTTCATAGTTTGTTTGTGATTTAGTCCAAGAGAACGAGCAGCCTCAACTTGTCCTTTATCAACTGAATTTATTCCACCACGTATAACTTCAGATACATAAGCTGATGAGTTAATACAAATTGCTATTGCACATAAGAAAATAGAATTTCTTAAAAATGTAATATTTGGTGGTATTATGTTTTTTAATCCGTAAAATAAAATTAAAAGTTGAACCATCATTGGTGTACCTCTAATGATTTCTACATAAGTAGCACCAATATTTCTAACTATTTTGCTTTTGCTAAATCTAAGAAAACAAATAAATAGTCCGATTATAAAGCCTAGTATAACTCCAAGAAATGATAGTTCTAATGTAACTACCATTCCAGACAAATATGAATGTCCATATTGTCTTAAAAAATCAATTTGATTTTGTATAAAATTCATTTTTCCTCCCAATAATATAGTGACCTAATAAAAAGTAAAATAAAATCCCTCTTTAATAAGAGGGATAATTATTAGTTAGCTTTTTCTTTAGCAAGTTCAGTGAAATCTAAGAACCATTGGTTAACTTTTTCAGATTCATTTAGTTGTTTAATGCTTTCATTTAAAGCATCAACTAAACTTGAACTACCTTTTTGAACAGCGATACAGCTTCCACCTTCAGTAGGAATACTGTCAATTTCTGAAATTACTAAATCATCATTTAGTTCAGCAAATTGTTTAGCTGTTAATTCAGACATAAATACAACATCTAAAGTGCCGTTTTTAAGTTCCATAATAAGGTCATTATTGTTAGGAATTCCTGTTACTTCTGCATCGAAATTTGCATTTGCATATTCGTATTGAACAGAACCAAGTTGAGATCCGATTTTTTTACCTTTTAAGTCTTCAACAGATTTAAAAGTGTCAGCATCTTTTTTGTTTACAAGAAGAACTTGTCCTTGTTCAAAATATGGTTCTGTAAAGTCTACAGATTCAGATCTTTTTTCATCAGCAACCATTCCAGCAATGATCATATCAATATCGCCAGAGTTTAAAGCAGAGAATAAACCGTTAAATTGCATATCTTTAATTTCAAGTTCAACTCCTAAATCAGCAGCAACTTGTTTAGCAATTTCAATATCTACTCCAACAATTTCGTCATTTTTTCCATCAATCATGTGCCATTCGTATGGTGCATAATCAGCAGATGTTCCTAGAACGATTTTACCTTTTTCTTGGATATCTTTTAATGATGTATCTTCCTTTGAAGAATTTCCACATCCAACTAAAACACCAAGCATTAGTACAGCTATTGTCAATAAATAAAATTTCTTTTTCATATATAATCCTCCCTTAAATATTCAGTTTTACATTCCAACGACAGGGAGAGATCTCATAGATTTGGAAAGATTTGATATTTTTGTATAAGTGCAAATATTTAGTTTCCAATTGCTCTTGACCGTATTAAATATACTCAAGATTAAGGCCCCCTTTTAGATGATTTTCATTTAATTATACGTGATAATAGAATGAAATACAAGAAGGGAGCCAAGTTTTTTTATTATTTAATTTTAATTTGTTCTTGTTGCAGTTCTTGGTAGTAGTTTTTTTTCAACTTTTCCTAAAAGAAAATCAGCAAGTATAGCCATAACTGCTGTAGGAATTGCACCAGCAAGGATTATTGCCTCACCATTTGCAACAGAAATACCTCTTGAGATTATATCTCCAAGTCCACCAGCACCAATAAATGTACCAATAGCAGTTACTCCAATTGCAACTACAAGTGCGTTTCTTATTCCACCCATAATAACTGAAATTGACAGTGGAAGTTCAACTCTTATAATACTTTGTATTCTAGTCATTCCCATACCTTGTGCAGCATCTATTAATTCTGGTTGAATTGCATTTATTCCTGTAACCGTGTTGGAGAGTATAGGAAGTAAACTATATAGAAAAACGGCCATTATAACTGTATTTGAACCTATTCCCATGCCAAGCATTAAAATTGCAAGCATGGCAAGAGATGGAATAGTTTGAAGTACATTTGCAAAGCCAATTATAACTTTTGAAAGTTTAAATTTTTTTGATATAAAAAATCCAAGAGGAATACCAACTATTGATGCAAATAAAACTCCATATATTGAAATTAAAAAGTGTCTTAAAAATTGTTCAAAAACATATCCGCCATTAATTGCGTAGTAGGTGAATAATTGCTTTATCATTTCATCACCTCATCTTTTTCAAAAAAGTTATTTTCTTCTAAAAATTCACGAGCAACAACTTGTGGTTCTACTAAATCTTCTGCAGCACGTCTATTCATCTGCTGCATAGTTGTTGTATCTATTCTATCTGTTAGTTTATAAATTACATCATAAAGTTCTTCATGAGTGTCTAATATTTCTTTTGATGCAACAGGAGAACATTCATATGCTGGAAATAATTGCATATCATCTTCAAGTAGTACAAGATTGTATGAATTTATTCTACCATCAGTTGAGTATCCTAAAACAGCGTCCATCTCTCCATTTTTAACAGCTGAATATAAAAGACCTAGTTCCATAGGATAGATTTTTTTAAAAGCAAATCCATATTTTTTTTGGAAGTCTTCATAGCCATCACCTTTTCTATCTAGCCAAGAAGTGTCTACACCAACTCGAATTGTATCTTTTAAATTTAAAAGATCAGAAACTTTTTCTAAATTGTTTTCTTTAGCAAATTCTTCACTAACCATAAATGCATAGGTATTTGCGAATCCATACGATGGGAACCAAACACGATTATATCTTTTTAAATATTCTTTTTGAACAGTTTTCATAGCAAGTTCTGGTTCAATAATTGGATCCATACCAAGTTCTCCAGTTAAAGAAGTTCCAGTGTACATTCCACTTGCCATATTTACATCACCTTTTAACATAGTTGTATGAATCAGTGTAGTAGATCCAAGATTATTTATAATATCAACATGTAAATCAGTATAATGTTCTATAATTTGTTTTTGCATTTGTGCAAGAATTTGTCTTTCCGTATCATTTGCGGCAGCAATAACAACATCTTTTTTAGCATTTTCTCCAAGTCCTGGTAGAGAACAAGCTGTCAGAACAAGTGCGCAAATTAAAATAGTAAATATTTTTTTAGTCTTCATCATTTAGAACCTCCAGAAGTTTTATTAGGAGAAAGTTTAACTTCTACTTTTCCAAGGAAAAAATCTGCAAGTAATGCCATTAAAGTAACAGGAATTGTTCCCCAAATAATCATTTCAGGAATATAGTTTTGCAGTCCTGTAAATATAAAGTCACCAAGTCCTCCAGCACCTATATAAGAAGCAAGTGTAGCCCAAGCAAGTACATATACAGCAGAAAGTCTAATTCCACTCATAATGACAGGCATAGCCATTGGTATAGTGATTTTAAAAAGAACTTGGGATTCAGTCATCCCCATACCACGAGCAGCATCAATTATATTTTTATCTACATTCATAATTCCTAAATAAGTATTTCTTAAAATAGGAAGAAGAGAATATATGAAAAGTGCAATAATGGCAGGTTTTTTACCAACACCAATGATAGTCATGATGGCAAGAAGTGCAAATGATGGTATTGTTTGAAGAATTGAAGCTACAGCCATAACAATTTTTGCACCAATTTGAGATTTAGTAATTAAAATTCCTATTGGAACTGCAACAATTACACCTAAAAAAAGTGAAAATGCAGATATATATAAATGTTCAGCTGCTTTTGAGAAAATATTTATATAATTATCCATAAAAAATTTAATCATTGTCATCACCTTGCGCTTCTTGAATTAATTGTTTAAGATTATCGTCTTCTTGGAATACTTCCTCAGTAACTTCTTCATCATCACTCCAAAGGTTAGTGTATATTGTGTCAACAATGGATGCACGAGTTACAAGACCAATAAGTTTATTATCAGTATCTATAACAGGTAAGTTTTTATATTGTAAAACATAAAACTGATGAATAGCTTCAATAATCTTGGTATCATTTAAAATAGCATAAGGTTCTTTCATTATTTCTCTCATAGTAGGATTTCTTCTACCAACTTTACCAATATCAAAAATTCCAACTACACCTTTTAGATAATTGTTGTCATCTGTTACAAAAAGAGTATCTACACGTTTTTCTCTCATAAGAGAAATAGCTTCATAGGCAGTTCCTTCTTCAGTAATTGAAACAGGCTTTTTAATCATTATAGTTTCAACAGTATTGTAAGAAGTTTTTGCCTCATTAAGTTTTTCCTCTCCTAAAAGTTCTTTTACATAATCAGTTGCTGGATATTTTAAAATATTTTCAGGGGTGTCTTGTTGAATAATATGTCCTTTATCCATAATTACAATTTTATCAGCAAGAGTAAGAGCTTCGTTCATATCATGAGTTACAAGTACAAAAGTTTTACCCATCTCTTTTTGAAGCCTTTTTACAAGTTGTTGAAGTGAATCACGAGTTATTGGGTCAAGTGCTCCAAAAGGTTCGTCCATAAGTATAATGTTTTGATCCGCTGCAAGTGCTCTTATAACACCAATTCTTTGTTGTTGACCACCAGATAATTCAGAAGGATATTTTTCCAAATAACTAATAGGCAAATCAACTTTTTGAATTAAATTCTCAGCCAATGCGCGAAGTTTATCTTCATTCCATTTTAAAAGTTTTGGAACCATAATTATATTGTCATAAATTGTCATGTGAGGCATAAGACCGATTTGTTGTATAACGTACCCGATCTGTCTTCTTAGCTCAACTGGATTTATATCTCTAATATTTTTCCCATCAATGAGAATATCACCATTTGTAGGTTCATTCATTCTGTTTATCATTCTCATACATGTAGTTTTTCCAGAGCCCGAAGTACCGATGAAACAAACAAATTCTCCATCTTCAATTTGCATATTTATATCCTCTGCTGCCACTTGGTTGCCAGGATAAATTTTTGAAACATTTTTAAATTCAATCATATTTCATTGTCCTTTCTTTAAATAGTCTAATTTTTTGAGCTCGCTTACCTTAATATTGTATAGCAAAAAAAATTTCAATTCAAATTTAGCGTAATAAACAATATTCAAAGGGTATAAGTGTTCTCAAAAAGTCTTAGATCGGAAGAGCGTCGTGTAGGGAAAGAGTGTAGATCTCGGTGGTC
>CAMIZH010000080.1 GCA_946403255.1 uncultured Peptoniphilaceae bacterium | reverse complement strand
CATTTTCTTCATCTAAATCAAAATTTACATCTTCTTCTGTTGTTTCATCTTTTGATTGAATATCTTCTTCAGAATTTTTTAATTCTTCATTATTAACTTCTTCAATTATTTCATTTGATTTAACATTATTTACATTTTCAATATTATTACTTGATTCAGCAAAAACTGATATGTTCCCAACAATATAAATATTGCCAATGTAAAAGCTATATAGTTTTTATCTATACTAATTATTTTATATGATTGCATTACTGTTGTTATCTATATACCATCTTTTACAGGAATTATTCGGTTTTTATTATAAACAAAAAGAGATGCCAATGACATCCCCTAATATTTTCTAAATTAAATTAAATTTTTCTACAAATTCATCTAAAATTGTTTCTAATTTTAAGTCACCTTTTTCATCTAAATCATAATATACACGAGTACAAGGTTTGTTAATTTTTATAATTCTTGATAAATCTATTGGTGTTCCTATAATTACACTATCACATTCTGTATTGTTTATAGTTTCTTCTAAGTCTTTTAATTGTTCTTCACTATATCCCATTGCAGGAAGTAATGTTCCAATATCTTTATATTTTTCAAAAGTTTCTGAAAGTTTTCCAACTGTATATGGTCTTGGGTCTACTAATTCTTTTGCTCCAAATCTTTCTGCTGCTACAGTTCCCGCTCCAATTTTCATACAACCATGTGTAAGTGTTGGACCATCTTCAACTACAAGAACTTTTTTATCTTTTATAAGTTCTTCGTTATCCACTGTGATTTTTGATTCTGCACTAATTACTTTTGCTTGTGGATTTAATTTATTTATATTATTATTTACTATTTCTAAATTTTCTTTTGTTGCACTATCAATTTTATTTATAATTGCAATGTCTGCATCTCTTAATGCAACTTCTCCTGGATAATAATTTACTTCATCTCCTGGACGTAGTGGATCTACAACTGTTAGTGAAAGGTCTGATTTATAAAATGAAAAATCATTATTTCCGCCGTCCCAAAGTATAACATCACAACCATCAGGATCATTTTCTGCCGCTTGTAATATATTTCCATAATCTACTCCAGCATAAATTATATTCCCACGTACAATATGTGGTTCATATTCTTCCATTTCTTCAATAGTACATTTATGAGTTTGTAAATCTTCAACATTTTTAAATCTTTGAACTCTCTGTTCTACTAAGTTTCCATATGGCATTGGATGACGAATTGCTACAACTTTAAGTCCTTTTCCCATTAAAATTTCTATAACTTTTCTTGAAGTTTGACTTTTACCACAACCTGTTCTTACTGCACAAACTGAAATAACTGGTTTATTACTTTTTATTTGTGTTTTATTTGGAGCAAGAAGTGTAAAGTTAGCACCTGCTGAGTTTACAAGAGCGCTTATATTCATAAGGTCTTGATATTTTACATCGCTATATGAAAATACACATTCATCTACATTATTTTCTTTTATTAAATCATAAAGTTTATCTTGTGAATAAATTGAAATTCCATTTGGATATAGTTTCCCTGCAAGTTCAGTAGGATATTGTCTATTATCTATATCAGGAATTTGTGTAGCAGTAAAAGCAACAACATTGTATTCCTCATTGTCTTTGTAATAAGTATTAAAGTTATGAAAATCTCTACCAGCTGCACCTATTATTATTATATTTTTTTTACTATTCATTATTTCATCCCCTAGATTAAATTTAGTTTTAAAATTAGAAAATCTGCAGTATCAACTAATTTTGTATATAAAAAAAGCCCGTCTCAAACAAGAGACGAGCATAAATTCCCGCGGTACCACTCTAATTGCATTTATTTAAAAATACAACTCTTCAAATTAACGCTTTGACACGAAACAGGATACTCGATAACTCTTTGTCCCATTTATCTTAGCAACTCTTTTCACTATAATTTCAAAATTCTGGCTCTCACCTAACCCAGTTCTCTGTAAAATCTAATCTTATAATTACTCTTTGCTTCTTAGATTTTTTAATATATTGTTTACAATATTACTTGCTAAACTTTCTTTTGTCAATATATTATTTATATTTTTTAAGATTATCTAACATTTAGTATTTCAACCTTTATTTCTCCATCAGTAAAGATACTTATTGTATCACCTTTATTTTTACCTAAAACTCCTTGAGCAATAGGTCTAGAAAAATGTATTGTATCAATAAAATTTTCATCAATTTTTTTAGAAACTATTTTATATTCTTCAACTAAATTATTTTCTAAATATTTTATTTTAACAATACTTCCAATTTTTATAGCATCTTTATTTATATTATTTTTATCTTTGTTTTTTAAATAATCTTTAACTAATCCTTCTTTTTTTATTTTAACATCTTTTTTTATACTTGATTTAGATCTATATTTATTTAAAATATTTTCCTTTGTAGCAATTCCTATATTTTCTTTTTTATTCTCTATAAAAACTTCATCAAAAATATCTGTTCTCTCAGAAGATTTGTCTTTTTCTTTATAAATAGAACAGTGACTGCTGCCTATACATCTTGAATTAAATTTACAATTATTTGGTTGTTTAAAATAAATACATCTTGATTGATGTCTTCTTTTTTCTCCTTCATCTAAGCTTAAAGTCTCTATATGCCAAGGTGTCCCTTGTAGCTTTCCAACCAATGCAATACCTCCAAAAAGAATTATTATCTTTACCTTAATTTGTTTATCATATAATATAAAACAATTTTTTTCTATGGTATTTTAATTTATTTTTACATAAAAAAAGATGACCTAAAGGCCATCATTTTTCTAAAATATAATTTACTCTATCTAAAATTGTCTTAACATTATCTTCATCATCTCTAATTTTTACTGCTGTTTCTGGATGATTTGTAATTATTGCATTAATATCTAGTCTAAAGTATTTTTTCATTAAATCTTCTTCATTTATTGTCCAAGCAAACATCTTTATATTTTCTTCCCTTGCACTATTTAACTTTGATTTACTAATTGAAAAATCTTCAAGAACTAGAAAATCATGTTTTGTTTGAGGAAGTTTTCCAATATTTAATGGAACTATATATCCTGTTTGAATTTCTGGTGCAATTTCTTTTATCTTATCCATAACATTAAGATCTAAGGATTGAACCATAAAATATTCATCAACTCTTTTTTCTTTTAAAAGTTTTACAAGGTTTTCTTCCATTTCTTTACTTTCTTTTCCATGAGGTTTAACCTCTATTAAAAGTTTAATATTTCTTTTTTTCGCAGTATCAATATATTCGTCAAGAGATGGTATTCTATCTTTAAAACCATTTTGTTTTATACCTAACTTTGTTAATTCTTCTAAAGTCATATCACTTGGATTTTTATTTACTCCTGCAAGTCTTTTTAAATTAAAGTCATGCATTACAACAAATTTTCCATCTTTAGTTTCTTGTATATCCATTTCTACGGCGTCAGCATCTACATCTGCAGCTCCATTTAAAGAACCTAGCGAATTCTCAACACCTTTTTCTGTATTCCCTCTATGGGCTATAACAAGACTTTGTGGTTGATAGATTACATTTACAGTTGCGTAAGTATTTACTCCAACAAATAGTATAAAAACTATAACTGCTAAGAATTTTATATATTTATTACTTTTTATAATCGTAATTAAGTTTAAAGGTTTTGTTGCCTCTCCAACTATTTCATTTTCTTTTTTTCCAGTTGTTTCAATAATTACATTTACAATCAATGGTTGAATTAAAGCACCAACAAACATTGATATAAGTTGAATTACAGTTATAAAAATTCCAGCTATAACTGGTGAAATTTTTGGTGTAAACATATCTGAAACTATAACTGGAAGTAATAAAATACTCACTACAATTAATAACATCAAAACTGGTATTACTGTAACTAAAAATATAGTAAATATGTTTTTTAATGTTTTTCTTTTAGAAAAATTCCAACTCTTTTTAATAGCATCTAATATACCTAAGTTTCTTTCTGTTACGAAAAAATAAATTGTATATATTAGTCTAAATCCAATATAAGTTAAAACTCCAAGTGCCAATGCATATATTACTTGTCCTCTTGTTGTTAAAAGTAACTCATCAATTATAAAATCTGGTATTTTTAAAGAACTTGTAAGAGTTGAACTTAATCCAACTGAAATAAGTGGCAAGAAAAGTAAAAAATACACAATAAATAATAAAATATATATACTTATAAAATATCTTCCTTTTTTGTAAAGTTCCTTTATTATTCCTTTAGATGAATATTCTTCTCCACTTATTTGTTTGTCTGCAAGTAGAAAATAATATCCCAATTCATAAAAAATAAAGAGCACCGACAATATAAGTATTAATAATAATAATAATAAATTTATTGGCTTACTTACTATTATAAGCATGTTTTGATCTGTTAAACCTAAAACCCCTGTACGCTTTAAAACTTTAGAAAATAAATAAGCTAAACTTGGTAAAACAATTATCATTCTTATAAATTGGAACATAACCATACTTATAAAGTAATCTGACCAACAATGTTTTACTCTTGATAAACTATTTTTTACAATCTTAAAACTATTCAAAATATCATCTCCAATTCAAATCTATATTTCATTTAATAATCTATTCCTAAAAACTAATCCAAAATATAGAAATATTTCCAATAAAACTTTACATTTTAAATATCAATAAAAAATTAAGTCATACCTATAACTAGTATACATTGTAAAAGATTATATTCATATTATTTTAAATGAAGTACTCCAAATATTAAAACAAATTTTTCTCTCACTGTCCATTGTTTTTTATATAGACAATAAAAAAAGATATAGCGTCAAACTATATCCTTTTCTACTAATCTTCAATATTTTCTTCACTATTGTCTTTTGAAATCTCTTCTTTAAATTCTTCAACTGCTTTTTCTTCTGCAAGTTTTTTAAGTTCCATTTTATAAAATTCCATTCGCTCGTTAAATTCTTCAGTTAAACTTTTATAATCCTCTGCAGCATCTGAAACAAAATCATAACTTCTAAGTTCTTTTCCTCTTAGTTGAACTGATTTTACTGTTTCATCAATTCTAATTTTTGTTCTAAAAATATTTACAGATTTTTCGCTACAAATATTATATATATCTTCAAGCATATCTCTTGAAGTTTCTGAATCATCATACTTCATAACTATCACATAAACTTTTTGATTATGCTCTTTTAGTTTTTCAATATGAGTAAGTGTATATTCTAAATTATCTACACTATACTTTTCTGGAACAACTGGCACTATTATAATATCTGATTGATAAATTGCCATATCTGAAACTACATTTTCATTTGCAGTGTCAAAGAAAATATAATCATAATCTTTTTCTATATTAAAAGTTGCTTCTCTTATACTTTTATTTATTTCACAATTTTTAAGATTATAACTTCCAGGAACAATATCTAAATACTCAGTTTTTTCTAAAACTTCCTCAACTGTAGATATTCCCTCTAAAATATTTGAAACACTTAGTTTTTTTTCTATATTAAAACTTTTTGTTATATTATGTTTATAATCTAAATCTACTACAAGAGCTTTCTTTTTATTTCTTTCTAAATAAAGAGCAATCTCTCTTACAAAGGTAGTTTTACAACTTCCACCCTTGTCATTATATAC
>CAMIZH010000079.1 GCA_946403255.1 uncultured Peptoniphilaceae bacterium | reverse complement strand
ATATTCAAGGATATGTAAATAATAGAGAAAAAACATATATAGAGAAGTCATTTTTTGTAAAAAATCCAATAGATGTTACATTTAAAAATGTAACAGCTCAATTGGTTTATACCAGTATCTTTGCTGCAAATCAAAATAAAGAATTTGAAGAAATAGAATTTGGAGATATTATACAAAATAATAATTTAAAATTAAATTTAATTAATTCAGATATTAATACTATTGAGGATGGTAGAAATATAAAAAATACAATGGAAAATGAAATTATATTTGATAATACAAAAATAGGTAATATAATTCAAACTCCAATGAAACAAAATAGAGAATATTATAAAGAAAATGGTGTAGATAAGTATAAAGATAAATATGGTTTTTATCCAGTAGAAGGGGATAGAAAAATTATATTTAAAAATAATGATAGTCAAAGAATAAATAATTTATATGGAGCAACAAGCGTTGATTTAAAAAATGCGTTATTAATAGAAAGTGGTGTTAGTAAAACAGAAGAAGCTCAAGTAAATTTAATAGACGATGAAAATTGGAATAACTTAGAAATAGTAATAGCAACTAATCCAAATATAAAAATTAAAGGAAATGAATTTATATAAGCTTGGAAAGATGATGATTTTAAGTATAGTTTATTTTATTTAAATCCTGATGAAGTAGGATCACATGCATGGATATTAGCACCGAAAATAACTTTACATGGTAATGGAGGAAAGATAAATAATAAAGAAAAAGAAGAGATAAGAGTTTTAGAAAAAAATAAAAATATAAAAGATTTTGAAATAGATGCTTTAAATAATGATGAAAATTATGAATTTATTGGTTGGACAGTTTCAAAAGATGGAAAAATCGAAGAAGATGAAAACCAAAGATTAGATTATAATACAAGTTTAGAAATAAATGAAAATATAAATTTATATGCTAAGTGGAAAAAAATAGAAAATTATAATTTAATAGTTAATGATATATCTTATAATGTAAATGATAAAATAACAGAAGATATTTTAAAATCAGATATAATAAAAATAGCAACAATAAATGGACAAGATTCAAAAGAAAAGGTTGAAATTAAATTTATAGATGAGAATATAAATATTGATAATTTAACTGAAAAAGAAGGATTATATGAAGTTGAATTAAAACTAGGAAATAAAAAAGAAATAGTTAAAATATCAATAAATAAAGAAAAAGATAAAGAAGAGAGTAATAATCGAGAACAAGAAGATAAAATTACAAATTCAAAAAGTAGTAAAAAAAGAAAAAAAACTATAATTGAAGAAAAAAATATAAAAAATAATGCTGATTTTAAAGAAAAAAAATGGAACTTAGAAAAAATAAATAATGCATATATTTTAGGATATGAAGATAAAACTATAAATCCAGAAGGAAAAATAACTAGAGAAGAAGTAGCAACGATATTTTATAGATTACTAGATGAAAATGAAAAAAAATTAAAATTAAAAGAAGAAAATAACTTTAAAGATGTATCTAAAGATAGATGGTCAAATAATGAGATATCAACTCTTGTCAATATGGGAATAATAAATGGATATTCAGAAGAAGTGTTTGCTCCAGATAGAGATATATCAAGAGCAGAAGTAATGGCCATGGTATCAAGATTTAAAAAAATAGAAGAAGAAGGTATTTTAGATAGATTTAATGATGTTAAATCTCATTGGGCCGAAAAATATATAAATAAAATAATATCTAAAGGATGGATAAATGGTTATCCAGATGGTGAATTTAAGCCAGATCAAGAGATGACTAGAGCAGAATTTATAACTTTAGTAAATAAAATGTTAGAACGAAATATTGATAGTGATATAAAATTAGAGGTAGAAAACCAATTTAAAGACCTAGATGAAAATGCTTGGTATTATGAAGATATAATAGAAGCAACAACATCTTATAAAATAGAGAAATCAGAAGATGGTTTAAGTAAACGTAAAATTAATTTATAAGTATAGTTTCTTAGTGTAATATAAAATTTTGGGTATAAAATAAAAAGATACTTTAAGTTATATAGTGATATTCGCTAGTGCTAATATTTCAAATCCAAAATATTCGCTATAAGATTATTTCAAAATTTAAAGTATTTTCTTTCAAGCGAAAAAATATGTCCTAGGAATAGGACATATTTTTATATATTAATTTAGTTGATTTATAAACTAGGTTAATATATACTAAGTAAAGTAGTTTATTTTTAAACTAAAAGGAGGCATTAATGGAATTTTATGAGAAAGAGACAAATTTATTTTATATTTATTATCAATTAATTAAAAAGTATAAATTGTATATGGAAAAGGCTTTAGATGGCTTTAATTTAGCTCCAGCTGAAATTGATGTTCTTACTTTTTTAATTAATAATGAAGATAAAAAAATAACAGCAAAGGATATTTCAGAAATTAGAGGGATATCAAAAGGCCTTGTATCAAGGGCTATAACTTCTTTAAAGAAAAAAGGTATTGTAAAAACAATTGATAATCCTGATGATAAAAGGTCGGTATTTTTACAAATAAATAACAAGGAATCAAATCTTATTGATATGGTTAAAGAACATAATTTATATTTCATAAATCACGTAACTGATGAGATTGATGTTAAGGATTTGAAAAATTTTATAGAAGTTCATCAAAAAATGTTAGCAAATTCAAAAAAAATAGATTTTTAGTGAGGATGTTATGACAACAAAAGAAAATAGACTTGGAAGTCAGGATATAAAAAGTTTACTTGTTTCTCTAGCTATTCCAGCAATAATAGGTCAACTTGTAAGTCTTATTTATAATATAGTTGATAGAATTTATATTGGTAGAATAGAAGGCATTGGTTCAATTGCTCTTACAGGAGTTGGAGTTTGTGCTCCACTCCTTATTGTGATTGCAGCTTTTGCTGTTTTAATAGGAGTTGGTGGTGCGCCAAGAGCTTCTATAAAAATGGGCGAAAATGATAAGGAAGGTACTGAAAAAATACTTGGAAATTGTTTTATAACTTTAATTGGTATTTCCATAGTATTAACAATTTTATTTTTAATATTCAATGAAAAATTACTTATGCTTTTTGGAGCAAGTGAAAAAACTTTACCTTATGCTTTAGAATATATGAATATTTATTCTCTAGGTATAATATTTGTAATGATAACTATTGGAATGAATCCATTTATAACTGCACAAGGTTTTGCAAAGGTAAGTATGCTTACTGTTTCAATAGGTGCAGTTTTAAATATAATTCTTGATCCAATATTTATATATGCTTTAAATATGAATGTAAAAGGTGCGGCTCTTGCAACTGTAATATCACAAGCAGTATCTGCACTTTGCGTTATGCATTTTTTAAAGAAAAAATCTAATCTAAAGATAAAAAGAAAGTACTATAAAGTTGAGAAAGATATTATTATGCCAGTTTTATTACTTGGTCTTTCACCTTTTGTAATGCAAATTACAGAAAGTTTTTTAATGATAGCTTTTAATGCAAAACTTCAAATATATGGTGGAGATATAGCGGTTGGAGCTATGACTATTGCAACTACTGCGATGAATTTTATATATTTACCTCTTTCAGGTATAACGCAAGGTGCACAACCAATTATGAGTTATAATTATGGTGCGAGAAATAAAGAGAGAATGAAAGAAACATTTAAATATTTGATAAAATCTACTATGTTATATAGTATAATGTTTTTTATATTCATTATGTTTTTTCCAAAGTTTTTTGCATCAATTTTTACTAGTGATCAAGAACTTATAGACATAGCAGCAAAAGGACTTAGAGTTTATATGGCGGGAACACTTGCAGTAGGTGTTCAAACTTCATGCCAACATACATTTTTAGCTCTTGGAAATGCTAGGACTTCATTATTTTTAGCACTTTTAAGGAAAGTAATTTTACTTATACCTATGATTTTCATATTACCATTATTTTTTGAAAACAAAGTGTTTGCAGTCTTTCTTGCAGAACCAATAGCTGATATAATAGCAGCAATAGTAACTGCGACATTATTTTATAAATATTTTAAAAAGACATTAAATAGTATATAGATCAATGGGAGGGTAGCGATGAAAAACTTAGAAGAAATAAAAGAAAAACGACGAGAAATGTTTAGAGAATATTCAAAAACTCATGATGAGGAATTAAGAGCAAGACTAATCGAAGAGCATCTCTACCTAGCAGAAATTTTGGCAAAAAAATACCAAGGAAAAGGCATTGATTATGAAGATATATTTCAAGTAGCATCTATGGCACTTGTTTATGCTGTAGACAGATATGATATTGAAAAAGGTTATGAATTTTCATCATTTGCTACTCCAACGATAATTGGAGAAATAAAAAAGTATTTTAGAGATAAGGGTTGGACGATAAGAGTTCCAAGAAGAATACAGGAATTATCTAAAAAAATTACTTTAGCAAAACAAGATCTTATAAAAATAAATCAAGAAACGCCAACAGTTAGCGATATTGCAGAGTATTTAGATACAACTGAAGAAGAAATACTTGAAGCAATGGAAGCAAGTAAAGTTTATATGCCACAGTCATTAGATGTTTTTTATAACAATGAAAATGATAGTGAAATAAATCTTTCAGATTTTATAGGTCAGGATGAAAGATATTATGATCAAATAGAAGTAAATGATTTTATGGAAAAGGCAATGTCTGTATTAAATGAAACTGAAAAGAAAATCTTAACTGATAGATATTTTAATAAAAAGACACAAAAAGAAATTGGTGAGCAACTAGAAATATCACAAATGACAGTTTCAAGAGTTGAGAAAAAGGCTCTTAAAAAATTAAAAGTAGAAATAAGTAAAGCAGTAAAAATATAAAAGAGATAGCAATTTGCTATCTCTTTTTTTATTAAATAATATTATCTTCTAATTCAGAAGTATTAAATTTTTGATTTTTAACAGTTAAATAAAGATTTGCATAAGTGCCTTCAATATAAGGAACTAAAATTGTAAATCCAAGTCCAAGAAATAGAAGTGATAAAATTCTCCATCCTAAAAAGGAAATCCCTAATACAAAGATATTCATTTTATCACTAGATGTCATTTCTTTACTTATATTAATGGCTTCTTTTAAACTTAGTTTTGGATTGTCAGCTAAAATATAATCTACATAAAAATATTGATAAGTTTTGTAAATTCCTGGAAGTATGAAAAGTGAATACCAAAGAATTAAATATAAATTTTCAATAAATAATTTTAAACCAACTTTATTCCAAGAACCATCTTTAAAAGATGAAAATATTATTCCGAATTTTTCTTTTTTATCTAAATTTCTATTTCCATTTATGAAATATCTTTTAAAACCAATTGTTATTGGATTTAATATAAATATATTAGTAATTAAAGATAAAATACCAAATGCTGTTGCTTGAAAAGGTGTAAGAAATACCCTATGACCACCACCAAGTGCTAATTTAAGTCCTACATTATTTGGAGATTCTAAATCTAATCCATAAATCTCTTTAAATTGGTTTGGTGAAAAATTTGTTTTATAAAGATAGAAATAATAAGGTATTTTTCCATCTTCTCTTTCAAATGAATTATCATTTAAGTAATTTTCATAATCTTCAAATTGTCCAGTTTCTACTGCTTCACTATATTTTTGTGTTGCAGTATCGCTTGCTGTTTCAAGAAAGGTATTGTTACCAAAAATTCCTGAAACAAATGAATAAAATATACAAATTAAAATTGCTGTAGCAATATTTGCTTTTAAGAATTTTTTACTTTT
>CAMIZH010000078.1 GCA_946403255.1 uncultured Peptoniphilaceae bacterium | reverse complement strand
TATAAATAAAACTAGTTTTATTTATATCTTCAAAAAATCCTGTAAGATTTATATTTTTATTATCTTTTTCAGTAATAAAATTTAAATTATAATCTAAGT
The DNA here is from genome assembly GCA_946403255.1 of uncultured Peptoniphilaceae bacterium. GTDB lineage: Bacteria > Bacillota > Clostridia > Tissierellales > Peptoniphilaceae > Anaerosphaera. The sequence goes on along the minus strand of CAMIZH010000078.1, from coordinate 5,762 downwards.
TTTTATTTTTTTTATTGTATTTTGAAGTTGAGTTTATAAATTCACTACCATCAATTGTTGCAATTGTAAGAAGTTCGTTGTTTGTATCTTTTTTGAGATTTCTATTAATAAGAACTTCTTTTCCTTTTAAGCTATGAACTGTAAGGGAAATATCATCAGTAGTATTTTCTTTTCCAAGAAGATAAAGTTTTAGTATTTCTTCTTTTTCAATATTTTCATCTTCATTTTTTTCTGTATCAACAAAAAGAGCTAAAAGTTCACCTTTTTTATTTATATAGAATTTTGCATTAATAAAACCTTTTTGAGTATATTTTTCTAAAATACCTTCATTATAATTCCTAAGTTTAGAATGAATATAATCAAGATCCATATTTAAATTATAACTAGCATCATAAGTATTTATTAGATTCTCGAAAGCGTTTACACTACTAAGAAGTAAATACTTAAAATCAAAGTAACTCATATGAACCATATATTCTTTTACAGAGTCATCATGTAATTGTTTTTGTATTTCTAAGTCTGTATCAGAGATAGCAATATTTTTTTCGTTTAAAATACCTTGTAGATTGTGATTTATAAAAGTTAAGTAATATTCTTTTAGTTCTCCAAAAGTTCCGGGATATACAAAAAGATTCACTTTAGTATTTTCTAATTTAGTTAATTCCTTTTGAGACATCTCAGATATTTCATCTTGATCTATTAAATCAGATGATAAAAGTCTATTTCCAAAATTTAAAAGATCAACTTCTAAAGTTTTGTCATATACAGAAGGAATATCTATATAAGCATTGTTATACATAAGTTTATTATTTATATCTAATGGAGTATTGTGATTTAAAGAAACAGATATGTCAGATTGTGATTTTTTTGCAGTGTAATTTCTTTTAAAATCTCTATTTAAATTGTAAGTATTTCCATCATTTGCATTAAGTAATTCAACAGATAGATAACTTGAAAAGCTACCTTCTTTTAAAACTGAATTGTTCATTTTTTTATGATCAAGGCAAGGTATGAAATCTTCATTTGTAGTTAAGAATTGTTTTTCCATATCAATAATTGATTTATCAATTGCACGTTTTGGATTTCTTTTTAAAGGAACATTAAAAGAATGTGTATAAGACATAGTAACAACAACAATAAGAATAATTGCGATTAAATTTTTAGTATTAAATATTTTTTTTATTTTCATAATATCATCCTTTCCTCTATAAAAAAATAAGAAAGAGATGATCTCTTTCTTAATCTATAGAAATTACGTCAAATCCAGCATTAACTATAGCTTCTTTAAGTAGATTTTCATCTAGATGATCGCCATTCACCGTTGCTTTTTTACGAAATAGAGAAACTTTTACATCTTCTACTCCTTCAAGGCTTTTAAGTGCACTTTCGACTTTAGCAGAGCAATGCTCACAAGTCATATTATCTATTTTAATATTTTTTTCCAAATGTATCCCTCCTAATAATTATATATATTGTATACCCATTTTAAAATAAATTTAAGAATATATAAATAATAAAAAATAGAGCTAAATTTGAAAATAAAAAATCTAGCACTTAGAAGTGCTAGAAGATTATAATTGATTTATTGTTTTTGTAATTGATAAATTTTTCATAGATTTAATAGGTTTATAAATTGCTAATACAAGAGAGAAAAATATAAAAAATAAAATAATACTTAGAGAAATATAATTTATACTCCAAGTTGCATAACTAAAATGTTTTGTTATAAGAATATAAAAAATTTTACTACTTATAAAAAAACCAAGAAGAATTCCAATAATACATCCAAAAATTGCATAGATAAAAGCTTCAAATATAATCATAATATTGATTTGTTTAAGACTCATTCCAATAGCTCTCATAGCACCATATTCTTTTGTTCTAACAGACACACTTAGAGAAATACTATTCATAATATTTAAAATTGAAACTAAAGCAATTATTATTAAAAATCCATATATAAATAATTTAAAAGCAATATATGTGCTAGTAGTTCTTTGTTCTCTTAAATCATTAAAAGTATAGTCATCATTAATTAAATTTTTGATTTTTTGTATATTTTCTTCGCTTATATTTTTTTCAGTTTGTATTAAGACAAGTGAAAAATCTTCATTTCCAGTTAAATTTGTAAAAGTTTCGTTAGAAGTTATTAATGTAATATTTTCATCAGGTGTGCCGTCATTACTAAAAATATTAAAATTTAAAATTCCTGCTATTTCAACTTCTTTATTATTAATTATTATTTTATCGCCAATAATTAAATTATTTTCTTTGTTTGGAGATAAAATTACGTAATTACTATTTTTATAAAGTTTTGAAATATCACTATTTTTTGTAAGTTGTTTTTCTTTTTTCATAGATTCAAAATCAAAATTATCAAATGCAATTAAATCAAGATTGTTTAAATTTTCATCTAAATACGTTGCAGAGATATCTAAAATATTTTTTCTACCAAAAACTCTCTTAACTCCATTTATATCTTTTATATCTTTTAAGATATTTTTATTAATATTATTTAATCCATCTGAACTTGCAATAGTTATATCAGGTGTATTTATATTTTGAGGCATAATATATCCAACAAAATCTATAAATACAGAAAAAGTTAAGAATAAAATAATGCTAAGGGCGAAGGAACTAGTAATTAAAACAAAATTTTTCTTTTTTGAAAAAGCATGATTGATAGCAAGTATTTTTTCGATTTTTAAAAACTTCAAATTTAAAAATCTTTTATTAACAGGATTATTTATATTTTCTGAAACTGCAGAAATGGGAGAAATCTTAGATGCTTTTTTAGCAGGAGAAAGTGAAGATAGAAATACAGAAAAAAAGCCCATAAGTATTCCACTGATAATTCCAATAAAACTAATTGAAAAAAGTGGGATTTCTGAAAATTCCCCAGCAACAAAAAATTTTAAAATACCAGATAAAATCCAAGTTATAAAAACACCAAGCAAAATTCCAATAGGTATAGATTTTTTACAAAGATTAATAGATTCTAGTTGAACAAAGTGAAATATTTGTTTTTTTGTCATACCAAGACAACGTAACATTCCAAAAAAATTTGTTCTTTGAGAAATATTACTATTAATACTACTTGAAATCATTAAAATTCCTGCGATTAAAACCAGTATGAATAAAAAAATAGCAGTTATATAATACTGAGAAAATGAACTATTTTTACTTAGGTTTTCAACAGCTTGAACTCCGTGTTTTTCAATAAGCCTTGATTTTTCAATACGAACCCCAATATGAGCCATACTAAAAATAGAAGTTATAAGAAAAACTGCAAAAATAATACATAATAAAGTCATTTTATTTTGTTTTTTATGAACATCATAAGATATTGGAATTAAATCTAAATAGCTTTTCATTCTACATGTCTCCCAAAATCTTTTAATTTGCCATCAGAAACATATAAAATTCTATCTGCAGATTGAGCAATACTACTACTGTGAGTAATCATTAAAATAGTCTGTTCATATAATTTTGCAGCTTCTTTTAAAAGAGTAATAACTTCGTTAGTATTTTTAGAATCTAAATTTCCAGTGGGCTCATCAGCAAGAATTAAAGCAGGTCTTGTAATAAGACCTCGTCCTATAGCAACTCTTTGTTGTTGACCACCAGATAACTGACTAGGGAGATAGTATCTGCGTTCTTTTAAATTTAAAATATCTAATAATTCTTCTAAATATTTTTCATTGGGTTTTTCATAATCAATTAACAATGGAAATATAATGTTTTGTTCTACATTTAATTCTGGTATTAAATTAAAATTTTGAAAAATAAATCCAATATTTCTACGACGAAAAATAGTTAAATTATCATCATTCATACTAAAAATATTTTTTCATTTATAGTAATTTCTCCAGAAGTTGGATTATCTAGTCCGCCAATGATATTTAGAAGAGTACTTTTGCCAGAACCAGATTCACCAACTATTGCAACAAATTCACCTTTAGGAATGGAAAAACTAATATTTTTTAAAACTTCAACAGAATTGTTTTTATTTCCATAAGTTTTGGAAATATTTTTAACTTCTAATAAATTCATTAATAACACCTCTTTTAATTGATAAATATAAATTATCAAATAAATACTACTTTAATATTACAGAAATCCTACAAATTTGTAGGATTTAAAAAGTTAATTACAAAAGTTGTTCCTTTGTTTAAAGTGCTGTGAACTTGAATATTTCCTTCGTGAGATTGGATAATAGATTTAGTTAGAGGAAGACCAAGACCAACGCCTTGTGTATCTTTAGAAAATTTACTCCTATAAAATCTTTTGAAAATATGATTTATATCTTCTTCATGAATACCAAAACCATTATCTTTTATAATTATTTGTAATATTGAACCAAAAGAATTGGAACTTATAGAAATAGTATCTCCAGATTTTGTATGATCAAGAGCATTTTTAATTAGATTGCTAATAGCTTCTTTTATCCACACAGGATCACAATATAAAGTTAAATCACTATTTATAAAAAAATCAATTTTTTTATTTTCAATATTTGCACGAAAGATAAAATGATTTTTAATATCTTCAAAAATCATAGATAAATTTTCCTTAGATTTATTCATAGTAATTGTATCAGTATCAAATTTAGCAATAGTTAGTAAATTTTTAATTAATATATTTATACGATCAAGCTCTTTTTCAGATAGATTTGCAAATTCTGCCACATTTGGAAAATCTTTTGACTCGTCAATTATGATTCCATTGTAAATATTAAGTGCTGCCATTGGAGTTTTAATTTGATGAGAAATATCAAAAATAATTTTTTTGAAAAATTTCTTTGATTGAAGTTCTTTTTCATGATGTGCGTTTAATATAGAAAATAGTAAATTTATTTCATGAAATAGTTTATAAATTTCTCCCTCAAAATCACAATCTATATTTATATCAGAATTATTTAAAATATATTCTTGAATTTCTTTTTTAGCATTTTTAATAATATTATTATTTTTATTAAAATATTTATCAAGGGATATTAAAACAAAAATAGAACTTAAAATGTAAATAATAATTAAATATAATATTTTATTTTCAATATTTAAAAAGTAAAAAATAAATAATATTAAAATGAATATAATATTAGAAAAAATTACTGAAAAAAATAATTTTTTAAAATCTTTATCGATATATTTTTTCATAAAAACCTCAATTTTCATTCCATTTATAACCCATACCTCGAACTGTAATTATATGAGTTGGATTACTAATATCATCTTCAACTTTTAAACGAAGTCTATAAATATATACACTTATAGCACTAGTATTAATGTAATTCTCATCATTGTCCCAAAGTTTTTCTAAAATTTGTTGTGGTGATAAAACTAAATTTTTATTTTCGATAAAAGTACAAAGTAATTTATATTCATAGGCAGTAAGTTCGATTTTATTATTGTTTTTAAAAACTTCTCTAGACAATAAATCTACTTTAATTCCATTAGAATAAATTGTAGAATTATCACTATTTAAATAGTCACTACGCCTAAGTAATGCGTTTGTTTTTGATAGGAAAACAGCAAGTTTAAAAGGTTTAGTAATATAGTCATCACCGCCAATATCAAGCCCTATAATAATATCTGTTTCTTCATCTTTTGCAGTTAAAAAAACAATGGGAACAGTTGAGCTTTTTCTTACTTCTTTACAGATGTCATATCCAGAACCATCAGGTAGTGAAACATCAAGGATTAACAAATCAAAATTATTATTTTTTAAAAGTTCACTGGCTTCTTTTTTTGTTCTAGCAA
>CAMIZH010000077.1 GCA_946403255.1 uncultured Peptoniphilaceae bacterium | reverse complement strand
TGGAATACAAAAAAGGATACGGACCAGAAATCGTAGCAGGACTTGCAAAAGTTGACGGACTTCTAGTAGGAGTTGTTGCTAACACTCAAGGTCTATTAATGAACTATCCTGAATATAAAGAAAAAAGCGTTGGAATTGGTGGAAAACTATACAGACAAGGTCTTATCAAAATGAACGAATTCGTAACACTTTGTTCAAGAGATAGATTACCTATCGTTTGGATTCAAGATACAACAGGAATTGACGTAGGAGATGAAGCTGAATGTGCTGAACTTCTAGGACTTGGTCAATCACTTATCTACTCAATCCAAAAATCAGATCTTCCACAAGTTGAAATTACTTTAAGAAAAGGTACAGCTGCTGCTCACTATGTACTTGGTGGACCTCAAGGAAATGACACTAACGTGTTCTCACTTGGAACAGCTGCAACTGAAATTAACGTAATGAATGGTGAAACTGCTGCTAATGCAATGTACTCTAGAAGACTTGCAAAAGACAAAAAAGCAGGAAAAGATCTTCAACCAACAATTGACAAAATGAATGATTTAATTGATCAATATGTTGCGAAATCTAAACCAAAATTCTGTGCTGAAGCAGGACTTGTAGATGAGATTGTTAACATGAATATGTTAAGAAACTATATCCTTGCATTTGCTGATAGTGCATACCAAAATCCAAAAGCAATCTGTCCAGTACATCAAATGATTTTACCAAGATGTATTAGAGATTACGATAACTTATATAGAAAATAATCCATATATAAATAGATTTTAAAGGACAGGTTCTATAACCTGTCCTTATTTTTTAAATGTATAAGATTACATACAATTTTTCATAATTGCATTTGATTTTATAAAAAATTAAGCATTATATAGTGAAATAAGCGCCTTTTGATTTTGACAAACAACTTAATAAATAGTACAATTAATATGGATTTGAAATATTAAACAAATATTGTATAGAAGAGGGGAAAACATGAGTGATTCTGTTTACACTTTGGGAATTGATATAGGATCAACAGCTTCTAAATGTGTTATCTTAAAAGATGGCAAAGATATAGTTGGAAAAGCTGTGGTATCTGTTGGTGCCGGTACAACTGGACCAAAAAGAGCTATAGAAGCAGTTATGGAAGATGCTGGTTTAAAGGAAGAGGATATTAATTATACTCTAGCAACTGGATATGGAAGAAATTCTATGGAAAGAGCTAACTTCCAAATGTCAGAGCTATCTTGCCATGCAAAAGGAGCTTATTTTCTATTCCCTAATGTTCACACAGTAATAGATATTGGTGGACAAGATGCCAAAGTACTTAAAATAGGTGCTAATGGTATATTAGAAAACTTTGTAATGAATGACAAATGTGCAGCAGGCACAGGAAGATTCTTAGATGTAATGTCTAGAGTACTTGAAGTAGAAGTAGGCGATCTTGGTAAACTTCATTTTGAATCTACTAAGAAAGTAAATATTTCTTCAACATGTACAGTTTTTGCTGAATCAGAAGTAGTATCTCAACTTGCGCAAGCAACTGATACAAGAGATATTATTAATGGTATTCATAGAGCAGTAGCTGCTCGTGCAGGAGGACTTGCAAAAAGAATTGGACTTGTTGATGATATAGTAATGACTGGTGGAGTTGCACAAAACGCAGGTATTGTAGACTCACTAGAAAATGAACTAGGTCATAAAGTTCATACAAGCCCACTTGCTCAATTTAATGGGGCACTTGGTGCAGCAATATTCGCTTATCAAAAATATAGTAAGTTAAATAAATAATAGATGCATATTCATGAAAGGAGATACAAATGAGTGAAGAAAAAAAAGTAACTGAAGAACTTGCAGTTGCAGCAAAAAAAGCTGAAAAAAAACCTAAGGTTCAAGAAGCTAAGAAAAAACTTAGAGCTGTAGTAGATATGGTTTATGCTCAAGCATGGGAAGCAAAAGAAAAAGGTGAACCAGTAGGTTGGTCATCATCAAAATTCCCAATGGAACTTGCAGAAACTTTCGATTTAAGAGTAGTATATCCAGAAAACCAAGCAGCAGCAATTGCAGCTAAAAAAGGTGGACAAAGATTATGTGAACATGCTGAAGGTATGGGATACGATAATGATATTTGTGGATACGAAAGAATTTCATTAGCATATGCTGATGGTGCAGAATCTGATGAAAAACCAATGCCACAACCAGACTTTATGTTATGTTGTAATAACATTTGTAATACAATGACTGTATGGTACCAAAACATTGCTAGAATGCATGATATTCCATTAGTAATGATTGACGTTCCATTTAACAACACAATTGAAACTACTCAAGAACAAGTAGATTACATGAAAGCACAATTTATGGATGTAATTGCTCAATTAGAAGAAATTTCAGGTAAAAAATTCGATCAAGCTAAATTTGATCAAGCATGTGCTAATGCAAACAGATCAGCTAAAGGTTGGTTAAAAGTTTGTTCATACTTACAATATAAACCATCTCCAATGGCAGGATTCGATATGTTCAACCATATGGCTGACATTGTAACTGCTAGATGTAAACCAGAAACTGGTATTGCATTTGAAGAACTTGCTGACGAATTAGAACAACAAGTTAAAGATGGTACTTCTACATGGTCATATGATGAAAATTATAGAATCATGTTCGAAGGAATTCCATGTTGGCCAGTACTACGTACACTATTTGAACCACTTAAAGCTCGTGGAATGAACACTGTTGCAGTTGTTTACGGACCAGCTTTTGGTTTCGTGTACAAAAACATGGATGAAATGGCTAGAGCTTACTGTAAAGCTCCAAACTCAGTTTGTCTTGAAACTGGAGTTAAATGGAGAGAAGATCTTTGCCGTGAAAACAAAGTTGATGGAATATTAGTTCATTACAACAGATCTTGTAAACCATGGTCAGGATATATGCCTGAAATGGAAAGACGTTGGAGAAAGAATCTTGGAATTCCAGTAGTTTCATTTGACGGAGACCAAGCTGACCCAAGAAACTTCTCTGAAGAACAATACAGAACAAGAGTAGATGGACTATTTGAAATAATGGAAGAAGAAAGACTTAAAAAAGAAGCTGCAAAGGAAGGTGCTAACTAATGAGTAGAATTAATGAAATTTTAGAACAATTAGATCACATTTCTCAAAACCCAAAAGAGCAGCTAAACAAATTCGTTGATGCAGGAAAAAAAGTTATTGGAGTTTTCCCATACTATGTTCCTGAAGAATTAGTTGTTGCTTGTGGTATGGTACCAATGGGAGTTTGGGGAGGAGCTAGAGAAATTAACAAAGCAAAAGAATATTTTGCTAGTTATTACTGTACAATAGCTCAAATGAACCTTGAATTAGGATTAAACGGAACTTTAGATAAATTAAGTGGAGTTATTGTAACTACTATGTGTGATACACTTAGACCACTTTCTCAAAACTTTAGAGTTGCTGTTCCACAAATTCCATACATCTATTTAGCAGCACCACAAAATAGAAAAAAAGAATTTGGAGTTAAATTCTCAGAACAAGTATTTACAAGAGTTCTTAACGAATTAGAAGAAATTGCAGGACATAAAGCTTCTGAAGAAGATTTATTAAATGCATTTGAACTATACAACAACAACAGACAAGAAAAGAGAAGATTCTCTAAACTTGCTGGAATGCATCCAGAAGTAATCTCTGCTACACTAAGAAGTGCAGTATTCAAGAGCTCATACTTCATGGAAAAAGAAGAACATACAGCTCTTCTTAAAGAATTAAATGATGAACTTGAAAAATTAGAAGTAGTTGAATGGACAGGTACTAAAGTTATGACTTCTGGTATCCTATGTGATTCAAGAAAACTTCTTAAAATATTAGATGACAACAAAGTTGCTATAGTAGCTGACGACGTTGCACAAGAATCAAGAACTATTAAAGTTGACATTAACATGGATATGGCAAAAGAAACTCCAATTAAAGCTTTAGCTCAATGGTTTGCTGACTGTGATGATGACGTACTTCTATATGACCCAACTATCTATGGTAGACCAAGAAATGTTGCTAAATTAGCAAAAGAATCAGGCGCTGACGGAGCTATCGTTGTAATGATGCAATTCTGTGACCCTGAAGAAGTTGAATATCCAGATCTTAAAAAAGCTCTAGATGAAATTGGTATGCCAAGTATTAAAGTTGGATATGACCAACAAATGGTTGACTTTGGTCAAGCTGAAACTCAAATCCAAGCATTTACTGACGTAATGAGCTTATAATTGAGAATTAAAATAATTTTAGTTTGATAATTGAGCACTTCCTTAAATGTGGGAGTGCTCTTTTTTATAATATATACAGGAAAGTGATAGGTGCTAGTATGAATAAAGCAATTGACTATGAAAATCTTTCAAAAAAAGAATTAAACAAAATCAAAAAAAGAAAAAGACTCATAGAAAGTGCTTATAATTGTTTTTTAGAAAAAGGATTTGAAAAAACAACAATAGGTGATATAACTGATGGAGCAAATGTAGCTAAGGGAACTTTTTATCTATATTTTAAAGATAAAGTTCAAATTCAAAATGTTGTAACATTATATAAAAGTTATGGTGTTATACAACAAAGTTTAGCTTTAAGTAGAGAAAGAAAATTTGATGATAAAACAGAAGAATTTATTTATTTTTTAAATGAGATAATAAATTATTTAGAAAATCATACAGAAATGTTAAATACTATTTATAATAATTTATCTAAAGGTATTTTTAACGCAATACTTTATCAAGAAGGATATGAGCAAGAAAGAGATTCAGTTAATGAAATTGTTTTAGAGTTTTCAAATAGTTTTAAGAATGTAATTGATCCTGGTGAAGCTAGGGAAGTATTATTTATTATTCTTGAAATGGTTGGAGGAGTTTGTTATAACTCTATTATTTTAAATCAACCATCAAATATTGAAGATATGAAGCTAGTGTTGTTTAAATGTATTAGAAAAATATTAAGCTAATCCCAAGATGACTTGGGATGTTTTTTTGTAATTTTAGATTTAAAGTTTCGTTTACACCAAATATTATCTACTGTATAATATAAGCTATTGAGGGGGAGAGATATTGTCGAATTTAACGCTTGGAATTAATGTTATATTCCCAGTTTTTTTTGTAATCTTTATAGGTTATATGTTAAAACAAAAGGGGATGATTGATGACTCGTTTGTTGCAATGAGTACAAAATTAGTTTTTTATGTAGCGCTTCCAGCTAAATTATTTTTTGATATAAAAAATTCAGAATTAGATGGAATTGATATGAAATATACTTTATATTTATTATCTGCTATTTTAATTACATATATTTTAGCTTGGTCAATAGGAAGTATTTTTATAAAAGACAAAAGTAAATTATCAGCCTTTGTACATTGTGCTTATAGATCGAATTTTGTTTATATAGGGCTTCCAATAATAGAATATATATTTAAAGATCCTGTTATGGATTCAGTTATAGTGGTTATGATATTTGGGTTAACACTTTATAATATATTAGCAACAATTGTTTTAACATATTATAGTGGAGAAAAATTAAGGCCAATAGATTTTGTTATAAAAATAATTAAAAATCCTATGATAATTGCAATATTTGCAGGAGTAGCATTTAGATTTATAAATATTCCAATATATAGTGGATTAGAAAATGGAGCTAGTATGCTTGGTAAATTATCTACTCCATTGTCACTAATATTAATAGGTGGATCATTAGATTTTTCTGGTGGAACAGAGGATATTGGAATAGTTTTAAGTTGCTCATTTATAAAAGATGCATTAATAGCAATGGTTATGATACCAATTGGATATAAACTTGGATTTAGTCCATCTCAACTTGTAGTTGCATTTATATTTTTTGCAAGTCCATGTGCGGTAAATTGTTTTATAATGGGAAAACAAATGGGTTCAGATCCAATATTAACATCAAAAATAGTAACAATGAGTTTTGCTATGAGTATATTTACTTATTCTATTGGAATAAGTCTTTTAAAGAGTACGGGAATTATATAATTCCTTTACTTTTTTTTATTTAAATGATATACTAATGTCAAAT
>CAMIZH010000076.1 GCA_946403255.1 uncultured Peptoniphilaceae bacterium | reverse complement strand
GTAATGAAAGTACTAAAGACAATCCTCTTTTCAAACCAGGTTTTTTAATTTTTATAGAAATCTTATGTTCTATTAAATTCATAGGGATTTTTACAATAAAGGCAAGACATCCACCAAGTATAAAGGGATATAATATTCCAAATGTAAATCCGAAAAATTTCCAGATATAAGATATGTTGTATAAAAGAAAAAAGAAAAGTATTGAAATAAGAGAAATCTTAAGTAAACTTTTATATTTTTCTTTTGTAATAATGTCAATATTGTTCAAAATTTCACCTCTTTTATATTTTTGCAAAAGTATTTACAAATAAAACCATTAGGAGTAATATAATTTTTATAAGGTCTATTGGTCAAGTGGTTAAGACGTCGCCTTCTCAAGGCGAAACCAGGGGTTCAATTCCCCTATGGACTACCATATATTTGTAAAGAAAGAGAGATTCTAAAAAGAATCTCTTTTATTATATACATTATAAGCGTAACCTACATATAATTAAACACAAAATCCACCATTTACTCCAACTATTTGTCCAGTCATATAGGAGTTTTTCTCAGAAACTAAAAAAGCTACTGTTTCTGCAATTTCTTCGGGCTCTGCAATTCTGCAAAGAGGTATCTCATCGCATACATATTTTAAGTCTTCTTCAGAATAAGTTTTCATCATATCTGTATTTACAGTTCCTGGTGCAATTGCATTTATTAAAATTCCAGATGGTGCAAGTTCAAGTGCAAGTGAACGAGTTAGTGAGTCAATAGCTCCTTTAGTAGCAGCGTAAGAACTTTCGCAAGATGCTCCATTTGAACCCCAAATTGAAGATACATTTAATATTCTTCCACAATGATTTGAAAGCATATAGGGAAGGGCACAATGTATTGTATTAAAAACACCATTTACATTTATATTAAAAATATTTTGCCATTCATTGTAAGTTATATCTTGGAAAAGTGATGTTCTAGATATTCCTGCATTGTTTATTAAAATATCAATTCCTTTAAAATTTTTTTCAATAGAAGAAAACATATTTTTCACTTGTTCTAAGTCTGATACATCTGCTTTTATTGCAATTGCATCATGTCCATTTTGTCTTGTTTCTTCTTGAAGTTTTAAGGCACTTTCTTTACTATTATTATAATTTATAAATATTCTATAATTTTCTTCTTGGGCAAGACGTTTTGCTATTGCAAGTCCAATACCACGTCCAGCACCTGTTATAAGTACATTTTTCATTTAATCACCTGAAAAAATTATATAGTAAAAAGATTTTAAATAAAAGAGATTAGTTATGAATTGTATATTAATTGGGTAAAGTAGATTTAGGAGTGATGATAATGAAAATTAATACAATTGAAAATTTAAAAAACAGAAAAAGTGAATATATATTAAATAAAGACGTGAAAGTATCAGAAGATGAAATTATAAGAGTTGTTGAGGATAGTTTTTATTATTCTCCATCTGCTTTTAATTCTGAATCTTCAAAGTCTGTAATTCTTTTAGGTAAAGAACATGATTATCTTTGGGAAGAAATTACTTTGAATGTTTTAAAGTCTATGATTAGTGATGAAGAACAATTAAAGGAAGTTGAAGAAAAAATATCTGGTTTTAAAAATGCTTATGGAACTGTTCTTGTTTTTGAGGATATTGATATAGTTAAAGGATTACAAGAAAGTTTTCCATCATATAGCGAAAATTTTCCTATATGGTCTGAACAAGCATCAGGAATGGCAACTATTATTGCTTGGACTGCTCTTACTGAGTTAGGTCTTGGAGCAAATTTACAACATTATAATCCAATTATTGATGAAAAAGTTTATGAGAAATGGGATATTCCAAGAAATTGGAAGTTAAGATCTCAACTTGTTTTTGGAAACATTTTTGAAAAAGCTGGGGATAAAGAAAAAGAAGATATTAAAGAAAGAGTTTTAGTAAGAAAATAAAGTTTAAAATTTATAGAAACTTAGGAGGTTCAGATATGAAACTAAATACAGTTGAAGTTTTAAAGAAAAGAAGATCTTATTATAATTTGGACAAGAATGTAGATGTAAGTGATGAGGATATTAAAAATCTTGTAAAAGATGTATTTTATTATTCTCCAAGTCCATACAATGCACAAAACTCAAAGGCAGTTATTTTATTAAATAAAGAGCATGATTATCTTTGGGGAAATATTGTAATGGAAACCTTAAGAAGCAAAGTAGATGATGATAGTAAGTTTAAAAGAACAGAGAGTAAAATAAATAGTTTTAAAAATGCTTATGGTACTGTTCTTATTTTTGAAGATATGGATACAATTGGAGAGCTTCAAGAAAAATTTCCAAGTTATCATGATACTTTTTTAGAATGGTCTGATCATACATCAGGTATTGTTACTATTGGACTTTGGGCAGGTCTTCGTGAGATGGGCATTGGAGCAAACTTACAACATTACAATCCACTTATTGATGAGGATGTTAGGGTTAAGTGGGATATTCCAAACAACTGGAAATTAAAATCACAACTTGTATTTGGAAATATTTTAGAAGAACCAAAGGAAATGAAAAAAGTAGATATTAATGAAAGAGTATTAATTAGAGAATAAAATACTTTGAAGTAGTAGTGTTTTGTATTTTTTATGGTAGAATATTCACCAACAATATAAATATTCTAATAATTAATGCATAAAAATAAAAAAAGTACTTGCACTTTAGTTATTAGATATGTATAATGATACAAAAGCAAAGAAGAGAAGAGTAGATTTAATAAGTGTTTTAAAGAGAGTGTCAGTTAGGTGGGATGACATAAATAACATTAAGTTGAAAAAAAACTCGGAGCATCTATGAGGATATTGATTAATTGATTCAAAGACGTGAGTGACCTACGTTACAGGGCAGAGGTATGATAGTACCTTACAAGGTATATGTTGTGAGACATATACGAATATGGGTGGTAACACGAATTTTAACTTTCGTCCCAAAGAGTAACTCTCTTTGGTGCGGAAGTTTTTTTATTTTCATACCTATTGTACTGTAATAGAACTATTAAAAATAAGGAGAAAAGAAATGAAAAGTTTAAAAAAATTATCAGTAGCATTATTATCAATGGCTCTTATGGTTCCATTAGCAGCATGTGGAAATAAGAAAGATGTAGAAGATACTAATATTTTAAAAGTAGGTATGGAAGCAGGATATGCACCTTACAACTGGACACAACAAGATGATTCAAATGGAGCAGTTAGGATAGAAGGTTCAAAAGAGTTTGCAGGTGGATATGATGTTTTAGTCGCTAAAAAAGTAGCTGAAGAACTTGGTAAAGAACTTGTTGTTGTAAAGACAGAATGGGATGGACTTCCACCAGCAGTACAATCAGGAAAAGCAGACATTATTATGGCTGGAATGAGCCCAACAGCTGAAAGAAGAGAACAATTAGATTTTACTGAACCTTACTGGATAAGTGAATATGTATTAATTGTTAGAAAAGATGGAGAATTTGCAGGAGCAAAATCTTTAGAAGATTTTAATGGAGCAAAGATAACTGGTCAATTAAATACAGTTCACTATGAAAAGGTTGATCAAATTCCAGGAGCAGTAAAACAAGAAGCATTATCTGATTTCCCTCAAATGAGAGTAGCATTACAATCAGGAATTATAGATGGATATGTAGCAGAAATACCAGAAGGAAAATCTGTACTTGCAGTTATGCCAGAATTTGAAGTAATTACTTTTGAAGAAGGTAAAGGATTTGAAGTAAAAGACAATGAAAACTTTGTAGCAGCTGGTATAAAGAAAGGTTCAGAATTAACAGCAGAAGTAAATAAAGTATTTGAAAAATTAACAGAAGATGATAGACAAGAAATAATGGCAGAAGCTATAAAAAATCAACCAGCTGTAAAGTAATAAAATTTTAAGAGGTTAAAGATGGAGAAAGTATACCAAATATTTGTAGACAATTTTGATTTATTTTTAAATGGTACAATTGTAACTTTAAAAATATCTATATTTGCAACATTAGTAGGTCTTTTAATTGGACTAGCTGTTGGAGCAATAAGAACAATACCAGAGCAAAAAGGATTTAAAAGAGTTATTCAAAAAATAGTAGATACACTTTTGATGCTATACATTCATATATTTAGAGGAACACCAATGATGGTTCAAGCTCTTCTTGTATATTACGGAATGGCTTACTATTATGGAATTCAAATAGATAATATGACAGCAGCTTACTTTATAGTATCTGTAAATACTGGTGCATATATGTCAGAAGTAGTAAGAGGTGGAATAAATTCTATTGATAAAGGACAATTTGAAGCAGCTTATGCGAGTGGGATGAGTCATTTTCAAACGATGCTTTATGTAATTGTTCCTCAAACAATTAGAAATATATTACCAGCAACAGGAAATGAATTTGTAATCAATATTAAAGATACATCTGTTCTAAATGTAATTGCCGTATCAGAACTTTTCTTTGCATCAAAATCAATTGCAGGACAAAGTTTTGATACATTTAATACATTTTTCGTAACAGCAATAATATATTTAGTGTTAACAACTGTAATAACTCAAATCCTTCAAGCTATTGAAAGATATATGGAAGGTCCAAAGAGTTATGAACTTAAAAGTAAAAAGGCATAAGAGGTAAGATATGGAAGAAATATTAAAAATAGAAAATTTTAAAAAATCTTATGGAGAACATGAAGTTCTAAAAGGAATAAATTTAACAGTAAATAAAGGTGAAGTAGTTTCTATAATTGGTTCTTCAGGATCTGGGAAATCAACGCTTTTAAGATGCATAAATCAATTGGAAGAACCAACAAGTGGAAAAATAATCTTTGAAGGCAAAAATATGCTAGATAAAGATGCAGATATAAGAAAAATCAGAACTAAAATGGGAATGGTATTTCAATCTTTTAACCTTTATAGTAATATGAATGTTTTAAAAAATTGTACAGTTGGACCTATTAAAATTCTTAAAAAATCAAAAGAAAAAGCAGAGGAAACTGCACTTAGATATTTAGAAGAAGTAGGAATGTCAGAATATGTAAATGCTATGCCATCACAATTATCAGGTGGACAAAAACAAAGAGTTGCAATAGCAAGAGCACTTTGTATGGAGCCTGATGTAATGCTTTTTGATGAACCAACATCAGCACTTGATCCAGAAATGGTTGGGGAAGTTTTAAAAATAATGATAAAACTTGCAAAATCAGGACTTACTATGATTGTAGTAACTCATGAAATGGACTTTGCAAAAAATGTATCATCAAAAGTAGTATTTGTTGAAAAAGGTGTAATAGCAGAAATGGGAACACCAGAAGAAGTATTTGATAATCCACAAGAAGAAAGAACAAAAGAATTCTTAAGTAGATTTAGAGCGATAAAATAAAAAAGTCACCTCAGTTGAGGTGGCTTTTTTATTTTAAAGAGTATAGATATAGTCTTTATTCTGTTAATAAATTTTAAACTGGGTATATAGTAAAAAACAAAAGAAATAGAGGGAAAAAAGTTAAGAAAAAATTTGTTATATCATTTTTAATGAGCTTTGTATTTATGTTTGGAATAAAAATAGTAAGCGCAAAGGGCAATACAAATTTTAATCAGGGTATTTGTTATGGCGTAGAAAATTGTCAGTAGTTTGAAAACTGTAGAAAAGATGAAAATTGCCAAATGAATAATACTTGTGATTATAATAGACATAAAGAAAACTGTGCTCTCGGGGAAAATTGTAAATTTGAATTGGGGGAAAAAATCCACAACAGACAACAAAGACATGAAAATAAAAAATTACATAATAGACAAAATAGAAAAAATTGTTAAGAAATAAAGAGTAATTTTACTCTTTATTTCTTATTTTATGTAGAGATGAGGAGAAAATTATGAATATCATTGAATATAAAGATGGAATGGAAATTAATGATTTAAATAAAATATATTTTTTTAAAACACATGGATGTAGTGTTTGTGTAGGAATGCTTGAAAAAACAAAGGAAGCGTTAAAAGATTATGATATTAATATGTATTTAATTCAAGTTGAGGATAATCCTAAACTAAGAGGAGAATATTTAATCTTTACAGGACCTACAATTTTAGTTTTAAAAGATGGTGAAGTT
>CAMIZH010000075.1 GCA_946403255.1 uncultured Peptoniphilaceae bacterium | reverse complement strand
TTGGATTTGGACTTATTTTCCATCAAATATTAGTAGATAATATTACTGATAATGGAGTTCCAATTTCTGTTGCAGATACTCGTGCTGTAATGTGGATAGGTGGACTATCAATGCTAGTTGGTCTTATATTCTGTGTATTTGTTCTTTATGGAAAAGATAGAGAATATGAAGATGTAGCAATTGTAGGAAATGAAGAAAGAAATGAAGATCCTAAGATGACTAAAGAAGCTTGGGGAGCACTTGCTGGTTGTGTTGTTACAGCTGGAGTTTCAATTTATACTACTTCTCTTCCATACGCAGCAATTGCTGGACTTTTTACAATGATAGTAACTAGATGTATTAAATGGAAAGAAATTGACGAAATTATGGCAGGCGGAATTGACATGATGGGCTTTATCGCTTTTGTTATGCTTGTAGCAGCAGGATACGGAAATGTTTTAAGATCTGGTGGTGGAGTTGAATCACTAGTTAAAACAGCAGCTGGATTTATGCAAGGTTCAAAACCAATGGCAGCATTTATTATGCTTTTAGTTGGTCTTGTAATCACTATGGGAATTGGAACATCTTTTGGTACTATTCCTATTATTGCAGCAATTTACGTTCCACTTTGTGTAGAACTTGGATTCTCTGTGTCTTCTACAATCCTTTTAATAGGTATTGCAGCAGCACTAGGAGATGCTGGTTCTCCTGCATCTGACTCAACACTTGGACCTACATCAGGGCTTAATGTTGACGGACAACATAACCATATTTGGGACACTTGCGTTCCTACATTTATAGCTTATGATATTTTCTTAATCGTAGGTGGAGTTATAGGAACTATGTTCTTAGGATAAAAATAATATTAGTAAAAAAAACAATGTAAAATTTGTAAAAAAATACTTTTTTTAGTACAAAATGTAGTATTATGTAAGAAGTAGTGAAAGTATTCATTACTTCCTACATAAATATAGTAAGAATTAAAATAAGAAATGAATTGTTTATAAGAATAATCTATAAGAAAGTTGAGGGAAAAGAAATGAATAATGTAGTATTAACTGGAAACGACTTAACAATTGAAGAATTAATATCAGTATCAAGAGAACATACTGAGGTAACTATTGCAGAAGAAAAAATCCAAGCGGTTCTTGACTCTAGAAAAATAGTTGATGATATTATTGCAGAAGAAAGAGTAGTTTATGGTGTAACAACTGGTTTCGGTTCATTATGTAATGTAAGTATCTCAAGAGAAGATTCATCACAACTTCAAGAAAACCTTATAAGAACTCATTCAAGTGGTTTTGGAGATCCTTTAGCAGAAGATGAAGTTCGTGCAGTTATGCTTATTAGAATTAACTCACTTGTAAAAGGATACTCAGGAATTAGAATGGAAACTGTAAATACACTTTTAGAGATGTTAAATAAAAATGTTATTCCATTTATTCCAGAAAAAGGCTCACTTGGAGCATCAGGAGATTTAGCACCACTTTCTCATATGGTACTTCCAATGTTAGGTCTAGGACGTGCTTACTATGAAGGCGAACTTCTAAGTGGTAAAGAAGCTATGGAACGTGCAGGAATTCCTGTTATTAAATTAGCTGCTAAAGAAGGACTTGCTCTTATAAATGGTACAACTGTACTTGCAGGAATTGGAGCATTAGCTACTTATGATGCAGTAGAACTTTTAAAACTTTCTGATATTGCTGGTGCATTATCTATGGAAGCAAATAGAGGAATTATAGATGCATTTTATGAAAAATTACATTTAATTCGTCCTCACAAAGGATGTTTAGCAACTGCTAAAAACTTAAGAGAACTTTTAGATGGTTCTTCTTATATAACTCATACAGCAGAACTTAGAGTTCAAGATGCTTATACTCTACGTTGTATGCCTCAAGTTCATGGTGCAAACAAAGATTCAATTGCTTATGTTCTTGAAAAAGTTGAAATTGAAATCAATGCAGGAACTGATAACCCAATTATAACTCCAGATGGAGATGTAATTTCAGGTGGTAACTTCCACGGTGAACCAATGGCTCAACCATTTGATTTCTTAGGAATAGCTCTTGCAGAAATTGGAAATATTTCTGAAAGACGTGTAGAAAGACTTGTAAACAGTCAACTTTCTGGATTACCATCTTTCTTAGTAAAACATCCTGGATTAAACTCAGGCTTTATGATTACACAATATGCTTGTGCAGCGCTTGTGTCTGAAAATAAAGTATTAGCACATCCAGCTTCAGTAGATTCAATAACATCTTGTGAAAATCAAGAAGACTTTGTATCTATGGGAACTATTGCTGCTAGAAAAGCTCGTGAAATTCTTAAAAACTCAAGAAGAGTAGTTGCTACAGAAATAATGGCAGCTTGTCAAGCAATTGAGTTTAGAGCTGATGAAGGATTAAAACTAGGAGTAGGAACAGAAATTGCTTACAATGTTTTTAGAGAAACTGTAAAAACTATAGAACATGATAAAGATATTGAAATCTATGATGAACTTGAAAAAGCTACAGCAGTTCTAACTGATGGTAAAATGGTTAGACTTGTTGAAGATAAAGTTAAGATAGCAATTCAATAATTTAAAATAAATTTAAAATTAAACTGCCTTCGGGCAGTTTTTTTATGTATAAAATTATGAAAATGTATTCTTTTTATATTTAGAATAAGGCGTGATTTTTTAAAAACAAAATAAACAGAAATTTTAAAATAAAATAAATTTAAAAGAATAAAAACCATATAAATGTGTAAATAATCAACTATATAAAAATGGAATACATTCCACTATAGAGAATTTGTATAGTTAAAATCTTTACTTTATAAAAAAAATAGTTTATGATAAAAAATGATAACGTTTTATCGATATATCAAAAAATAAGAGGGGGTTTTAAAGATGAAGTATTTTGTAGATTTAAATAGTGACATAGGTGAAGGATTTGGTTCTTACAAAATGGGAATGGATGAAGAAATTATAAAGCATGTTACAAGTATTAATTTAGCTTGTGGTTGGCATGCAGGAGATCCGCTTATTATGGACCAAACTGTAAAACTTGCTAAAGAAGATGGTGTTATGGTTGGAGCTCATCCAGGATATCCAGATCTTTTAGGTTTTGGTCGTAGAGAATTAAAAATAACAGCAGAAGAAGCTAGATGTTATATGTTGTATCAAGTAGGAGCATTAAAGGCATTTACAGATGCTCATAGTATGAAACTTCAACATATGAAACTTCATGGTGGATTTTATAATAAGGCTTGTAATGATAAAGAGTTAGCAGATGCAATACTTGATGGAATTGAAGAGCTTGATAAAGATATTATTTTAATGGTACTTAGTGGAAGTTATATTGCAAAAGAGGGAAAAAGACGTGGATTAAGAATTTCTCAAGAAGTTTTTGCAGATAGAGGATATAACGAAGATGGAACTTTAGTAAATAGATCAATGCCAGGTGCTTTTGTTAAAGATCCTAAAGAAGCAATTCCAAGAGTGATAAAAATGATTAAAGAAGGAAAAGTTATTGCGGCAAATGGAAAAGAAATAGATATAGTTGCAGATTCTATTTGTGTTCATGGAGATAATCCTAAAGCAATAGAATTTGTAAAAGAAATTAGAAATGGACTTATAGAAGCAGGTGTAGAAATTACAGCAATTGACAAATTTATAAAATAAGAGGTGGTAAAAATGAGTAAAGAGATAAAAAAAGATGGCGGGAAAGCTAAAAAAAGCAATCTGTCAGTTTTATTAGGAGCAGCATTTTTAATGGCGACATCTGCAATTGGGCCAGGATTTATGACTCAAACTGCAAAATTTACAAATGAAATCAGAGCAGATTTTGCTTTTGTAGTAGTAGCTTCAATGATTATGAGTTATATTGCTCAACTAAATGTTTGGAGAGTAATAGTAGTTTCAAAACTTCGTGGACAAGATATTGCCAATGAGGTACTACCAGGTTTAGGTTATTTTATAGCATTTTTAGTAGCTATTGGTGGACTTGCTTTTAATATTGGTAATGTTGGTGGTTTTGCAATGGGACTAAATGTTATTGGTGGAGTAAATATAAAACTTGGCGCGATGATTGGTGGAATTATAGCAATAATAATTTTCACATCAAAATCAGCAGGAAAAGCAATGGATAAGTTAACGCAAATACTTGGCGCATCAATGATTATACTTATTGGATATGTATGTATTACAACAAATCCACCTGTTGCAGAAGCAGCAGCAAAAGCATTTAAACCAGATGATTTTATGGGAACATTACCAGCAATTCTTACTTTACTTGGAGGAACAGTTGGTGGATATATAGTTTTCTCAGGAGGACATAGACTTCTTGATGCAGGAATTTCAGGAGAAGAAAATCTTGGAGAAGCAAATAGATCGGCAACTATGGGAATTGTAGTAGTTCTTATTGTAAGAATATTATTATTCTTAGCAGTACTTGGAGTTGTAACTTCAGGTGGAGTGCTTGATCCAGAAAATATGCCAGCATCTGCGTTTAAAATAGCAGCAGGAAATGTTGGATATAAAATTTTCGGATTTGTATTTGGAGCAGCAGCACTAACTTCAATAGTTGGAGCAGCATTTACATCAGTATCATTTTTAAAAACATTATTTAAACCAGTTGGGGATAATGTAAATAAAGTAACAATTGGTTTTATAGTTGTATCAACATTACTATTTATATTAATTGGACAACCACAAAAAATACTTGTGTTTGTAGGAGCTTTAAATGGATTAATTCTGCCAATTACACTTTCAGTAATTTTAATTGCAAGTAAAAAGAAAAGTATAGTTGGAGATTATAAACACTCAAATGTATTATTTGTACTTGGTTGGATTGTAACTATACTGTCAGCTTATTTAGGACTTACAACATTTGTTAAAATGGTGTCTACATTCTTCTAGGAGTGATTTAATGTATAAAAAAGTAAAGTATTTAACAGCTGGAGATAGTGCAGTTGTTATGGAATTTGGAAATGAAGTTTCTGAAGAAATAAATGCAAAAATAAGAAATACAATTGAAAAATTAGAAAATGAAAATATTGAAGGAATTATAGAGTTAACACCAACTTATAGGTCAATAACTGTTAAGTATAATCCTTTGGAAATTAGTTATAAAAAGTTAATAGAAGTTTTAAATAAATTTGAAAATATTAAAGTGGATAATGAAAATGTTAAGGTTAAACTTGTTGAAATTCCTACGGTTTATGGAGATGAATATGGACAAGATATAGCTTTTGTAGCAGAAAATGCAAATATTTCACAAGAAGAAGTTATAAAAATTCATACTGGAAAAGATTATCTAGTTTATATGCTTGGATTTGCACCTGGATTTACTTATCTTGGTGGAATGGATGAAAAAATTGCAACTCCAAGACTTAAATCACCAAGGCTTAAAATTGCGGCAGGTTCTGTTGGTATAGCAGGTTCTCAAACAGGAATGTATCCATCAGAATCACCGGGAGGATGGCAATTAATAGGAAGAACTCCTTTAAAATTATATGATGAAAAAAGTAATCCACCGGTTTTTATAAATGCAGGTGATTATATAAGATATGTTCAAATTTCAGAAACTGAATTCGATAAAATAAAAGAAGAAGTTGAAAATGGAACTTATAAAGTAAGTATAAAAGAAATTTCAAGAGGTGAGCTACATGTCTAATATTAAAGTTTTAAATGGTGGTATTTATACAACGGTTCAAGATTATGGAAGAGTTGGATACCAAAAATTTGGAATAAGTGTAGCTGGTGTTATGGATGAATATTCTTTTGCAATGGCAAATGCTCTTGTGGGAAATAAAAAAGGAACTGCTCTTTTAGAAATAACATATTTTGGACCTATGCTTCAATTTGAAGAAGATATAGTAATTGCAGTTACTGGAGCAAATACAACTCCTAAAGTTGATGGAAAAGAAATAAATATGTATGAATCTGTTTTAGTAGGAAAAGGGTCAACACTTTCTTTTGGAAAGTTAAAAGATGGAATGAGATCTTATCTTGCTTTTGGTGGAGAAATAGATGTTCCAGTTGTAAATGGCTCAAAGTCAACTCATGTAAAATCAAAAATGGGTGGATATGAAGGAAGACCAATAAAACCTCGTGATGAATTAAATATTATAGTAAATAAAAATTCTAGAGGGGGAAAAGTATTACCAGAAAAATATATTCCTAAAAATGATAAATTTAATGTAATAAGAGTTGTTCTTGGACCACAAGATGATTATTTTACAGAAAAAGG
>CAMIZH010000074.1 GCA_946403255.1 uncultured Peptoniphilaceae bacterium | reverse complement strand
ATATATTTATGCTATTTTGTAGGAACATACTATTCCTTTAAGAGAAATATTAATAATTAAAGAAAAGTACGTTGAACTTAATGAATTTACCAAGTAACAAATTTTAAAATTTTTTTATATAAAAAAATCACGTGAGTTTCTATATGAATATCACGTGATTTTCATTTAATATTGAAGCCTATATACTAGGATTCTTTCTCGATTATCTTGCTCATAATGCTCATTTAATTTTATTTCCTTTACTAAGCGAAACATGGTATAGTTTTCCAAATAATATATGTAATCTTCGGAAGGATAATAAAGAATTAAATCAACTGGTCTATACTCATCCACTACAGAATAAATGATGTTAGTTACCACTTTGATAAAAATCTGTACAGAAAAAGGATTAAAGAAATAAAATTTATTTTCATTAGGGCTTATTTCATAGTCTTCTGCAATGCAGTTAACAAATGATATTTTAGATGGGTCATAGCCCTTGTTTTTAGATAAATAGTTTTTAGTATTTGTTAAAGCCTCTTCATAGTAATACTTATTCATTTCCACACCAGTAACTCTACACTTAAAGAAGTGATTTAAAAAGAAATTTAATCTTCCTTTACCAGATCCAAAATCAACAACATTATCACTTTCTAAAAGGGGATAATTGTGAAGAAGGGCTTCTAGTACATAATAGGAAGTTGGTTCATATCTATTGTAATGAATAAATTCATTAAAGTTTTTTTGGTTGCCGCTGGTGGATATATTTAATAATCTTTCAAAACTTTGTTCCATAAAATTTTTCCTTTGCAAATATAATATATTCTATAATATATCATAAAATATATTGAATAAATAGAGTTTTATATACTTAATTTATTTATATAATAATTAAATAGTATTATAATTAAATCATGATATTATTATATTTTTCTTGA
Source organism: uncultured Peptoniphilaceae bacterium (assembly GCA_946403255.1). Classification (GTDB taxonomy): domain Bacteria; phylum Bacillota; class Clostridia; order Tissierellales; family Peptoniphilaceae; genus Anaerosphaera. The sequence goes on along the minus strand of CAMIZH010000074.1, from coordinate 5,305 downwards.
AGGAGATGTTAAAAATGTCAGAAGAAACTATGAAAGAAAATAAAGCGATACGTATATTATTTCAGAAATTGACAGATGAAAAATATAAACAGAGAGAATGTAAAAATGTATTTATTATTTCGGTTGTACCGAAAGGGTTTAAAAATAGTAAATATGATGAGTTTGAAAAGCAGATACTTTGCAATAGTAAATATAATATGGCCAATAAGTTTGTTGCTGCTTTAAGCAAGCTTTATATTTTTGATGATAATATCTACTTTTTAAATGATGATTTTGAAGATGGAGTTAGTTTTTTAGAGTATTATAAAGATATAAATAGATTTATTGATGATATAATGTATAACTTAACTATTTTAAATGAAGGAATGTATTTTGTATTTAATGATTTAAAAATTGGTTTGGAAATAAGCTATTGGAAAGTTAAAATTATTAATTTTGGATGCAAAGATTTAAAATTTATTATGGATATATTTAAGTCAGAAGGTTTATTTATTAGTAATGAATATATATAATAAGAAAATAAATATGAGAAAAAATAAAGGGTGTTATAGACATCCTTTATTATTTTAGTTGAAATAACCCTTTGGCAACTGATATTATTAATATTAGAAAATATTTTTTAGTTTTTAAATACTGGAGGTGAAAGTATGATATTTTCTAATTTAAATTTAAATTCAACTGAACCTATTTATTATCAGATAGAGCAGCATATAAAGAAAACCATAGAAAATGGAATATTATCATCTAACAGTAAGCTTCCAGCAACTAGAGAATTAGCTAAGATAATAGGGGTAAGCCGCAATTCTGTAATTACTGCTTATGAAAATTTAGAGTTAGAAGGCATTTTGTATACCGTTAAGGGTAAAGGTACCTTTGTTGCTGATAAAAACATAACTTCAAAAGGTGAATGGAATATTGATTGGTCAAATAAAAGTAATGAATATGCAAATCTTTCTTGCCGCCTTGATACTGTGAAAAGTGAAATCCCATGGGAAAAAGGAATGATTTCCTTTAAAAGTATTTCTCCTGATGGGGAATTATTTGATGTGGAAGAATTTAAAAAAGCATTTTTAAATAGAATAGCATTAGAAGGACATAAAATATTAAACTATGGGTATGCACAGGGTTATAAGCCTTTAATTGATTATCTTCATGAGTATATGAACAAGAAAGGTGTTAATACTGATGAAAAGAGTTTTATTATTACTAATGGATTTACTGAAGGGCTACAGCTTATATTATCATCTTATACCAGTGAAGGTGATAATATAATTTGTGAAAATCCAACTCATAATACAAGCATTAAGTTGATGAAGCTTCATAAGCTTAATTTAATAGGTGTTGATATTGCAGAAGACGGTATTGATTTAATGGATCTTGAAGAGAAACTGAAAAATAATCAAATAAAATTAGGATACCTTACTCCGTCTTATAATAATCCTACAGGAATAGTTATTAATGGTGAAAAGCGTTTTAAGATATACAATTTATTTAAGCAATATAACGTACCAATTATTGAAGATGGCTTTAATGAGGAGTTACATTATAATAATTCTCATATAGCACCTTTGGCAGCCTTCGATGGAAAGAATAATGGTGTGATATATATCGGGAGTTTTTCAAAAATACTATTTCCTGGAATCAGAGTGGGTTGGGTATTAGCTGATAAAAAAATAATCGATACTTTAGAAAGTGTAAAACGTTGCTATAATATTCATACATCCTTTTTAGATCAAGCTATTTTATATGAATATTTGAAAAGTGGTACTTTCGAAAAACAGATAAAAAGGACTAGAAAGTATTATAAAGAAAAACATGATTTTGCTATAAAGTGCCTTAATAAATATCTAAAGCCTAAATATATATGGGGAGAGTATGGTATGCATGTTTATGTTGCCATTGAAGGTATTGATTCAAGAGAATTGTTGCAAAAATGCTATGAAAGAAAAGTTATTTTTGCTCCAGGTGATATTTTTGATATTAATAATAAAAAGTCAGATACTTTAAGGCTTGGATTATCACGTATTACCATGGAGGAAATAGAAGAGGGTATTAAAATAATAAGTGAATGTGTTAATGAAATAAAAAATAAATAATAGAAGAGGATATAGTTTTTTTACTTTAATCTATATCCTCTTCTATTATAATATATAAGAAAAATCAATTTTATCAATAACTTCTTTAACTCTTTTTTGACTTACTCCTAAGTATCTCATGGTTGTTCTGATATCTCCATGATTTAAGACATGTCTTACTAGCTCTATATCATGATTTGACTCCTCATATATGGTATGAGCAAATAACTTTCTGAAAGAGTGGGTACCAATATTCTTATAGCCTAAATAGTCAGTTATTATTTTTAATTGTTGCTGCATATTTCTTATTTTATTGGGATATATATAGTCATCTTTATCTAGATTATTTTCAATGGAATATTCCAATATTTTTTGATACATATGATCATTTATTTCTCTGTTTTGCCACTTACCTGTTTTTATTTCCTGTACGGAAAATTTATTTCTGCTAAAATCACTTACCTTTAAATTTACTATATCACTGGCTCTAAAACCTAAAGTAGCTTGAAGTACCAATGCAAACGCTAATGAGGGGTTTTTTCTAAAAGTCTTTTCTCTCCCTGTTTTTTTATCTATATATGTAAATCCACTTTTGCATAATTTAATAATTTCTTCATATTCATTTTTATCCAGTGGTCTTGTGGCCATATGATTCTTTTTTAGTTTCTTTTTATCCTGTGTATTTGCTCCCTCTATTTTATTAATAGAATTTTCTTCTTTTTCATAACTATTTAAATTTACTTCCTCTGTTTTATTATTTGCTCCCTCTGTTTTTTTAAATAATTCATTATTTTTATTAGTTAACTTATCTTTTTCCTCACTTGCTTTTATTTTTTTATAAAATTCATAGAATTTCATCATCTCGACCATTTCATCATTTAAATCCATTTGAAAATTCCTTTCTGCTCAAAATTTGAATTTATATTTTTAAAAACTGCGCATTTGTATTTTTATACTGCGTATTTTACCATTTAATAAAAATAGTATATCTTATAAATGGCTTAAAATCAAGGTTTATAAAAAAACTGCGTCTTTTCTGGAAAAGACGCAGTTTTTTATAGTTTATTTTACCATTTATTTGAATTGTAAAATTTTATATTTATGTTATAATAGTATTAATAGTTAACTGAAGATAACTTAGTTAACTGTGGTTAACTAAGTTGGAAAAGTAGATAGGAGAGTTTTTATGGAAAATGCATTAAATAGTAATAATGAAAACAAAAAAGAAAATAATAATACTGAGGAAAATATACAAACATTAGAAGAAATAACTGAAAAGTTAGAAACAAAAGGCCTTAAGCTAAAAAGAAATACTAAAAATAGATTAAATGAGCTACAAAGCAAGTTTGCTGATGCAGAAAGTATGGTTTCTGCATTATTAGATCAGTATGAAGTCTTTAATATTACTGAAGACACTAGATTTGCCGATAGAAAAACGGAAATTGAAAAGTTTACATATCTTTTAGATTCAATAAAGAATAGTTATATTAATTCTTTAGAAATGGCTAGTTTTCTAGAGGAAAGACAAATAGAAAAATCAATGGTGGAAATTAAAAACCGTGATAAAACAATTGTAAGGCTTCAACAAACCATAACTAAAAAAGAAGAGAAACTAAAAGGTATGGAAAATACATTGCTAGAAAATAATAAGGAGCTTAACACTGTAAAAGATAGCTTTTCCAGAGTTAACTTGGCATTAACTACTGTTGAAAAGGAATTGAAAGAAAAAGCAGATATAATTAAAAGCTCACAAATGCATATAGAGTCTTTAAATGCTCTTCTTGAAGAAGAGAAACGTAATAATAAAGCTGCTGAAGAATATAAAGCTAAGTTAGAGTCTTTAGATGATAAATATAGAGATTACGATCTAATAAAAGAAAAACTGGAAATAACAAAAGAAGATCTTAAAGAAAGTAAAGAGGAAATTACAAGCTTAAAGGCTGAAATAAAAGAGTATAGAGAATATAGCAATTCGTTAAATGATAAAATTCATAAGATTTTAAATGATAAGACTGAGGAAATTTCAAAGCTTAAAGATGAATTTAAATCAGAAATCATAGAAAGTGAAAGAGGATTTAATGAAAAGCTAAAGGAAAAAGATTTAGTCATTGAAAAATTAAAAGAAGAAATATTTAAATTAAAGCTAGATATTCAAAATAAGTAGCTTAGAAGATTATCTTTTTATTATTAATGAATAGAGAGGAATAGTATAGAAAGGCAGGTTAAGGAATGTCTAATAGTGGAAAACCAATAATAGTTGTAAGTAAATGTCTTGGATTTGAACCTTGTAGATATAATGGAGGCATGGAACCTAATAGTTTTATTGAAATTTTGGGTGATTATGTTGATTTCATCAAAGTATGTCCTGAACAAGGTTGTGGACTCCCTACGCCTAGAGATTCCTTGAAGATTGTTGAAAATGATGATGGATATAATGTAGTACAAAATAAGACTAATATGATATTTACAAAAGAGTTAAAAGAGTTTACTTCAAAATTCTTAAGTGAATTAGGAGAGGTGGATGGATTTATCTTAAAAAGCAAGTCACCTACTTGTGGTATAAAAGATGCAAAAATTTATCCTAAAATAGAAAAGTGTTGTTTTACCAAAAAAGGGAATGGAGTGTTTTCTGATGAAGTAATAAAAAAATATCCTAATTTACTAGTTGAAAGTGAAGGTAGGCTCACTAACTATAAAATTAGAGAGAGATTTTTAACAAACCTTTATATATTATCAGATTTTAGAGAAGTAAAGAAATCCAATAGCTTTGAAGTTCTAAGAGAGTTCCATTTAAAGAATTCAATGTTATTCATTTCTTATAGTCAGAAATATTCAAAGCTATTAGATGAATTAATCTATAATTATAATGGTGATGACTTTTTAACCTTAATAAAAGAATATGAAAACACGTTAAATGTTTTGTTAAGTAGAACACCTAGATATACATCTAATATAAATGCATGCCTTCGTGCCATAGAACAATTTAGGGAACAACTTTCTGATGAAGAAGTAAAATTTATTTGGAGTACAATAGATAAATATAGAAATGGAATTGTTCCATTTTCAGTTTTGCAATATTTGATAAAAGGATACATTATTAGATTTGATATAGAGAATTTAAAGGATCAAACATTTTTTCACCCTTATCCAGATGGACTGATACAAGTAACTGACTCTGGAAAATCAATACATTAACCTTAAATATTTTGAAAAAGAAGCATTTAACAATG
>CAMIZH010000073.1 GCA_946403255.1 uncultured Peptoniphilaceae bacterium | reverse complement strand
AACCATAAATTATCATAGCAGTTAAAGGTTCCAGCACATTATCCCATTCTTCTGTCATTTTTGTGATTGTACTTGAGGCAATACCAGTAATGCCTTGTAGATCTTTCTTTTTTAGGTCTTTATCTATTAATAACTTCCATAATTTGTTATAGCTTACAGTCATACATACCTCCTAATTCTAATATTACCATTTAATTGACGATATCTCAATAATATTTAATGATTTCTCATCATTTTTCTATTTAACAGCTACTAAATACCAAATCAACATTCAGCCTGTCTACTCAATCAACAAATATCTATTCTGTCTACACACCCCTACGATTTTTACTATTGATGTGTTCCCACAAGGTGTTTTTTCTAATAAAAAATGGCTTTTAAGATTTTCTTAAAAACCCTAAAAGCCATTGATTTCAACACTTTTATGGCTTGTTATTCTATTTTCTTGACATCAATACTACCGTCTCCACATGTACTGTATTTGAAAACATATCTACTGGTTTTACTAGTTTTATTTCATATTTATCTTTTAATAGTGCTATGTCTCTTGCTTGTGTTGATGGGTTACAAGATATATAAGCTATGCTTCTTGGTTTTATTTCAAGAAGTTTTTTAATTACTTCTTCGTCAAGTCCCCCACGTGGTGGATCTAGTATTACTTTATTTACTCTTAATTTTTCTTCTTCTACTAATCTTTCAATTATATTTTCTGCTCTTCCTGCTATAAATCTTGCGTTATTAATTTTGTTGATTTCTGCATTTGTTCTTGCATCGTCTACAGCATCTGCTACTATTTCTACACCTATTACTTCTTTTGCAGTTTTTGCTGCCATAAGAGATAATGTTCCAATTCCACAATATAGATCTAAAACTACATCTTTTTCTCTTATGTCTAGACTATCTATTGCAATGCTATATAATTTTTCAACTTGATATGGGTTAACTTGGAAAAATGATTTTGGTGAAAGTTTGAAATCTAATTCTCCAATTTTATCCATTATAAAATCTTCGCCATATAATTTTTTGAATTTATTTGAAAATCTATATTTCGAATCTTTGTTTACATTTTCAAATACTGATACTACATTTAAATCCATTAGTTTTGGAAGAAGTGTATTAAAGTTTAAAACTTTATCTTCTGTTATTAAAACAATCATTACTTCATCTTTATAATTTGCTCTAATTGATATAGTTTTTACGCTTTTTAATCCTTTCCATTCTCTTAATACTGGGATTATATTATTTATAGATTCTTTCGCCATTTTACAGTTTCCAATATTTATTATTTTATTAGAATTCTTTTCAAAAAATCCTAATTCATTTTCAGAAACTTGTAGTTGTATATTATTTCTATAATTTTGAGGATCTTTCATTCTTTCTATATCCTCAACTTCAACTTCTACTCCACCTATTCTTTTAAGGTCATTTCTAACTTTATCTTCTTTCCAGTCTAATTGTCTATTGTATTCATATTCTAAAAAGTCACATCCACCACATTTGTAGGAATGTTTACATTTACTTTTTATTCTAAGTTTAGATTTTCTTACAGTTTTAAGTATATGTCCTTTATAATAACCTTTTTTTTCATTTGTTAATTTTACTAATACAGTATCGCCTATGACTCCACCATTTAAAAATATTGCTTTACCTCCATATTTTGCTACGCCATTTCCTTTAAAATCAAAATCTATTATTTCAACTTCAACATTTTTATCTATTCTCACTTTTTTCCCTCTCAATCTTTATTACTTGTATTATAACAATAAAATAATTAAAAATATTAAATCCTTGTTAATTTTTAAATTATTTTCTCAAAAAGTATTGACTTTTATTTTTTATATTGTAACATCGTAATATAACAATATATTGATTTAGAGAGGAAGATTATCTGTGGAAGATTTTTTAATAAATGACTTGGAGTTTTTAGAGCATAAGGCTGAAATTCTTAAAGCTATGGCTCATCCAATAAGATTATGTATCTTAAGGGGTTTAAGCGAAAAGATTGAGGGACAAGTTTCTGATATGACGAATTGTCTTAATATGCCTCAGTCAACAATTTCACAACATATTGGAGTACTTAAAAAAGAAGGTATTTTAAAAGGTAGACGTGATGGTACGAATATTTATTATTCAATTGCTAATGATGAAATTAAAAATTTAATTAAATTTATTTTGGAGGATATATGAAAATAGTTATAATTGGTGGAGTAGCTGGAGGAGCTTCCTTTGCTGCTCGTATGAGAAGATTAAATGAAGATGCTGAAATTGTTCTTTTTGAACGTGGAGAATATGTTTCTTTTGCTAACTGTGGACTTCCATATTATATTGGTGGAGAAATAGCTGAAAGAGATGCTTTACTCCTACAAAGCGTTGAGCAAATGGAACAAAAATTCAAAATGAATGTTCACAATAATACTGAAGTTACTAAAATAAATAAAGATAAAAAAAATGTTGAGTATAAATCTATTGATGGAAAAACTGGCGTTGAAGATTATGATTATTTAATTCTTTCTCCTGGTGCTAGTCCTATAAAACCACCTATTGATGGTATTGAAAATGCAAATAATATTTTCACTGTTAGAACTGTTCCAGATACTGATGAAATAAAATCATTTATCGAAAAAAATAATGTTAAAACTGCAACTGTTGTTGGTGGTGGTTTCATTGGTCTTGAAATGGCAGAAAATTTAAAAAATATTGGACTTGAAACTACTCTTATTGAAATGAGTAATCAAGTTATGGCTCCACTTGATTTTGAAATGGCTCAAGAACTTCATATGCATCTTGAAGATAAGGGTGTAAGACTTATTTTAAATAATGGAGTTTCTAAGTTTAAAAATAATGGTAAAACTATTGAACTTTCAGATGGTGCTAATATTGATTCTGATATGACAATTCTTGCTATTGGAGTTAAACCTGAAAATTCACTTGCTAAAGATGCTGGTCTTGATATTGGTAAACGTGGTGGAATTGTTGTAAATAATAAAATGGAAACTTCTGATAAATCTATTTATGCAGTTGGAGATGCTGTAGAAGTTGAACATTTTATATCTAAGGATAGAGTTCAAATTGCTCTTGCTGGTCCTGCTAACTATCAAGGTAGAATGGTTGCAGATATTTTAAATGATTTACATGGCGAGTATCAAGGTTCTCTTGGATCAAGTATTGCAAAAGTTTTTGATTTACAAGCTGCTAGTACTGGTCTAAATGAAAAATCACTTAGTGGAGATTATAATGTTATGCATCTTCATCCTGTAAACCACGCGGCATACTACCCTAAGTCATATCCTATGAATTTAAAAGTAATTTATAATAATGATGAAAAAATTCTTGGTGCACAATGTGTTGCTATGGATGGTGCTGATAAAGTAATTGATACTATTGCTACAGCTATTTATGCTGGTCTTAAAGTAACTGATCTTAAAAACTTACAACTTGCTTATGCTCCACCATTTAATGCTGCTAAAGCACCTGCAAACTTTGTTGGATATGTAGCTGAAAATACTTTAAATGATAAAGTTAAATTTATTCAATACAATCAAGTTGAAGAATTTAAAAATAAAGGATATACATTTTTAGATGTATCTGAAGTTGAAGAGTTTAATATGGGACATGTTGAAGGTTCTTTAAATATTCCACTTGGAAATCTTCGTGAACATTTAAGTGAGTTAAAAGATAAAAAACTTGCTTTATACTGTAGAGTTTCACTTAGAGCTTATATTGGATATAGAATTTTAAAACAAAATGGTATTGAAGCTGTAGTTCTTGATGGTGGATATAAAACTTATCAAACAGCAAACTACGAGCTACAAAATACTATTGCAAAAGCTGACAATACAAATGAAAATAAATTTGAAGAAATAGATTTTTCAAATATAAATACAGAAGCTAAGGTTAAAATAAATGCTTGTGGATTACAATGCCCTGGTCCAATAACTAGAGTTTATAATGCAATTCAAGATATTGAACAAGGTGAAATTATTGAAGTAAGTGTAACTGATATTGGATTTACAAAGGATATAGCTTCTTGGTGTAAAACAACTGGAAATACTTTAATAAATATTGATGAAAATGATGGAACTTTTAAAGCCTATGTTATGAAGGGTAAAAAAGAAGTTTCAACTGAAAATAAAGTTATTGAAACTCATGATTCTGTTACTATAGTTGTATTTAGTGGCGAACTAGATAAAGCAATGGCTGCCTTTATCATAGGAACTGGAGCTGCTAGTATGGGTAAAAAAGTTACTCTATTCTTTACATTCTGGGGTCTTTCAATTATTAAAAAGAAAGCAGATGTAGATAAGATGTTCATGGAAAAAATGTTTGATACTATGCTTCCTGAAGATATAAATAAGCTTGGCCTTTCTAAAATGAATATGGCTGGACTTGGATCAAAAATGATGAAAAAAGTAATGAAAGAGAAAAACGTAGATGATCTTCCAACACTTATGAATAACGCGCGTGATCTAGGTATTAAGTTTATAGCTTGTTCTATGTCTATGGATGTTATGGGAATTAAACCTGAAGAACTTGTTGATGGTGTTGAAATAGGTGGTGTTGCAACTTACCTTGGAGACGCAGAAACATCTGGAGTAAATTTATTTATATAAAAAATAAAAACAACCTTAATTTTAAGTTAAGGTTGTTTTTTTCTATTTACTTAGATTTGATATTTCATAATATGCCCAATGACTTTTTTCTAAATCACTGTATTTGTTATTAATATTTTTATCGATATTAATATTTAACATTTTTATTAAAATTTTACTAACCTCTGCCCTAGTTATTTCTTTTTCTGGTTTAAATTCCCCATCAGGATAACCATTTATATAATCTAATCCAACAAATTTATCTATTTCTTCTTTAGCCCAAAAATCATCATTTATATCTTTAAAAGTATTTGTCCCAAGGGCTTCTTTTGTAAAGTTTGATGCTAAAGCTACAAATTCTGCCCTAGTTATATTTCTATTAATATTAATGTTTTCTTCTTTAAAAATACTATTTAAATATCCTTTCTTTTCAAGTTTATGTAAAGACTCTATATACCATTCATTTTTAATTATATCTTTATATTTAGAATTAAAATCTTTTATATCTATATCATCATATAATAGTTCACTAAAAATCTTTAACGTTTCAGCAATTGTAATATTATTATCAGCTTTAAAAGTATTATCTGGGTAACCTTTTAAATATATAACTTTTTCTTTTACTCTGATTTCTTTTGTTTCAGATTCTTTTTTAGTTACTTTTTTTATTTCTAATTTATTGTTTTTTCTATTTTTTTTATTCCTATTAGTTTTGTCTGTGTTATCATTATTTTTATCATCTTGATTTTCTTCTGGCCCTTTTATTTCTTCTTTTATTTCTTTAAAAATAGCTTTTATTTTTATATCTTCACTAGCTTCTATCTCTAAAAATTTTTCTTCTGATACAATATTTCCGTTGATATTCCAATTTAAAAATTTAAAATTCTCATTTGGTTTTGCTTCTAAAACTAAATTATCTGTTTCATAAATACTATCTGGTAATTCTACTTTACCTGCATTTTCAGGATATATTTCTATATCAATATTTATTTCCCTTAATTCTCCTACATTTATTTTTAAATCAACATTTTCCATAGGAGCTCCAGCATTTGTAGTTATTTCTAGTATATTTTCTCCTTCTTGTAAAAGAGATTTATCTATTTTTAAATATGTTTTTTCCTTTTCTTTAAATAATTTTATTTTGTCATTATATAGGTTTATGATTAAAAGAGAAAAATAATATTGCTTTTTCTGGATCTATATCAGAATTTATTTCAAAATTAATATCTTCGTCTATTTTATATTTTGACTTTAATTTTGCATTTATTTTTATAGGCTTTTCAAATAAATAATCTATTTTTATATCTTTATAACCTTTTGATTTAATTAGATATTCATTTTCACCATAGTCTATAACTCCTAAAGTCCCTTCAAGTTTTATATATGGATATTCTAAGTAGTAAGTTCGACTCCTTTGCTTATTATAATTATCTTCTTCTGATTTTTTCATTGAAAGTGGTCCATGTTTTATCTCGTATATATTACCAAACCAATTCCTACCATTATTACTATTATTTTTAAATTCAAATTTAGCTCTTTTCACAGTAGCAGATGTAATAATATCTATTTCTTGTGGGTCTATATCCTCTTTACTTTCTAATATTTCAGATTTAATTTCCACGTTTGAGTTTGCAAAAGTATTTTCTGTTGCAAAAAACGATACACTAATTACTCCAATAGAGAGTACTATTGCTTTAACCAATTTTTATTCATATACTTCCTCCTATTTAAAATTGATAACACATATCATTTTAATGTATTTTCCTTGCTATTTTTATATATTATTACCAGTATTTTATATTTATATAAATAAAAAAA
>CAMIZH010000072.1 GCA_946403255.1 uncultured Peptoniphilaceae bacterium | reverse complement strand
GACCTCAAGAGCCACAATCTTGCGCCCTAACCAACTAGGCCATACCCACCACATTATCAACAACAATATACATATATTAACAAAAAGTTCAAATCATGTCAATACCTTTTTTTAAAAATCTTCAATATGTTTTTTACCTTTATCAGTTAGCCTTACATATCCTATCTTTTCTTTATCTTCAGATAAGTTAACCCCAACATAATCATTTTCAATATATTCTATTTGTTTATTTAATTCACTTCTATCAATATAGATTACTTCATCACTACATTTATCTTCAACAGTCTTATCTAAAAAAAGTATGTATCTCCATAATCCAGTTGGATGTTCTTGTGAATAATATTTCTTTTTTAACGCTCTAATTTTAAGATCTGCTTGTAATCCATTTTTAAGACTAAATAAATTAAATGGAGATATTGTAGACATAAACTTAGTATATCCAAGCTTTGCGCAATAATCTTTTGCAAATTCTAGAGTTTTATACTGCAATCCATTTCCAGTATAGTCAGGGTCAATTACCGTTGATTTTAAATAAATTATACTTTCTGCATCTTCTTCATCTAATCCAACATCTAAGGCATATTCACTTTTACCATGGCTTAAAAGTGTCATATATCTTTCTCCTACTATATTTCCATCTTCATCAAAAAGTCCTAATATCTTAGCACCCATCTCATAAGGCATAAATATTTGATCTCTTGGTTCTAATGAAAAATTTTTACTATCACCCATAGAATCTTTAACTTTTACCATAAATTCATATAGTTTATCTAGTTCATCTTCTCTTATAAGTCTTAAAGATAAAGTCTTTGGTACTTTAACACCATTCTCTTTCTTTAAAACATCAAAAGTTGTTAAATACATATCGTCACCTCTTTATTGTAATAATATAATACATATACCCTAATTTTATTTAATTATTAGCTTCATTAACTGAAAAACTCATTTACTTTTTTTAAAGCATTACTTCTATGACTTATTTTATTTTTTACTTGTTTTGACAATTCTCCAAATGTTTTATCATAACCCTTAGGTATAAATATACAATCATATCCAAAAGTTTTTTCTCCACGCATTTCTGTAGATATTTCACCTTCACATATTCCTTCGAAAATAAATTTTTCATTATTTTCATCTATATAAATCATAACGGTTTTAAAATATGCACTTCTATCTGTTTTTCCTTCTAATTCTTTTAATAATTTTTGTCTGTTTTTCTCATCGTCATGGTCTCCAGAATATCTAGCAGAAAATACTCCTGGCTCTCCATCTAATGCATTTACAAACAATCCTGTATCATCTGCAAGAACTCCACAAGAAATTTTTTCTTTCATTGATCTTGCTTTTACCTCAGCATTTCCTTCTAAAGTATCTTTATCTTCTATCACATCAAAATTATCTAACCCCACATCTGATTTTGATTTTACTTCAACTCTTGAGTCTTTTAAAATTTCTTTGATTTCTTTTAATTTATTTTTATTATCTGTAGATAAAGCTATTTCTTTTTTTTCAAGAAGATCACTTTGTAGTTTAAAAATATCTTTAAATCCAATTTCTGCTAAATCTAAAAATTCATTTAAATCTTTTCTAGAGAAAGTTTCTCCCTCTGCTGTTCCTTGAACTTCAATAATATCATATTTATCATTCATAACTATATTCATATCAACATCTGCTTGAGAGTCTTCTGTATATTCTAAGTCTAATAGCTTTTCACCATTAACAATTCCAACACTAATTGCTGCCACTTTATGTTTTATTGGATTTTCTTTAATTATTCCTTCTTTTAAAGCTTTTTCAATTGCTAAAGATAAAGCTATAAAAGCACCATTTATGCTCGTTGTTCTTGTACCACCATCTGCAGATATTACATCACAGTCAATCCAAATAGTTTTTTCTCCGATTTTATCTAAATCAATACAAGTTCTTAAAGATCTACCTATTAATCTTTGTATTTCTTGAGTTCTGCCATCTATTCTCCCCTTTGAACTATCTCTTATTTTTCTAGTTAAAGTTGATCCTGGTAGCATTGAATATTCACAAGAAAGCCATCCTGTATTTTTCCCTTTCAAAAAGAATGGAACTTTTTCTTCAATCATAACAGTACATATAACTTTTGTATTTCCACATTCAATTAAAACAGAACCATTTGGATTTTCTGTATAATTTAATATAGCATTAATTTCTCTTAATTCATCTTTTTTTCTTCCCGTTCTCATCTATTTATCTCCTTCAATAAATAAAAGAGGTTACATAACCTCTTTTATTCAACATAATTATCTATATAATCTATTAAACCATTATACAATCCATTTACTAATTTTTCTTGATAATCTTCATCTTTCATTAAATCTAATTCTTTTTTATTTGATATAAAACCAAGCTCTGCAAGTGCTGCTACATTTTTAGTATTCTTTAAAACTACTAATCTACCTCCAGCTTTAGCTCCTCTACTTATAGCTCCTGTTTCTTTTATTAAACTTTTTTGCAAACTTTCTGCTAAAGGACTTTGTTCTACTTCCTTTAATTTATTTGATAATGCTGGTGCATAAAAAACTTCTATTCCACTTGGCTCTGAATTTTCACTAGAATTTATATGAATTGATAAAAATATTTCAGCTCCTAAATCATTTGCTATTTCAGGTCTTTTATATAAATCTACAGCTTTATCTGTTTCTCTTGTCATGTGAACATCGTATCCATTTTCTAAAAGTTTATCATTTAACTTCTTAGTTATTTCAAGAGTTAATTCTTTTTCCTTAGTCTTGCCATCAACACTGACTGCTCCAGAATCTGAACCGCCATGACCTGCATCAAGTAAAATTGTAACTAGACCATCTGATTTTATTTTTTTAGAAACGAATTTTTTAACTTCTTCTTTTTTACTCTCAGATTTATTTTCGTATTTTACTATTTCTTTTTCAGAAAAATCAATAGAAGCAGATTCTACTTTTTTTTCCTCTTTTTTAGTTATAACTGAAGCTATATATTTATCTCCATTCCATCCAACTTCATATCCAAAAGTTTCAGATAAAAATCTTAAAGGAACCATAGTTTTAACTTCTTTTCTAGGAAAACTATAAGTTGCAAACTTTGGCATAGTACTTGTATCTACAAAAACTTTATCTCCATTTACATAAACTACAGAACTATCAATTTGTAACTTTACAATTTTTTCACTTAAAGTAATAGTTGCACTTTTTGTTTTTGCATCCCAATCAACTTTTGCACCTAAACTCTCTGTAATCTCTCTAATAGGAACTAATGTCGATCCACTTGCTGTGTATGCTTTAAAATCTGTGTTTAATTGTTGTCCATCAATCTCAACATTAACTTCATTTACATTTGTGTTTTTTCCATCGATATTTAAGTTGAAACTTTCTGCATATACCCTAGAACTCGAGAGTACTAATAATAAACTTAATAAACTAAAAACTTTCTTCATAAACCCTCCACTATACAATTTTATATAATTCATCTCCTAATGGAGCTTCTATTTCAATCTCTTTATTATCTTCAGTTAAATAAGAACCATCCCCATTGTAGACCTTACCAATTTCACTTATTAATATATTTTTATTTAAGCAGTCTAGTCTATAATTCTCAAAATCTTTCTCATCAATTATCATTAACATACTTCCACTAGAAATTAATCTGTAAATATCTATATTATAATAATTTGCAATTTTTTTAGATGTATTTTTTACAGGTATTAAATTTAAATCAATAACTATTTTTTTATCTAATGCATTTGCAGTTTCCCATACAGCTCCTAAAATACCACCCTCAGTTATATCATGTAGATGCTTTATATTATATTTTTTAGCTATTTTTGATTCTTCTAAAACTGAAATTACATTTCCCATTTCTTCTATTTCTATAATTTCATCATTATTAAAAATTTTAGAAAGTTCATTTTTGTTTTCGTTATATATTATAGAAGTTCCTTCAATACCAATATACTTAGAAACTATTACAATATCTCCTGATTTTATTTCATCTCTTTTAGGAATATCTTCTTTTTTAAGTTTTCCAACTACAGTGGTCACAACAACTATTTGATTTACAGCATTTGTTACCTCTGTATGCCCACCAATTATTTCTAAATTAAGTTTTTCACACTCTATATCTGCTTGTCTTACTATTTGTTCTAGTTCCTCTAAGGTTGCCTTTGGCGGTAATAATATTGTCATCAATACTCCTACTGGCTCTGCACGTTCACAAGAAACATCGTTACAAGATATATTTATTGATAGTTTTCCAATATCTTTTGTGGTACCTGTTATTGGGTCCATTGATAAAACTATTAAATCTCCATCAAAATCAATTACTGAAGTATCCATTCCAACATTTGGACCATTTATAACTTCACTTCTACGACCATGGAGATTATCAAAAACATATTTTTTTAAATCTTCATTTGAAATTTTTCCAACATTCACCTATAAGTCACCCAAATCTATCTTTGTCTTAAAATGCAATATTTCTTCTATATTATCACTACTAATAACTTTGACTTTAAATCCCGTTATATTCTCAATTTTTTCTAAAAAAGCATCATCTATGCTTACACCACTTATATAGATACTATTTTTAAAATACTCAAAATTTGTAAACAAGATTTCATCTGATTTATATTCTAGTAATTTCTCTAGTATTTCAAAATACTTTTTGTTTTCTAAATTAATATCATTCCAATAAGCATTTTCTTTTTCTATATTTTTTATTTCTTTACTATTTTTCTTTATCTCTTCTGGATTTAATTTTTCAATGTAGTTTTTTTGTTCTTCACATACTATCTTATTATCTACTAAGTTTAAAGACTCCTGCTTTATTCTTTGATTTATGTTCATATATAATAAACTATTTAAGCATATTATTATAATAGGAATTAATAATAAATAATTAAACTTTTTTTGATTTTGATTTACAAAATTTATCTTTTGATTGTTATATCTAGAAATATCTTCATACTTAATATTTTTTATCTCTCTTTCTAAAAAATCAATTATAATTTTATTAAAAAAATTTCCTGACAAAATATATTTAGTATCTAGATATAGAATATTATTTAAAATAATATCCAATTTATTCTCAACCAAAGTCTGTAGCCCATCTTTTATCTCTTTATCTTCTAAAGTAAACAATTCAATTTCTTTCTTATCTATTATATAATAAATATCTTCATAATCTACATTATTTTTAATAATAAATTCTGAAAATCTATTATCAAAAATTGTTTTACTATATATAAATTCCTCATTATTTATTGAAATTACTGCATTAGTTTCATTTATATTTAAATTATAATCCTTATTTTCAATAAACATTATATCATTAATTGAATTTATCTTTTCTATTGATAAATGCAATTTTTCAAATAAATCTAAATAATCATCTATCATTTTTTTAGGAATTAAAAAAATAGATAACTTCAATCTTTTATTTTTAATAAATCTATATTCATAATGTTCGATATTTCCCTTTAAGATATCATTTAATTCATAGTATAAAAAACTATTAAGTTCTTCTTCTTTTAAATTGTAATCATCTTTTTCAATATGTCTTATCTCAGATGAATTTAAAATCAACTGAGCTTTTATATTATTTTTAACTCTATTCTCTTTTAAAAATTTATTTAATATGTAGTAAAGATAGTTTTCATCCTCAATATATCCATTTACTATAATTCCAGGAGCTAATTTTATCCTTTCTATCCTTTCCTTAAAGTAAAAATCTATGCTTAAATCATTAATATATATTTTATACAAATTATTTATCATAGTAATATTCTCCTAAACTATATTCAAATTTAATAAAATTCCTGCAATTATTAAATATGGAGCAAAGGCTATATAATCTTTTCTAGTTTTTATCTTTAAAAATATTAATATTAAAGAAATAATTCCTGCAAGAATAAAAGCCGTTCTAAAAATTTTAAATATTTCAATCATATTCTTGGCATCTATACCTATTGCATAAGATAAAATTATATCACCTTGTCCCATAGCATTAGTTAGTTTATATATTATGTAAAATAAAAGTGCTAATACAAACCCATATAAAAATCTATCAAAACTTAAAACACCTTCTAATTTCAATCGAATAATATTTATAATTATTAAACAAAATAAATCTATTATATAAATATTATGTTCTTTTATATCTAAAATAATAATCAGTAAGATTAAGAAAATATATATCACTCTAATTATATTTAAAGCTGAAATTCTATTGAAATTTAGAAATAATACTATAAATCCAAATATTATTTCATATACAAAGTTGTAAAAACTTATTTTTTCACCACAAAAATTACATCTTCCTTTTAAATACAAATAAGATACTATTGGTATATTCAAGTAAAAAGGAATAACTTCCCCACAATAATTACAATTTGATCTACCCTTTACACAACCTAAGTTTCTACTTCTTCTATCTAAAATCAAAGCAAAAAAAGATCCTAATGACGCTCCTATATAAA
>CAMIZH010000071.1 GCA_946403255.1 uncultured Peptoniphilaceae bacterium | reverse complement strand
ATAAAAAAAGCACTGAATAAACAGTGCTTTTAAATTTATTTACTTGCGTAATTATCAAAATATCCTTGAACATAAACAACTGGTGTACCTTTATCTCCAGAGCCAGAAGTTAAGTCACAAAGTGATCCTAATAAATCTGTAATTCTTCTTGGAGTTGTACCAAGTGTTTCTGCTTTACCAACTAGATTATCATCTTTAGAAGAAATTCTTTCTTTAATAGCAGCTTCTCTTTCTTCTTTAGAAGCATTTTCTAATTCAGTATCAGCAATATATTTTATTTTAAGTTCATTTGGAGTACCTTTAAGTCCATCAGTATGAGCAGGGGAAACAACAGGATCTGCAAGTTCCCAAATTTTACCAACAGGATCTTTAAATGCACCGTCTCCATAAATCATAACTTCAATATCTTTATTTGAATAATCAGAAAGTTTCTTTTGAACGTCTCTTACAAAAGTATTTCCATCTCTTGGGAATAACTTAACGCTTGAGTCGCTTGAAAGATTTGATCCAAGTAAACCAAAGTCTGGATTATATCCTGATCCATTAACAGATTCTGTTAATATATCATCAAGTCCGTAAACTTTATTTGCGCCTGAATCTTTAAGTTCTGTTTTTATCATATCTCTTGTATGAACTGAACAAACTAACACATCTTGAGTGTATTTAAGAATTGATTTAGGATCATTTGAAAAGTGAATTTCACAATTTTCCCCAGCAATTTCTTTGTATAAAGATACATAATCAATTCCTGTAAATTCATGTTTAACTTCTTCACCAAATATTCTTCTATAATCTTCTTCTTCTAAAACATCAGTAAATGGATTAATCTTCTTTTCATAAACTAGTTTTTCATCCATAAGATGATTACCTACTTCATCAGAAGGATATGACAGAAGTAAGTGAAGTTTTCTACCACTATTAGCAATACCTTTTAAAAGAATAGAAAATCTATTTCTACTTAAGATAGGGAATACAAGTCCTATTTCTCCTTCAAATTTATTTCTAACATCTTCTGCAATTTGATCAACAGTTGCATAATTTCCTTGACTTCTTGCAACTAAAGACTCAGTTATTGCAACCACGTCCTTATCTCTCATTTGAATGTTTTCTGATTCAACAGCCTTTATCATTGAGTCACACACGATGTCAACAAGGTCATCACCTTTTTTTACTATAGGTGTTCTAATACCTCTTACAACTGTACCAATATATCTTTCCATTTCTTCCTCCTACAATATATAAAATTTCTTTTCAGACAAAAAATAATTAACTGGAATGTCATAATCTTCATGCTCAATATTGCCAGTAGTATATTGAAAATCATATCCAATACCAAGCTTATTGACTTCCATATCTAATGAAGCAAAAAACTTATCATAAAATCCTCCACCATATCCAATTCTATATCCATTTCTATCAAATAGAAGACCAGGCACGATAACAAGATCGATTTTGTTTGGGTCTACAATATCTATAGATTCTTTGGTTGGTTCTAAAATATTCATATAGTTTTTTTCAAGGCAAGAAAAATCTTTTAGCCTAGATGCTTTCATTGTCTTTGTTTTAGGATCTACAATAGGAATGTAAATATTTTTGTTGTAGCTTAAAGCAGTTTTAATAATATTATGTGTATTGACTTCGGATCTGTAGCTAACAAAGATGAAAATATCACTTGCGTTTTTAAATAAAGAAGTAGAAAATAAGTTTTTTTCTATTAGTATAGACATTTCTTCTATTTCTTTTTTACTTAATAAATCTCTTTTTTGTACAAGTTCTTTTCTTAAAGTTTTTTTATCCACGTTTAACTCCTATTTTTTACAAGGGATTTTTACCCAAAAAAATATTAATTACAACATCAACTTACTTATACATTATACACATATAGAAAAAATTAGGAAAGAGAAAATGGGTATAATCTCACAAAAAATTACCGAATCTTAATTTTTTTAGTAAAAGAGTAGATTTTTGTTACCGTTTTGTAATATAATAAGTACTTGATAAATATTTCTTTTTAAGAAAGGAAAGCTATGATAGAATTCGAAAATGTATTTAAAGAATATTCAAATGGAATTTTAGCACTTTCTAATATTAACTTTAAAATATTAGATGGTGATTTTGTTTTTCTTGTAGGTTCTTCAGGAGCAGGTAAGTCAACTATGCTTAAACTTTTAATGAGAGAAGAAACTGTAACAAGAGGAAAAATTCTAATAGAAGGTACAGATATAACTAAAATAACAAAAAGAAAAATACCTGAATTAAGACGTAATATTTCTGTAGTATTTCAAGATCATAGACTGCTTGATAAAAAAACAGTTTTTGAAAATGTTGCTTATGCACTAGAAATACTAGGAGAGAGCAAAAAAAATATAAAATTATCAGTTGAAGAAGCATTAGAAATTGTAAGTTTAACTGATAAAAAAAATTGTTATCCTTCAGAGCTTTCAGGTGGAGAGTCGCAAAGAGTTTCAATAGCAAGAGCAATTGTAAATAAAGCTCCAATACTTTTATGTGATGAACCAACAGGAAATTTAGACCAAGAAACTGCTTGGGATATAATGAAGGCTTTGATTAAAATAAATGAAAGAGGAACAACAATAGTTATGGCAACACATGCTGTAGATATTGTAAATAAAATGCAAAGGCATGTTATTACTTTAAATAAAGGACAAATTGTAAAAGATATAGAAAGTGGTGGTTACTATGAGGAAGACTAGACAATTTCTTAATATATTAAAAGAGTCCTTTAAAAATTTATGGCGTAATAAAGGAATGGGATTTGCTTCAACAATATCAATTGCAGCAATGCTTACTTTATTTGGTTTTGTACTTTTATTAATATTAAATATTAATACATCTGTTTATCAATTAGGTTTAGAACTTGATAAAGTTGTAATTTATTTAAAAGATGATATAATTCCTCAAGATGTAAATAATCTTATAAAAGATATGGAAAAAGACGAAAGAGTAAAAGAAATAAGATATGTATCTAAAGAAGATGCACTTCAAGAGTTTAAAGAAAATTTTGGAGATAAATCTTATATTCTTGACACTATAGAGAAAAATACTCTTCCAGCATCATTAACAGTTTCCTTAAAGGATTTATCTTATGCAAAGAATTTTTCAGAGTCTATAAAAGATAAAACTGGAATTGAAAGAGTTGATTATCACTATGATTTAATATCTAAGATGATAATTTTTGAAAAGGGAATAAAATATGTTGGCTTTGGAATTGTATTAATATTATTATTTGTTTCTATTTTAATAATTCATAATACTATTAGAATTACAGTTACAAATAGAAGAAGAGAAATAAATATAATGAAATACATAGGGGCTACAAATGCCTATATAAGAGGACCTTTTTTAGTAGAAGGTATTATTTTTGGAATAGTGGGTGCTTTTATAGCTATAATTATTGTTTATTTTAGTTATTCCTATGTTTTTGGTCGTACAAATGCACAAGTTCAAAATATTTTTGGGATGAATATTACTCAACCAGAAATAATCAAAATGAATATTTCAATAATATTTGCTTGTATAGGTATTGGTATTGGATATCTTGGATCATTGATATCCACTAAGAGGTTTTTAGATGTTTAGAGGTGAAAGTATGAGAAAATACAAAATTTCTCTATTAAGTATGTCGGCAGTTCTATTAGTTTCGCAAGTAGCTTATGCGTCTAGTAAGGATTTAGAAGTAAAAAAACAACAAATGACAGAAAAGAGAGATGAAGTATCTCAAGAAATCAAAGAAAAAAAAGGAAATGTTGATGAAACACAAAGTAAAGTATCAACAGTTCAAAGAGAGATTGATGCGCTAGACAATCAAATAGTTGGAGTAACTGGAGAAATATCAAATCTTGAAGATGAAATATCAGTTCTAAATACTAGAATTGAAAAAAATAAAAAAGAGCTTGAAGAAGCAGAGAGAAATTTAGAAGAGAAAAAAGAAATTTTTGGACAAAGAGTTAAAGCTATGTATATGGATGGAAAAGTTAGCTATATGGAAGTTTTACTTAATTCAAAAGATGTAGAAGAGCTTATAAGAAATAATCAAACTATTACAACTATTGCAGAATCTGACAAACAATTAGTAGATTTTATAACTGATCAAGTAAATGTAATAAAAGATGCTAAAAAACAATTAGAAGAAGATAAAGCAGAAGTTGAAAGAAATAGAAGTGAGCTTGAAGTTCAAAAACAAAGTTTACTTGATAAAAACAATAAGAAAAGTGAATATATGCAAGCACTTGAAAAAGATGTTGAATTATATTTAATAGAATATGAAAAAACTGAGGCTTCTTGGAATGCTATTGATAAAGAGATTATAAGATTACAATCTCAAATCAAAACTGCAAAAGCTGATGAAGCTAGAGCAGAAAGAGAAAGAATTGAAAGAGAAAAACAAAGAAATCAAGCTAAAAATAGTTCAAGAACTTCTCCTGATTATATTAAGCCTACAATAAGTGATGGATCAATGGCTTGGCCTCTTCCGGGACATACACATATATCTTCTCCTTATGGAAACAGATTCCACCCGGTTTTAGGTAGGAATAAATTTCATTCAGGAATAGATCTTCCAGCACCAATTGGAACACCAGTTATAGCTGCAAAATCAGGTACAGTTATAATGTCAACTTCAATGGGTGGATATGGAAATGTAGTTATGATAGACCATGGAGATATAGTAACTGTTTATGCTCATAACTCTGTTCTTAAAGCTAGAGTTGGACAAAAGGTAAAACAAGGTGATGTAGTTTCTCTTGTAGGAAATACAGGACTTTCAACAGGACCACATCTTCACTTTGAAGTTAGGGTAAATGGAGCGACACAAAATCCACTTAACTATGTTTAAGAAAAGAAGGACATTATGAAGAAAAAACGCAGTTTAGTAATAATTTTAATTATTATAGCTACAAATCTTTTGACTTATAATTTAACTGCTTTATTGTATGGACGAGTAAGTAAGGATAAATATGCAAAGATAAATTTCTTAGAATCTTATGTTAAAGCAAATTATCTTTATGGAGTAACTGATGAAGAATTAGAAATCGGAGAATTAAAAGGTGTAGTAGCAAGTTTAAAAGATCCATATTCTGAGTATTTAACAAAGGATGAGTATGATAGTCTAACAGCAACAACATCTGGAAAATTTTATGGAATTGGAGTTTTTATTTCAAATCAAAGTGATGACTTAATAACAGTTATCTCTCCAATAAAAGATTCACCAGCAGATAAAGCAGGAATTAAAGCTGGAGATAAGATTATAAAAATAGATGGAAAAGAATATACTTCTTCTCAAATAAATGAAGCTATGAAAGCTATGAGAGGTAAAAAAGGTACTGAAGTTAATATTACAATACTAGCTCCAGATACTAATAAAACTAAAGATTTAACTATTATTCGTGATGAGATAAAAGAAGAAACAATAATTTCTAAAAATCTAAATGGAATTGGATATCTTGGAATAACACAATTTAGTGAAGACACTTCAAAAGATTTTAAAAAAGAATTGGATAAATTAAAATCTCAAGGAATAAAGGGAATTGTAATTGATTTAAGAGGTAATCCTGGCGGAATTGTTGATACAGCAGCAGAAGTAGCTGATGAAATTCTTCCAGAGGGAATGATTGTTTATGCTAAGGATAAAGATCATAAAAAAGTTTTTGAATTTAAATCAAAAAGTGAATATACAGACCTTCCATTGTCAGTTTTAATAAATCAAGGCTCAGCATCTGCATCAGAAATACTTGCAGGGGCAATAAGGGATTATGATAGAGGACAAATTATAGGTCAAAAATCTTTTGGAAAAGGAATAGTTCAATCAGCTGTTAGATTTCCAAATGGTGATGGTATAAAATTAACGACTTCAGAATATTTTTCTCCAAAAGGAATTAATATTCACAAGAAGGGAATTGTACCAGATATTGAAGTGGAACTTCCAAAGGACATAACAGGAATTGGAATAGAGCACTTAGATGAAGATTTACAATTACAAAAAGCAATAGAGGTTTTAAACCAATAATACAAAGGTTATTTCATTTGAAGTAGCCTTTTTTATTTAATACTTTAGTGATTAAAAACAACATTTATGGTATTATAAAACAATATATCGTATAAGTAGGTGAAGATTTGAAGAAAGATAATACTAGAGATCAATTTAGATCTCAAACTGGATTTATACTTGCTTGTATAGGTTCAGCAGTTGGTATGGGAAATATTTGGATGTTTCCAATAAGAGTTCATCAATTTGGTGGAGCGGCATTTTTAATTCCTTATTTGATTTTTATTATTACAATAGGATATACGGGAATTGTAGAAGAAATGTGTTTTGGTCGTGCTTTTAGATCAGGTCCAGTTGGAGCTTTTGAAGGAGCAACTCAAACTCGTGGAAGTAATATAGGAAAATATATAGGTTATATTCCAGTTATAGGTTCGTTGGGAATAGCAATTGGATATTCTGTTGTTGTAGGATGGATTATACGATTTGCTTTTGGATCAGTAACAGGTGCTGTTGTAAATGCAAATGATAGTGTAATGTATTTTCAAGAAATTGCAGG
>CAMIZH010000070.1 GCA_946403255.1 uncultured Peptoniphilaceae bacterium | reverse complement strand
TTATCTTATTTTTAACGCCTGTCTTATTCTTCTGTCAGAATCTCTTTTTGCAATTGATTGTCTTTTATCATAAAGTTTCTTACCCATTGCAAGAGCAAGTTGAATTTTAACCTTACCTCTAACAAGATAGACTTTTAATGGAATTAGTGTATATCCTTTTAAAGATAATTCTTTTTGAAGTTTTCTAATTTCACTTTTATGAAGAAGTAATTTTCTTGTTCTAAGAGGATCCACATTAAAAATATTTCCTTGTTCATAAGGGCTTATATGCATATTTAAAATAAAGACTTCTCCATCACGAATTTCTGCATACGCATCAGCAATATTTGCTTTTCCTTGTCTTAGAGATTTTACTTCTGTTCCTTTTAAGGCAATTCCAACTTCTAAAGTCTCTTCTATAAAAAAGTCATGTCTTGCCTTTCTATTTGTTGCAAGAGTATTATTCTCAGTCTTTTTTGCCATTTAATCACCTATAAATCTAAAATCAATAGTTCCTTTTGTAACATTCGCATTTGTTACTTCTATCCTTACTTTATCACCCATATGATAAATTTTATTTGTATCTCTACCAACTGCTGTATATTCTTCTTCATTGAATTCAAAATAATCAGACATTGTACTATAACCAATTAATCCTTCAATAGTGTTTTCTAACTGAACGAATATTCCAAAATTAGTTATACTAGAAATTATTCCTTCATATTCCTGTCCAATTCTATTAAGCATATACTCAGCCATTTTTATAGACTCAACCATTCTTTCTGCCTCTTGTGCAGATTTTTCAGTTGCGGATATATGTTCTGCTACTTGTGGTAGATTTTCTTCTAAATTTGATATTACTCTTTCGTTTAAATCACCTTTTAAGAAATCTTTTATAATTCTGTGAATACTAAGATCGGCATATCTTCTTATTGGTGAAGTAAAATGTGAATAGTAACTTGAAGCTAGTCCAAAGTGAATATTTTGCTCACTATCATATTTCGCTTTTCTCATACTTCTTAATACAAGAGTTGAAACAAATAGTTCTTCTTCTTTTCCATGAACTTCTTCTATAAGTTCTTGAACATCTCTTGAACTTAAATTTTGTGTATTTAATTTATATCCTAAATGTCTAATAGTTTTATTTAAACTATTAAGTCTTTCTTCTTCAGGCTCTTCGTGAATTCTGTATAGGAATGGAATTTCTAACCAATAAAATTGTTCTGATACAACTTCATTACAAAGAATCATAAATTCTTCTATAATTTTGTTAGCAACTCTTCTTTCTTCTTTTAAAATATCCACAGGATGACCAGAAGAATCAACAATTATTTTTGCTTCTGGAAAATCAAAGTCAATTGATCCTCTATTTTTTCTTTTTTCTGCAAGAAGTTTTGCAACTTCATTCATTGCAGTAAGTTCTTTTTCAAGTCCCTTTACAGAACTATGAATTTCATTTTTTTCAATAAAGTCTGAAACATTATCATATATTAGTCGTCTATCTGAATTAATAACTGACTCAACAATATTATGTCTTAAAACTTTACCTTTTTTATTTATTTCCATCATTACTGAAAGAGTTAATCTATCAACTCCTTCATTTAAAGAACAGATACCATTTGAAAGCTCTTTTGGTAACATTGGTATAACTTTATCTACTAGATAAACAGAATTACCTCTTTTATAGGCTTCTTTATCAAGTTCATCCCTTTGCTTAACATAATGCGCAACATCGGCTATATGAACTCCTAAATAGTAATTACCATTTTCTAAAATTTCCATAGATACAGCATCATCAAAATCCTTTGAGTCTGGTCCATCAATTGTAAAAGTAGTTAGATTTCTTAAATCAACTCTACCTTTTATCATAGATTTATCTACTTCTTGTGGAATACTTTTTGCCTTTTCTATAACTTCTTTATTAAAGTTCATTGGTAAATTATAAGTAGCTGCAACAGAAAGTATATCTACACCTTTATCTCCAGGATATCCTAGAACTTCAACTATTTTACCTTCTGGTTTTTTATCATTTTTAGGCCATTTATCTATTTTAACTAAAACTTTTTGACCATTTTTTGCACCACTCATAAATTTCTTAGGGATAAAAATATCATAAGAGATTTTACTTTCATCTGGAACTACAAAACCAAAACTTTTTTGATTTTGAAATGTTCCAACTAAACTATCATCTCTACGTTCTATTATAGAAATTATTTCTCCCTCTTTACTGTTTCCCTTTGACTCTTCAAGAATTTTTGCAATAACTCTATCGCCATGCAGTGCTCCATTCATTCTATCTTTTGTAATGAAAACATCTGCCTTTTCTTGTAATAAAAATCCAAAGCCTCTTTCATTTCCTTGGATTTTTCCTGATGTATAAATTCCTCCATCAATTACATAATATTTTTCACTGTCTTTATTAAAAAATATTTCTTCTTCTTTTTCTAATTCATCTAACATCTTAAAAAAAGATGCTTTTTCTATTTTTGAAACTTCAAATTGTTTCAAAATTTGTTCTTTTGTCATTGGTTTATGACTTTTAAGAACTTCTAATATTTTATTTTTTATCATTATAACTTAGCTCCATAGTTAGTCTTGTTCAATAAATCCGAATTATATGAATATATATTGTTAGACTTTTGATCATGCCTTGTCTTCGATAGTTCAATAAGCTTTGTTATTAAATCTGTAAACTTAATATTACTTTCTTCCCAAAGGTAAAAAGCTATCGAACCAGGAAGAGTGTTAATTTCGTTCACGTAAACTTTGTCTCCATCTAGTAAAAAATCTATTCTTGCATCTCCCATACCGTCTATTGCTCTAAATGCAAGTTTTGCATATTTTTGTATTTCTTCTTTTACAGAATCTTTTATATCTGCTGGAAGATTTTTCTTTTGGTTTTTCATTCCTGTTCCCTTAGTTTTTCCATCACCTACATATTTATCTTCATAAGATAAAAACTCTGTCCAACCTGTAGGTTCTTCACATTCAGAAACTAAAATGTCCCCTTCATATCCAAGAACTGCCGCATTTATTTCCCTTGGATTTTCAACTGCTTTTTCTACTAAGATTTTTCTATCATAATTTAATGCTACTTCAACTGCTTTTTCAAATGACTTTCTATCTGTTGCCTTAGATATACCCACTGAAGAACCTAGATTCGCAGGTTTTACAAATAAAGAATATCCTAAGTCTTCCGCTTTTTTTATAATTCCATCTTTATTTTTCCATTCATCTCTATAAAAATAAAAATAATCTGTCATTGGAATATTTTCAGATTGAAAAACTTTTTTCATTATTACTTTGTCCATTCCAACAGCTGCAGACATAACTCCACAACCTACATAAGGAATATTCATAAGTTCAAAAAGCCCTTGTATTGAACCATCTTCTCCATAAGTACCATGAAGTGCAGGAAAAATAATATCTATTTTAGAAACTACTTTTAAATTCATAACTTCCTTTGAAAAAAGACCAGCTTTTTCTTTTTCAAAAGTATAAAGATTATGATCCTCTGCATATCCTTTAAAGAAAACTTCTGTAGCTTTTGAAAAATCATTATTTTTAAAAGTTGTAAAATCTCTTAAAGAATCTCCTGATAAAAATTTTCCTTCTTTTGTTATATAAATTGGGATTGGATTATATTTTGATTTATCCATATTTTCAACAATTTGCATTCCTGTAATTATTGAAACTTCATGTTCTACACTTCTTCCTCCAAATACAACTGCTACATTTTCCATTAAAATCTCTCCTTATTCTTCACTATATGAATCTGGTAGGTCATTTTCAAATAATACAACGTCTCCTGGCTTTGTAAGAGTTCCTAGAATTTGTGTAGCTTCACTTAATGTATTTACAGCAAAAACTTTATCTTGGCTAAAACCACTTTCTTTTATGGCTCTTTGAATTGGTTCAGTACGTTTCTTACCTACTAAAATTGTATAATCACAAACTTTTGCAATTTCAAAACCTATTTTATAGTTTTCTTCTTCTTCCATATCTCCAAGCTCTACCATTCCTGGAGTAATAATTATTTTATTTCCATTTTTAAATTCATCAATAACATTTAGTGCCGCTCTAAATCCAATTGGATTTGAGTTAAAAGCATCATCTATTACAATAACACCTGTTCCAGAATCTACAATATTTAATCTATGCTCAACAGGCTCAACTTTTCCTATACCCTTTGATATTGCTCTTAAATCCATACCTAAAACATAACCTGCTGTTGCTGCTGCAAGTAAGTTTGAAATATTATGTTTTCCAAGAAGTTTAGTACTACACTCTACTTCTCCAAGTTCTTTTACTACAAGAACAAAATCAGAACCTCTTTCTGTAACTACAATATCTTTTGCATAAACATCAAGTTTTTTTACATCTTCCATACCATATCTCAATGTTTTTTTAGTAGTTTTATCAGCTAAAACTTTTACATAGTCATTATCATAGTTAAAAATAGCTATACCATCTTCTGGTAAATCTTCAATTAGTTCATACTTTGTATTCATTATATTTTCAATAGTCTTAAACATATGCATATGAGTTGGTCCTATTGCTGTTATAATTCCAATATCAGGTTGAACAAGTTGTGCAACCTCATCTATCTCACCTTTTTGTTTTGCACCAAGTTCTGCGATGAAAACTTCATGACTTTCATTTAAATCGTTGTTTATAACTTTTGAAAGACCCATTGGAGTATTGTAAGATGATGGAGTATTTTTAACATTTAAACTTTCTGATAAAATTGTATCTGCAATAAATTTTGTAGATGTTTTACCAAAAGATCCAGTTATACCTAAAACTTTTAAACCATTATCTTCTCTTAATCCTTTTATTTTACTTTGTGCTTGTACAAAAAATCCCATATTAATTTTTTCTTCTCTAGGCACTGAAATCTTATTTGAAATCATCATAACTTTATATTGGAAATAATAAAGTCCTAAACAAAGAATTAATAATATAATATTTGCTAAATAACTTTGTGTTTTTGAATAAATAGCATTTGTAATAACTACAAAAACAACTAAAAATATAATATTTACATGGTCATGTATTTTTAAAAGTCTTTTCGATCTATCAGTCCAAACAATTGGTGTTTTTTCTTCTACTTGTTTTTTATAAACAAATTTACTAATTTTAGACTTGTTTTCTAAAGTCCAATTTTTATAATCTTCATTGTTATAACCTTCTAGTTGTAACATATGAAGTGGATAGTTACTTCTTATTAAAGAATAATAATAAGTTACAGCAACTATAATAAATTCAATTATCAATAAACCTATCATAATTTCTCCTAATCTAAAAATGAATTAATTACAGCATTGAAAGTACCATAATCATCAATATAACTAAAATGCCCTGCGTCTTTTAATACAACTAAGCCTGAATTTTTAATTTCTTTTTCAAAAACATTCGCCATATAAAGAGGTGTAGCATCATCATTCTCACCCCAAATTAAAAGCGTTTCTGCTTCTATATCCTTAAAACATTCTCTAGTTGATTCATTTACAACTTTTACAAAAGTTTTTCTCATAACACCTTGCGATGCTTGATAATCATCTGATCCAAATTTTTCATAAAACTTCTTTATACCATCAGTATTATTGTTCCAGAAAAATAATTTAGTATATAAAAACCTTAAAAATTTAAAAGAATACACTTTAAAATAATAAGACATAGTTCTTTTTGGTATAACTCCAGAGGCATCTAAAAGAACTAATTTTTCAATTTTTTCTTTATGCTTTGATGCAAATATTGTAAGAGTCTTTCCGCCAAAAGAATGCCCTATAAATACAGCTTTTTCAATTTTCTTTTTATTTAAAAATTCCTCTAAGTAAAGTTCGTAGTCCCAAGTTGATAATACATCCTTTGGATCTTCACTATCTCCAAAACCTGGTGCATCATAAGCATAAATTTTATAACCCTTTGGCATTGAATTTACAATTGGCATTATAGACTCAATATTAGCACCCCAACCATGAAGTATCACTACTGGTTTTCCTTCACCTTGTTCAATATATTTTATATTTGTTCCTAGAAGATTAATATCCTTCTTTTCCATATATCCTCCAACTACTTAAGGTCCTTGTGATCAATATAAATTATGTCTTCTTTTTGTTCTTCTTCATAATCTTCTTTATCTAACTTTATTTTTTTTGAAGATGCTGAAGGAGTATAGTCCTCAAAATTAGAACTGTATCCTGCAAAACCTTCACATTTTGTTTTTAATGCTTCAATTTTGGCAACAGTCTTATCAATTTCAGAAATATATTCATACATATTTGTATCTTCATCATAACCAAGTCTTTTATTTATTTGATAATATTCTTTTCCTATCTTCTTATACAAATCTGATAAATTCTTTTCTTCTTTTGTAAGTTCAAGCTTAATTTTCGCTTGTTTTGTGATTTCTTTTGAATTTTCAGAGATTTTTTTTGATGCAACTCTTAAATTATCCTTTAAACCAGAAAGATTATCTGATAACTCATCTAATAAACTCATCTTCTCACCTCTAATCTATGCTATTATATCAAAAAAATGCCTAATTTTAAATGTTTAGATAAATCTTTACAGGGTAAATTAAATCATATATAAGGAGGATGATAATATGGATAACATTAAACTTTACATTGGAACATATTGCCCATTTTGTAAAAAGGTAGAAAGATTTATTGACGAAAATAATATTGAAGGTGTTGAATACGTAAATATTGATACTGACAAAGCTGAAAGAGAACATCTTATTGAAGTTGGTGGAAAAAAACAAGTACCTTGCCTACTTATTGGAGATAAAGCTATGTACGAATCAATGGATATAATTAACTATTTAAAAGAAAATCTTATTAAATAAATTTAGATAAA
>CAMIZH010000069.1 GCA_946403255.1 uncultured Peptoniphilaceae bacterium | reverse complement strand
TCTAAATGATCTATTTCATGTTGTAATATTCTTGCTAAAAAATCATCTGCTTCTAATTCTTTTTTATTTCCATCAATATCTAAATATTGAACTTTTACATGAGTACATCTTTCTACAGTTCCTTGTTTTTCTGGAATAGAAAGACAACCTTCAAATCCTTCTTCTTTTCCATCTTTTTCAACTATAACAGGATTTATCATAGCAAATCTATTTAGTTCTCTATCATCAACTGTTATAACTCTTCTTAAAATCCCAACTTGCGGAGCTGCAAGACCTACTCCATCTGCTTCGTCCATTGTTTCAAACATATCTGATATAAGTTCTGTCATTCTTTCATTTATATCTTTAACTTCTCTAGATATCTTTCTTAAAATTGGATCTTCGTCAGTTCTAATTACTCTAACTGCCATTTTATTCACCTCTATAAAAATTCTACATCACTGTAAACTTCATTCTTTTCTAATAATTTACTATTATTATCTAATACCCTTTTTATTATACTAGTTAACTCCTCAGTGGCTTCTGGGCTAACTTTTAAAGTAAATTTATTTTTATAAATATTTTTTATTCTTGGAACAGAAACTATATTTGTATATTCAACTTTTATATTTGTTATTTCTTTTCCTATTTCAAAAAGTATTTTATTTGCTAACTTATCTATTATAAAACTATTTTTTGAAGATAAATAAATAGAAATCAAATCTGCAAAAGGAGGATAATTAAAGCTCTTTCTTAAACTTATCTCCTCTTTATAAAAATCTATATAATTCGCTTTTTTTGAAAACTCTATACCATAATTTTCAGGATTATAAGTTTGAATGACAACCTCACCATCAATATCTCCCCTACCTGCTCTACCTGAAACTTGAGTCAATAACTGAAAAGTTGTTTCATTTGCTCGAAAATCAGAAATAAATAATGATAAATCTGCTGCTATTACTCCAACTAATGTAATATTTTCTACATCAAGCCCCTTCGCTAACATTTGAGTACCAATTAATATATCTATCTCTTTATTTTTTAATTTATCATATATCTCTTCATAACTATCTTTAGCTATAGTTGTATCTCTATCCATTCTAAGAACTCTTGCCTCTGGAAAAAGTTTTAAAGTTTCTTCTTCAACTCTTTGAGTTCCTACACCAAATTGTTTTATAAATTTACTTCCACAACTTGGACAAGTCTTTGTCATTTTTTTTGTTGCCCCACAATAATGACATCTTAAAATATCCATATTTTTATGATAGGTCATAGAAATATCACAATTATCACATTTTATAACTTCTCCACAACTTCTACATGATACAAAACTTGAAAAACCTCTACGATTTAAAAATAAAATAATTTGTTCATCTTTTTCTAATCTATCTTGAATTAAAAATCGTAATTTTTCACTAAAAATAGACATATTTCCTGCAATTAATTCCTCTCTCATATCAGAAACTATTACATTTGGAAGTTTTGAGCCATCAACAGCTCTTTTTTCAAGTTTAAAAAGATTATATTCTCCTTTTTCTGCTTTGTAATAACTTATTACATCAGGAGTTGCTGAGCCAAGTACTACTTTTCCAGAAGAGTCTATCATTCTTTTTTCTGCAACAGCTTTAGTATCATATCTAAGAGCATTATGATATCTATAAGAACTATCATGTTCTTCATCAATTATAATCATCTTTAAGTTGCTAAATGGTGCAAAAACAGCTGACCTTGCTCCTACAACAATTTTAACCTCACCATTTTTAATTTTTTGCCATTGATCAAATCTTTCGCCCATAGATAATTTTGAATGTAGAACTGAAACCTCATCTTTAAATCTACCTTTAAATCTTTCTATCATTTGTGGTGTCAAACCAATTTCTGGAACTAAAATTATAACTTGACCATTTTCTTTTATTATTTCTTCAGTTAATTTTAAATAAACTTCTGTTTTACCGCTACCTGTTAATCCATGAATTAGAGAAGTTCTTTTATCACTTGATAAAATTCCCTTTACTGCCTTTTCTTGATCTTCATTTAAAATATGTATCTTACTTTCAAATGATTTTTTAAAAATATTTCGTTCAACTACTCCATCATAAATTTGGACTAATCCATTTTTTTCTAAAGTTTTTATTGGTGAATCTGATATATTTAAGTCCTTTAATATATCACTTCGTACAGAATCACCTAAATCTTCTAAATACTCTATAACTTGTTTTTGTTTTAGATTTATTTTTTTAACTTTTATAATATCTAAATAATTAGAAGTTAATTTAACCATTTTTTGAGTTTTATGCCCACCAATAGAAACTACTTTAAATTTAATAGCAATAATATTTAAAGTACTTAGATTTTTTATAATCTTTTTTTCTAAATCATCTAAATCTTCAATTAAAGAATTTTCTATAATTTTTTTTAAAAGCTTTTCTTCACTAATATCCTTTGGGATATAACTTTCATCTACTATATAAGCTCTTTTTTCTATTACTTTTAAATCTCCTGGTGGCAATATTGGTGCAAAAGCCTGATTATAACCAACTAAATATTTTTCAACCATCCAAAAACCAAGTTGAATAAGATCTTTATTTACAATAGGCTCGTAGTCTAAAATCTCTAAAATTTCTTTAACATTAAAAGTTTCCTGAAAATCTTCTAGTATCTCTACAATTATTCCTATCTTCGGTTTATTTCCACGTCCAAAAGGAATTTTAACACGCATACCTAGTTGAATATTTAATTTTTCATCACATTTATACGTATATAATATATCTAATTTAGAAATGCTATTTTGTATAAATAATTTTATAAATCTCATAATATCACCCATTAAAAAAGCAAGAGAAACTCTTGCTTAAAATAATTTTACAATTCTATTTAAGATTTCTTCTGCAAGACATTCTTTAGACATAATTGATAATGAATCAACATTACCATCTCTATCTATTATACTTGCAATATTTGTATCTGATTTAAAACCTGCACCTTTTTGTTTTATATTGTTTACAACAATCATATCAAGGTTTTTCTTTTTTAACTTGCCCTTTCCATATTCGATTTCATTTTGGCTTTCTGCTGCAAATCCAATTATTAATTGTTTTTGTTTTATATTTCCAAAATATTTTGCTATATCTGGATTATGAACTAGTTCTATAGATTCTAAATCTTCTTTTGCATCTTTTTTTATTTTTTCATCACTAACTTTTGCTGGTCTATAGTCAGCTGGTGCTGCTGCTTTTATTAAAACATCTGCGTTTTCAAATTCTGATTCAACAGCATCAAACATATCTAGTGTAGATTCTATTCTTATAAATTTATTTACATTTGGAATATCAAGACTTGTTGGACCAGATATTAATGTAACATTTGCTCCTCTTTTAACAGCTTCCTTAGCTAAGGAATAACCCATTTTCCCACTTGAATAGTTGGATAAATATCTTACGGGATCTATTTTTTCAACTGTTGGACCACTAGTTATCACTATTTTTTTTCCAATCAAATCTTTTTCTGTCAAAGCAGATTCAATTTCAAATAATATATCTTCTGGTTCAAGCATCTTTCCTGAACCTTCATCTCCGCAAGCAAGTACATCACTTTGCGTATCTAAAATAGATATACCTCTGTCTTCCAAAGTTTTTAAATTTTTAATTGTAGCTTCATTATTTAACATAAAAGTATTCATAGCAGGAGCTACTAAAACTTTTGATCTACTAGCTAAAAAAACTGTAGTTAGCATATTATCAGCTATTCCATTTGCCATTTTTGCTATTGTATTTGCTGATGCTGGTGCAATTACAAATACATCTGCCCATTTCGCAAGTGAAATATGTTCTACATCCATATTATATAATTGATTGAACATTTCAGTATGAACTATATTATTTGATAATGTTTGAAAAGTTAAAGGACTTATAAACTCACAAGCAGATGAAGTCATTATAACTTTAACATTTGCTCCTGTCTTTCTTAACTTACTAACTAAAGCAGCTGATTTATAGGCTGCTATTCCACCAGTAACACCTAAAAGAATATTTTTATTTTTTAGCATTTATTATTCAGCATCCTTTTCAAAACTCATTAATTCACGTTCTCTTTCTTTTTGTTCGTGAAGAAATTCTAGTTTTCTAGTTCTTTCTGCTTCAATTTTTGCATCATAATCTTTATTGCTCATTGGTTCTCCAAAGACAATATCTCTGTCAAGAACTTCTTCTATTGCAATTGATACTGGCTTTTTTGAATTAGTTTCTACAAATGGTTTTTCTCCATCTACAATTAATTTCGCTCTTTTAGAAACTAAAATTACAAGTGAATATCTACTATCAGTTACTTCTCTAATTTGTTCAAATGATGGTATTATCATACTAAATCACCTTTCTTTTCAGCAAGTACCTCTTTTTTGATGTCTTTATGCCTTTTAACTCTAAGTCTTTCTGCTGCTATTATATCTTCTATATCTTTTACTGCTTGATCTACTGTATTATTAACTACAAAGTAGTCATATTCCCCTACAAAATCTAATTCTTTAAAAGCATTTTTAAATCTTGTATTAATTTCTTCTTCTGTTTCTGTATCCCTTTTCACAAGTCTACTTCTAAGTTCATCCATAGTTGGAGGAAGTAAGAAAATAAATACTGCTTCTTTATATCTTTCTTTAATTTGTAGCGCCCCTTGTACATCAATTTCTAATAGTACAATTTCTCCCTTTTCAATTTCGTCAAAAACGAATTTTTTTGGAGTTCCATAATAATTTGTATGGACAAAAGCATACTCTAATAATTCCTCATGCTCTACCATATCCTCAAAATCTTCTCTTGTTGTAAAGAAATAATTTTCCCCATTAACTTCTCCAGGTCTTGGAGTTCTTGTTGTTACAGAAGTTGAAAAAGAAATATCATCATATTTCTCCATCAAAGCTTCACTTACCGTACCTTTACCACTGCCTGAAGGTCCTGAAAGTACTAATAAAAATCCTGCTGACAAATAATCACCATCCTACTTATTTTTCTTCTTCATCTATTCTTGCAGATATAGTTTCAGGTTGAACTGAAGCAAGGACTATCTGCTTAGTGTCCATAATTATTACTGATCTGGTTTTTCTTCCATAAGTTGCATCTATTAAATTCCCATCTGCTCGTCCATCAGTTACAAGCCTTTTTACAGGTGCAGAGTCAGGATCTATTACTGCAATAATTCTATTTGCACTTACCATATTACCAAATCCAACATTTATCATCTTAATAAAAATACAACTCCTATTCGATATTTTGAATTTGTTCTCTTATTTTTTCAATCTCAGACTTTAAATTTACAACATTATTTAAAATTTCAATGTCTGTAGATTTTGATCCTATTGTATTAACTTCTCTATTTAATTCTTGTA
The DNA here is from genome assembly GCA_946403255.1 of uncultured Peptoniphilaceae bacterium. Classification (GTDB taxonomy): domain Bacteria; phylum Bacillota; class Clostridia; order Tissierellales; family Peptoniphilaceae; genus Anaerosphaera. Next base: position 1,717 of record CAMIZH010000069.1, on the reverse strand, counting down.
TTAAGAAATCTAGTTTTCTACCTATTGGTTCATTGGAATTTATTATATCATTTAATTGAGAAATATGAAGAAATATTCTTGTAATTTCTTCATCAATTGAAAGCTTGTCACAGATAATTGCAACTTCTGTTGTAAGTCTTTGTATATCTAAATTTTCATCTTTTAAATTATTTGATATATTTTCTTTAAATTTTTTAGTATTTTCTTCTAAACTTATAGGTGCTCTATTTTTAATTATTTCTGCTGATGAAACTATATTAGATAATTTTGAATGAATATCTAATTTAATATTTTCACCTTCAATTTTTCTCATATCTAAAAATGATTCTATTGAAATATCTAAAGCTTCTTTTATAACTTTCCAATAATCTTCAATATCATTTTCTTCAACTGTTGAAGTTATTACATTTGGCATTTTATAAATATCAAAAAGTCGTACTTCATCATTTAATCCTAGTCCCTTATTTAATTTTAATAAGGCTTCATAGTATTGTTTTGCTAAAGGAATATCCACATCAATAGTTGAGGATGTATTTTCAATACTTTCTATATTAATAAATACATCAATTTTACCTCTACTAACTTTAGATTTAATTTCTCTTTTGATTTTTTCTTCTAAAGATATTAGATTTCTAGGTAATCTAATGGCTATGTCACAGTATCTATTATTTACAGATTTTATTTCAATCTTAGTATGAAATCTATCATTTGATGACTCTCCCATACCATATCCTGTCATACTATACAATCTAAACACCCCTCATTTTATAAGTATTATACTTTATTTAGTATATATTTTCTATAATTAATTCTGTCTATATAATGAAAATAAGAGAATCAATTTTGATTCTCTTATTTAAACTATTTTACTTTACTACTATATTATAAATTTTTCCAGGTACGAAAATTTCTTTTACAACATTTTTTCCATCTACATTACTAGCATAAGCTTCATTTTCTTTAGCTGCTTGTGATACTTCTTCTTTAGTAGCATCTTTTGCAACTTCAATAGTAAATTTAACTTTACCGTTAAATTGAACAGGCATTTCAACTGTGTCATCTATTGTTTTAGCTTCATCATATACTGGCCACTGTTGTTTATTTAAATATTCACCTAGGTTATTTACTTCCCAAATCTCTTCAGTTATATGAGGAGCAACAGGATTTAATAATAATAAATATGTTCTTAAATCTTGTTTTGTCATTTTTCCTAGTGAGTTAAATTCATTTAGTAAACTCATAAGTGCAGCTATTGCAGTATTTGGTTTTAAGTTTTCATAATCACTTGAAACTTTTTTAATAGTTTTATGAACCTCTGATTCTAGTTCTTTACTATATTCTTCACCATCTACTAGAATGTTTTGAAGATTCCAAACTCTATCCATAAACCTTCTACATCCTTTTACGCCATTATCCGACCAAGGAGCACTTTTTTCAAAATCCCCTAAGAACATTTCATAACATCTTAAAGTATCTGCACCAAACTCATTTACAATAACATCTGGATTAATTACATTTCCTCTAGATTTTGACATTTTTTCATGATTACCACCAAGAATCATTCCTTGAGATGTTCTCTTAGAATATGGTTCTTTAGTATCAACTACTCCAATATCATAAAGGAATTTATGCCAGAATCTTGAATATAATAAATGTAATGTTGTATGTTCCATACCACCATTGTACCAATCTACTGGCATCCAGTATTTAATTTTAT
>CAMIZH010000068.1 GCA_946403255.1 uncultured Peptoniphilaceae bacterium | reverse complement strand
ATAGAGCACTTCGGTGCTCTTTTTTTTATGCCTTGAAATAAATTCAAACTTGTCAAACACAGTCAATTACATAATATAGATTTAACAAATATTCTGAACTAAAATTAATTTAAACAAGGAAAATATTTTCATATTAATATAAAAGAAAGGTGATAATATGAACACAAAATTTGTAAGTTTAGAAGAAGCTATAGAACAAGTTAAGGACAATGACACAGTTGCAACATCAGGTTTTGTTCAAGTTGCAAATCCAGAAGCACTAGAATGGGCTTTAGGAAAAAGATTTGAAGAGACAAATAGTCCAAAAGACTTAACACTTTTTTACTGTGCAGGTCAAGGAGATGGAAATAATAGAGCAGTAAATCACTTTGCAAAAGAAGGACTTTTAAAAAGAGTTATAGCAGGACATATGAACTCAGCACCAATACTAAGTGATTTTATAATGAAAAATAAATGTGAAGCTTATAATATACCTCAAGGCATACTATGTGCAATGGTTAGAAATGTAGCTGCAAAAAAAGTTGGAGTTATTTCATCAGTAGGACTTCATACTTTTGCTGATCCAAGAATTGAAGGATGTAAGTCAAATAGTATAACTACAGAAGATGTAGTTGAATTAATAAATATTGCAGGACGTGAGCAATTATTTTATAAAGCTATAAATTTAGATGTTGCCTTTATAAAGGGAAGTTATGCAGATACAAGAGGAAATATTTCTATGGAAAAAGAAGGAGTTCCAACTGAAGCTACATCAATAGCTCAAGCAGTACATAACAATGGAGGAACTGTAATAGTTCAAGTAGATAATATTGTAAAAGCAGGTTCACTTGATCCAAAGCTTGTAAAAATTCCTGGAATCTATGTAGATTATGTAGTTGAAGTAGAAGATAAAAATTTAAAACAACAATGTTATGGAGTAGACTATGAAGAAGAACTTGCAGGAAAAACTTCATTAAGTGGAGGTGCTTTAAATGTAAAGGCTCCATTAAATGAAAGAAAAATAATTGCAAGACGTGGAACAATGGAAATAGAAAAGGGAAATGTTGGAAATTTAGGAATTGGCGTACCTGAAATGGTTTCAAGTGTAGTAAGTGAAGAAGGTATTTCTGATTGGATGACTCTTACAGTAGAATCAGGTCCTGTAGGTGGATCACCTCAAGCTAAAAACAGATTTGGAACTTCTATAAATGCAGATGCAATACTAGATCAACCTTATCAATTTGATTTTTATGATGGTGGTGGACTTGATATTACGTTTTTAGGACTTGCTGAAGCAGATAGATTTGGAAACTTAAATGTATCTAAATTTGGTGGACGTGTTGCAGGCTGTGGTGGATTTATAGATATATCTCAAAATGCTAAAAAAGTTGTATTTTGTGGAAGTTTTACAGCTGGTGGACTAAAAGTAGAAGTAAAAGATGGAGAACTAAAAATACTTAATGAAGGTAAATTTAAAAAATTTGTAAAAGATGTTGAACAAATTACATTCTCTGGGGAATATGCAAGACTTACTAATCAAGAAGTTTATTATATAACTGAAAGAGCAGTATTTAAAATGATGCCTGAAGGAATAACACTAATAGAAATAGCACCTGGAATTGATTTAAAAAAAGATGTATTAAACCAAATGGAATTTACTCCATTAATTTCAAAAAATCTTAAACTTATGGATAAGAGAATATTTAAAGATGAAGTTATGAATTTAAAATTTGATAAATAAAATAAAAAAAGAGATTTCTTAAGAAATCTCTTTTTATTTTTCTATACTGTCCTTTGCAATTTGAATGTATTTAAACATTTGCCCATATTTTTTATAGGCTTGTTCTAGTTTTTCACTATTGTATTCAATACAATTAGGACTTTTTTTAATTTCTTCAAAAGCCTCTAAAACAATTTTTGAAAAGTTACTATTTCTAAGTATTGAAATAGAAGGATCATGTCCCTTTGATGGAATAGTATTGTTTTTAAAAAACAGTTTAGAATCATTATAGTAAAGACTAAATATCTTTTGAGAAGCCATAATATCCCAAGAAAAATCATCTATTATATAAAACTTAATATTTGGATTTTCTTTCATTAATTTTAGTACTTGATTGTAGTGCTTTTGCCTTTTTTCAGCTGGAACTGTATATCTTGTATTACAACATAAAATATTTCCATCTTCTAAATAATCAAAAAGTGTTGATTTTAGAATAAAGAAGTTAATATTTGAGTTTTCAAAAATCTCTTCCCAAGTTATTTTAATCTTCATAATTTCAAGCATTTCATCCTTTGACTTAGTTTTAATATAGGAGTTTTGTGCTATTTCTAAAATAAGTTCTGGTGGTAGTAAAAACTCAAATCCATAGTTACAAAAGAAATAAAAATTATCTCCTGAATAAAAGCTAGTTCTAAAGTTTGTAGATGATACTGATTTAGAGTAGGTAAGTTCAAGGATTAAATTTTCTTCTTTAAAGTTATCTATTAAGAAATCAAAGTATTCTTCAGTTGCACTTTCGCTGTCTCCATAGGTCATAGTTTGTATAAAGGATTCACTATCAAGAGAAAAGTCAAAGAAAAACTTATCTTTTATAATAAAAAAGTTTTTGTATGTGAATTTAGATTTATTATAAATTTCAATATTTACATTTGGATATTTACAAAGTATAGAATATATTTTAAGCATATTTTCATAACTTGGAATATTTTTATCTAGTGAATAACCAAGATGTATAGTTATTTTTCTAAATTTTGAATTAGACTTTTCAAGTATTTCTAAGACAAATTTTGCATTATAGGAAAAAATATCAAAACTTGTGTATATATCAATATCTTCTTCAAAAGATTTAAGTAGTAATTTATTTAAAGAATTATTGATAAAAGGATAGATGCTTCTACTTCCCATTAAAAACTTAATTTCTCCACTATCTTCTTCAAGTGATTCAATGTTACATATTTTTCGATAAGTATTTTTAAGTAAAGTATTAATTTGTGACTCAATTTCTTCTTGAGCAGTTTTGTTGCTAAAGGAAGGTGGAATTAAACTAAATTCTATGTAAAAGTTATATTCTTTATTATCTTCACAAATTGCCTTTGCAAAAATAGAGCTTGCCTTTTTATTAATGCTATTAATCGATTTAACTGATGGTATTTTAGAGCCGTTACACCATTTACTAATATATGAGATGTCATAGTCAAGTGCCTTTGCAAGTACTGATAGTTTAACATCTGTAAATTCAAATAATTTTTTTAATGTTTCTGAGTAAGTCATATCCATTTATGTCGCCCCCAATTACAAATAATAGATAGAAAAACCTAAACTTCTATACCTATTATAGATTATAAACTTAATTTTTAAAAATATTTTTTATATAAAAAAACAATGATTATTTTATTATATTGACTAAAGTTAAAATTTGCAAATATTTTCCCAATGTTTTTATACAATATCAGTTTTATATAGCCCTATTTATAATGCTTTTAAAGTTTGTTTTTAAAATTGTTAAAATTTAGGACTTTTTTTAATATAAGTTGACAAAAAGTCAAGTGGAATAGAAAAGTAGTCAAAGTCAGTCATTAGGAAAACATTTTATAATCCTTAAAACTGTATTAATATTAATTTACAAGAAAATTTACTTAGAAAATATTTAAGGAGAGATAAAAATGGAACAAATGAGACTTCACCATGTGGGAATAGTACTTCCTACATTAAAACAAGCACATGATTTTATTGACAGATTTGGACTTGAAATTGATTATGAAGGATTTGTAGATGCTTATCATGCAGATCTTATTTTTACTAAGAAAAGTACTTTTGGAAGTCCTTTAGAATTTATCATTCCAAAAGAAGGAGTCCTTTGTGATTTTAACAATGGCAAAGGTGGAATTGCACATATTGCTTTTGAAGTTGAAGATGTAGAAAAGGTAAGAAAAGAATTTGAAGAAAAGGGAATGGGAATGTTAGAAGATAAAGCAGTTCCAGGAACTGATGATATTATAGTTAACTTTTTAAGACCTAGATTTAATGATGGAATACTTGTTGAATTTGTAGAAACAGTAGCTCCAATTAAAAGAGATTAAAAAGTATAAGTAGGAGTGATGATTATGTACACAATGGGAGTAGATATAGGTTCAGCATCATCAAAGGTTGTTATTTTAAAAGATAGAGAACTTTTTTCTTATGATGTAGTTCAACTTGGAACAGGAACTTTAGGACCAAGTGAAGTGATAGAAAATATATTAAATAAAACAAATTTAAAACTTAGTGATATCTCCTATACAGTTGCAACTGGTTATGGACGTTTTTCTTTTGATAAAGCAGATAAACAAATAAGTGAAATTTCAGCTCATGCAAAGGGAATTCACAGTCTTATTCCTAGTGCTAGAACAATTATTGACATTGGGGGTCAAGATGCAAAGGCAATTGCACTAAATGACAAGGGTAGTGTAAAACAGTTTTTTATGAATGATAAATGTGCAGCAGGAACTGGTAGATTTTTAGAAGTTATGGCTAGAGTTTTAAATGTAGATTTAAATGAAATGCAAAACCTAGATAAAATGTCAAAAAATCCTGCAACAGTAAGTAGTACTTGTACTGTATTTGCAGAATCAGAAGTGATTTCTCAGTTATCAAGAGGAAAAACTAAGGAAGATATTATTAAAGGTGTTCATAATTCAGTAGCTCATAAAATAAGCGGGCTTGCTTATAGAACTATGCTAAAGGGAGATATTGTAATGACTGGTGGAGTAGCTAAAAATAAAGGTGTTGTAAGAGCTATTTCAGAAGAGCTAGATAAAGATATTATTGTAGCAAATAACCCACAAATTACAGGTGCCTTAGGTGCTAGTATATATGCCTATGAAGAATTAACAAAGGAGGACTAGATATGAAAGAAATTAAAGATACAAAAGATATGAAAGCAAAAGAATTACTTGCATACTACCAACAAAAATTAGATGAAGAAGCTATGGAAGCTAAAAAAGAGGGACGTCTAGTATGCTGGTCAGCATCAGTTGCACCATCAGAGTTTTGTGTAGCAATGGATATTGCAATGGTATACCCAGAAACTCACGCAGCAGGAATAGGAGCAAGAAAAGGTTCACTTCCAATACTTGATGTTGCAGATAAAAATGGATACTCACTAGATATTTGTTCCTACGCAAGAGTAAACCTTGGATATATGGAACTTTTAAAAGAACAAGCAAAAACTGGAGTAACTCCAAAGGAACTAGAAGATTGTCCTGGTGCAAAAATACCACTACCTGATCTTGTTATTACTTGTAACAATATTTGTAATACACTTCTTAAATGGTATGAAAATTTAGCAAAAGAATTAAATATTCCATGTATTGTTATAGATGTACCTTTTAATCACACTATGCCAATTCCAGAATACTCAAAGGAATACATAGCAGGACAATTTAAAGAAGCAATAAGACAACTTGAAGAAATTACTGGAAAAGACTTTAACTATGATAAATTCTTAGAAGCACAAGAACAAACTCAAAGATCAGTAAAAGAATGGAATAGAATTGCAGAACTATCTTCAAACAAACCATCTCCACTAAACTGTTTTGATTTATTTAACTATATGGCACTAATAGTATGTGCAAGAAGTAGAGATTATGCAGAAATTACTTTTAGAAAATTTGCAGAAGAACTTGAATACAATTTAGAACATGAAATATATGCCTTTAAAGGAAATGAAAAAAACAGAATTACTTGGGAAGGTATAGCTGTTTGGCCATATCTTGGTCATACATTTAAATCACTTAAAAATCTTGGAGATATTATGACAGGATCTGCATATCCAGGACTTTGGAACTTAACTTATACTCCAGGAGACTTAAAGTCAATGGCAGAAGCTTATACTAGAATTTATATAAATACTTGTCTTGAAAACAAAGCAAAAGTTCTTGAAAATATAGTAGAAAATTCTAAATCAGATGGAGTACTTTACCACTTAAACAGAAGTTGTAAATTAATGAGTTTACTAAATGTGGAAACTGCAGAAATTGTATCAGAAAAGACAAATACTCCTTATGGTAGTTTTGATGGTGATCAAACTGATCCAAGAAACTTCTCAGAAGCACAATTTGATACAAGAGTTCAAGCACTAACTGAAATGATGGAAGACAAATAGGAGGATAATATGAAAAGATTAGAAGAAATGCTAAATAACTTTAAATATATTGCTGAGAATCCTAAAAAAATGTTAAAGCAGTACAAAGAAGAAACTGGAAAAGGTGCTGTTGGTATTATGCCAGTATATGCACCAGAAGAACTTGTTCATGCAGCAGGTTACTTACCAATGGGACTTTGGGGAGCTCAAAAAACTATTTCAAAAGCAAGAACTTACTTACCACCTTTTGCATGTTCTATAATGCAATCAGTAATGGAAAATGAAATAGATGGAGAATATGATGACTTAGATGCTGTTATTTTTTCAGTACCTTGTGATACTTTAAAATGTATGAGCCAAAAATGGAAAGGTAAATCTGATGTAATAGTATTTACTCATCCTCAAAATAGAAAACTAGAATGTTCTAATGACTTCTTAGTAGAAGAATATAAAATATTAAAAAACAAACTTGAAAAAACTTTAAATACAAAAATTACAGATGAAAATTTAAATAAAAGTATAGAAATCTACAATGAAAATAGAAAAATTATGCGTGAATTTGTAGAAGTAGCTGCAAAATATCCAAACTTAATTGACCCAATTGCAAGACATAATGTAATTAAATCAAGATGGTTTATAGAAAAGTCTAAACACACAGAAATGGTTCGTCAATTAATAGATGAAGTAGAAAAAGAAGAAATTATTCCTTGGAAGGGTAAAAAAATAGTACTTACTGGAATAATGGCAGAGCCAAGTGGTTTTTTAGAAATATTAAAAGATGAAAATTTTGCAGTAGTTGCAGATGATTTAGCACAAGAATCACGTCAATTTAGAATTGATGTACCAATGGGAGAAGACCCAATATATAGACTTGCAAAATGGTGGCAAGATTTTGATGGATGTGCTCTTGCAACTGATCCTAAAAAAGTAAGAGGATCAATGCTAATAGATATGGTTAAAGAAAATAAAGCAGATGCAGTAGTAGTATGTATGATGAAATTCTGTGATCCAGAAGAATTTGATTATCCAATATACTATAAAGAA
>CAMIZH010000067.1 GCA_946403255.1 uncultured Peptoniphilaceae bacterium | reverse complement strand
GAGCAATCTCTCTTACAAAGGTAGTTTTACAACTTCCACCCTTGTCATTATATACTGCTATATACATATACTATTAGGCCTCCAGTGATCTAATATCTTCTACTAAACTATCAATTTCTTCCTTTGTCGTTCTATAACTTGTCACAAATCTTACAACTTTATTTTCATCATCTAATGGTTGAATTTCAAAAGCATTATTTTCTTTTAACTTTTCAATATTTTTATCACTTAGTTCAATAAATATTTGATTACTTACTGGTACTTGATTGAAAACAACATTTGCTTTTTTTAATTCTTCTGCAAGATAAACACTCATATCATAAGCAATTTTTCCAAGTTCATAATAAAGTCCATCTTCAAAAAGTGCAATAAATTCTGCTCCAGTTACAAAACCTTTTGCCATAACTGAACCTCTTTGGCGCATAAAGTTTCTTAGATTTTGTTTTAACTCATCTTCTACAACAACTAAAGCCTCACCATAAAGCGCACCATTTTTAGTAGCACCCATAGTAAAAATATCACAAAGATCTGGAAGATCGTAAACTTCTAAATCTGAAGCCGCAAGACCAACAGCCATTCTAGCTCCGTCAATATATAAATACATTCCATATTCTAAACAAGTTTCATAAATATCTTTTAACTCTTCATAGCTATAAACAGTTCCAAGCTCAGTAGTTTGAGAAATATAAACAAGTTTAGGAACAATATGATATTCATCGGTAAAATCTTTAAGTCTATTTACTAAAAGTTCCTTAGAAAGTTTTCCATCCTTAGTTTCAATAAGCTCAACTCTATGACCAGTTGCTTCAATAGAACCAGTTTCATGTCCTACAATATGTCCACTACTTGCTGCAATTATTCCCTCATATGGAAGTAAATTCGCAGAAATTGCAATAATATTTGCAATAGTTCCACCAGCTAAAAATTCAATTTGTAAATCATCATTTTCAAAATCGCTCTTTATAAGTTCCTTAGCCTTTTGAGTATATTCATCATTTCCATATCCAATATTTCCCTTTGCATTAACCTCTTGTAACTTTGCAAAGACCTTTTCGTGACATAGGTCATTGTAATCATTTAAAAATATATTCATAAAATACCTCCTAATGATATAATTATATATTATAGTAAAAATAAAATCATTTAATAAATTAAAATAAAGAAAGGAGTTTAAAATGGCAAAAAAAGACAATCACGGAGCAAACCTTTTTGAACTTTCTAAAAAATATAATTTCAAACTAACTGACATAAGAGATTTTTCATCAAATATAAATCCGCTAGGACCAAGTAAACTTGCAATTGAAAAATTATCAGAAAATTTAAACCTTGTAACAACATACCCCGACCCTGGATATATTGATCTTAAAAACTCTCTATCTCAATATGTAAATTCAAATTCTGAAGATATCTTTTTAGGAAGTGGTACAACAGAACTTTTAAGAGAATATATATATCTTGTAAATCCAAAAAATTCTCTACTTTTAAGCCCTTGCTATTCAGAATATGAAAATGAGCTTAAAAAAATAAATAGCAATATTCATTACTACAACTTAAAAGAAGAAAATAACTTTGAAATTAATGTAGAGGAAATAATTCAGTTTATAAATGTAAATAATATTAATCTACTTATATTTGCAAATCCAAACAATCCAACAGGAACTATACTTACAAAAGATAGCGTAGAAAAAATATTAAAATCTACTAGTACAAAAATACTACTAGATGAAACCTATGTAGAATTTACTGATACTAAAATATATTCATCAGTTCCACTTACAAAAAAATATGAAAATCTATTTGTAACAAGAGGAGTAAGTAAGTTTTTTGCATCACCAGGCATTCGCCTAGGATATGGAATAACATCAGATGTGTTTACAAAAGAAGAATTTTCAAAAAAAGAAATGCTTTGGAATATAAATATATTTGCAGACATAATGGGACAATATATGTTTAAAGATTTCAAATATCAAGAAGAAGTTTTTAAATTTATTCGAGATGAAAGAACTTATATGATAGCAGAACTTTCAAAAATTTCTAATATAAAAGTATTTAACTCACAAGGAAACTTTGTACTTTGTAAAATAACAAATGAAAAAACAGCCCAAGAATTAAGAAATAAACTACTAAAATCTGCATTAGTTATACGAGACTGTTCATCATTCTTAGGACTAAGTGAAAAATACTTTAGATTTTGTATATTAGATTTAGAAGATAATAGAAAATTAATAAATAAAATAAAAGAAATAATGTAATAAAAAAAGAGATGATATATATCATCTCTTTTTTATTACTATCTATTTAATTAATATTTTTTTTCTAAATCTACAATATTTACAAGTTCTTTATTTTTAGCTAGTGCATGAAGGTTTGCCCAAGCGTTTCTGAAAAATCTTTCTTCTGTGTCTTCTGCTGTTCCTGAAATATGTGGAGTTATATATACATTTTCCATATCCCAAAGTGGACTGTCTTCTGATAATGGTTCTTTTTCAAATACATCTAATGCTGCATATTTTATCTTTCCATTTTGAAGATGTTTTATAAGTGCTTTTTCATCTACTACATCGCCTCTTGCAATGTTTACAAATGTCACACCATCTTTTAGTTTTGAAAATCTTTCATCATCTAAAAATTCTTTTGTTTTTTCAGTTGATGGTAAAACCATTACGACTATTTCTGATGTTTTAAGTTCTTGGTCTAAATGTTCTAAATCAACACATCTGTTAAAATGTTCTACTTCTCGTCCATTTGTATTGTATCCAACTATTTCCATATTAAATCCAGATAATCTTTTTGCTCCTTCTTGAGCTATATCTCCTGTTCCTAAAAACAGTGCTTTTTTATTGTAAAGATTTCCTGTTGTTGCTCTTGGTGCCCATTTTTTATTTTCTTGATTTTTTATATTTGTTTTCGCCATTTTTTCCATTGCCAGTAGTGAATAAACTATAAATTCTCCTATTGGTTCTGCATAGGCTCCTTTGTTATTTGTTAGAGTTATACCTTTTTCTTTTAAATAATCTAGTGGCATATAATCTACACCTTGTGAGAATAAAAATATATATTTTAATTTTTCAAATTCTTCTAAGTTTACTAAGTTAAATAAAAGTGAGCCACAAATTATATCAAAATCTCTGTCATAATTTTTTTCTTTTATATCTTTTTTTGATACTTGTTTTGCTGTGTATCCTAACGCTTCAACTTCTTCTAACATTTCTTTTTTTACATTTCCAAAAAATCCAACTTTCATGTAGACACCTCTTTTTCTATTCTTTGTATTTTATAAATCGTCTTCTATTACACTTGATTTAGAATATGCTGATACTTTTGCTTCAAAGAAGTCTGTTTTTATTGCATTTGGATTTGAATATTCTCTTACCCATTCCATTGATTCTGGTTCTTTTTCATAACCTTCATAAATTGGTGCAAAGTTTAGTCCTCTACAACGTAGGTTTCCAAGATATTTTAAATATCCTTCTACCATAGTCATTGTAAGTCCTTTTATATTATCTCCAATTACATATTTTGCCCATTTAATTTCTTCTTCTACACCTTGTTTTATCATATTTCTAAATTCTTCTACATTTTCTTCTGTAAATAAATGTGGTTCTTCTTTTTTAAGTTCTAATATTATAGATCTAAATAGCCAAAGATGTGTATTTTCGTCACGGTTTATATATCTAATTTCTTGTACTGTTCCTGGCATTTTTCCAATTCTTCCTAGTGAATAGAAAAACATAAATCCTGAATAAAAATATATTCCTTCTAAAATATAATTTGCCATTGCAGTTTTTAATAGATTATAATCTGTTCTATTTGTATAAAAATCATTGTATTTGTCACCAATAAATTTATTTCTTGCAAGAAGTAATGGATCATCTTTCCATTCATAAAGTATTTTTGTTCTTTCTTCTGGAGAACAAATTGTATCTAGTATATAACCATAACTTTGTGAATGAATTGCTTCTTGATAGGCTTGTATTGTTAAGCAAAGATTTACTTCATTTGCTGTTATATATTCTCCAATACTTGGTAAGTTTGCAGTTTGTAATGAATCTAAGAATACTAAAAATGAAAGAGTTTTGTCGTAGGCTCTTTTTTCTTCTTTATCTAAAAGTCTATAATCTTTTATATCTTGAGATAAATTTATTTCTTCTGGTATCCAAAAGTTGTTCATTGCTTGACGATACCAATCACTTACCCAAGTATATTTCATGTTGTTAAAATCATTTAGATTTGTAGTATTTCCATTTATCATTTTTCTTTTGTTAAGCTCTATATCTCCATCTTCATTGAATAGTGCTTTTCTTGTTAATTCCTTCATACTTCCTCCTTATGCTTTATGCCGAACAGCTATCACAATCTTCTACTTCAAGTGATTTACTTCTCACATAATAAAGAGTTTTCACTCCTTCTTTACATGCCGATATATAAAGATTTAAAATTTGACTCATTGTAAAATCATTTGTTATATATAAGTTTATTGATTGCGACTGATCTATATGACGTTGTCTTATCCCTGCTGATTTTATTACCCAATTTTGATCTATCTCATGCGCATTTTCATATAACCAAAATGTTCTTGGATTTAGTCCTGGAGCAACACGAGGTACTATTTGACCTTTCTTTTCTTCTAAAAAGTATCTCATCATAACTGGATCTACTGCTGCTGTTGTCCCTGATATAATTGATGTAGAACCTGTTGGTGCTACTGCCATAATATATGCATTTCTAATTCCATTTTCATTGATTTCTTCTTTTAATTTTTCCCAACGATTTGAATTGTATTCTCTTTTTTCAAAATACTCTCCAGTTTGCCAGTCAGAGCCTTCAAAATATTTATAGCTTCCTTTTTCTTTACTTAAATTTGCACTTGCTTTTACTGCATAATAATTTATATTTTCATAAAGTTTATCTGCAAATTCTAAATGTTCTTCACTTTGGAAACTAATATCATTTTTTACAAGTGCATGATGATATCCACTTGTTCCAAGACCTATTGAACGATATTTTTTATTTGTAATTTGTGCATAAGGTATTGGATAATAATTTAAATCTATTACATTATCAAGTGCTCTTATAACTGTATTAATTACATCTTCAAGTTCACTTTCATCAGTTACATTTATATTTCCAAGTACAAGTGATGCAAGATTACATACTACAAAATCACCAGGTTTTGTACTTTCTACAACTACTTCTTCGCCATCAATTATTTTAACTTCTTGTTTATCAAGTTCTATTGCCGACATATTTTGTGCGATTTCAGTACAAAGATTTGAACAATATATTCTTCCTTTGTGTGAATTTGGATTCATTCTATTTACAATATCTCTATTAAATACAAATGGTGTTCCCGTTTCTACTGCTGATTTTATAATCAGTCTTACCATATCTTTTACAGACATTGCTCTTTTATCAATTCTTGGATCATTTACACAATCTAAATATTTTTCAACCCATTCATCGCCAAAAGAATCTTCAAGTGCATATCCTTTTACACTTTCGATTTCATGAGGACACATCATATACCATTTTGCATTTATATCTTCATCTGCAAGTTTCCAAAAATAATCTGGGAAACAAACTCCAGGAAAAACATCATGAGCTTTCATTCTGTCATCACCATTATTTGTTTTAAGTTGTAAAAATTCTGGAACATCTTTATGCCATACATCAAGATATACAGCAACTGCTCCTTGTCTTACTCCAAGTTGATCAACTGCAACTGCTGTATCATTTGCAAGTTTAATCCATCTAGAAACTCCACCAGCTACGCCTTTAAATCCACGAATATCTGAACCCATTGCACGAACTTTTCCAAAATAAAGTCCCATTCCGCCACCATGTTTTGAAACCTGTGCAAAATTTGTAACAGATCTATATATTCCATCTAAACTATCTGGCACTGTATCTATAAAGCAAGATGACAATTGATGATGTGGTTTTCTTGCATTTGACATAGTTGGAGTTGCCATTGTAACTTTTAACTGACTTAAAATATCATAAGTTTTCTTAGCCCAAAATATTTTATTGTCACCTTCAGGAATTGCAAGATGCATTGAAATTCCCATAAACATTTCTTGAATAGTTTCAAGTACAATATTATCTCTATTTTTTATAAGATATCTTTTATAAACAAGGTCTAGTCCACTGTAATTAAATAAAAAGTTTCTTTCTTCTTTTAAATAAGACTCCAATTCATCTATTTCATCCTCTGTATAATTTTCTAAAATATATTTTCCATATAAATTTTCATTGGTTAAATATTTTATTTTATCTTTAAAAGTAAATAGTTCTAATTTGTTAATTTCATAATCTATTGATTTATTTATTTTATAGGATAAAAATCTTGCTGCAATAAATTCCCATTTAGGAGCTTCTTTTGAAGTAAGTTCACTAGCTGCTTTTATCAAAATATTTAAATACTCATCTTCATTCATATTTTCCTTTGCAAATGAAGTAAATTTATTGAAAAGAAAAGACATATCATAGGCATCTTCTTTAAAATCTTCTTGAACTTTTTTCATAGCTTCAATAATATTTTCATCACTAAAATAATTTGAAAAATCTTCTATTGTTTTTCTCATTCTGTGGTGAGATGCTCTGTATAAAATATATGATTTAACAACTGTGTAGAAATTATTTTCTATTAAAGTAATCTCTACTATATCTTGTATTTCTTCAACATTAATTTGATGATCTTTTGGAAAAGTATTTTTGATTTTCTCTTCAACCATTTTTGCCATTTCCACTATTTTTTTATCATCAATTGGTTTTCCAACACTAATAAATGCTTTTTCCATAGCAAGTTCTATTTTCCTTGTGTCAAAATCCCTCTGCTCTCCACTTCTCTTTATAACCTTCATTTAAATTCTCCTAACATCTATATTTTGATTGTTTTTTTCGATTTATTATATAAATATACCATATATAGTGTTGCTCTAAAACAAATTTATCAAGATAAAGTGTAGTTATTTTCTATAAAATAAAAAAAAGTGCATTTATGCACCCTTTTAGCTATAAAACTTTTTAAATTATTTTTTCCATTATAAAATCTCTTTGTTCATCATCTCCCATAAAAAATGAATGAGACCCTATCTTTTTAAAACCTGCTTTTTTATAAAAACTTTTTGCCTTTTCATTATGCTCCCAAACCCCAAGCCAAATTTTTTTCTTACCTAAAAACTTTGCATCGCTATATGCTTTTTCTAAAAGAATATCTCCAAGTC
>CAMIZH010000066.1 GCA_946403255.1 uncultured Peptoniphilaceae bacterium | reverse complement strand
ATATTAGCTTTACAACTTTTGCAAAAAATGATGACAATTATTGGGACGAAACTTCAGCAAGTACAGTAAATAGACTTGTAAACAAAGTAAAAGTATATAAAGATTGCATAATTATAAATACTAATAATCAAGGTACTAGAATTTATTTTTATGACGATGATGATAATAGAATAATTGAAGGAAGTACTGATGGTCTTGGAAATTTAATAATGCCTGTTGAAGGATATCACGATCATTTAAATAAAGACCATTATTTAAAAATTGATGGAAATAAAATTTATTTAAATGATGATATTGTTGAAAGAGTAAATGGATATTATTATGAAAAAAATGCAGATGATGATTATGATCCAAGTGATGCTGATGAAAATGATGCAAGAGTTTTTCCAAAATATGATTTTGTAAATAATAATTATGAAATCAAAGGAGAACTTAAGGACTATGCAAATAAAACTGTAAAAGTATATTTAGATGATAAATATATTGCAGAAGGTAAAGTTGATAAAAATGAAAACTTTACTATAAAACTTCCAAGACAAATGAGAAATAAAAATATGCTTAAATTTTATGTAAGTTATGATTTACCAAAGACAGAAGAGTTAAAGGTTTGGGATATTCAAACTACTGATTTTTCTGTAAGTGGAAGATATAATAAAAATGTAAATTTAAAAGCTTTTTATGGCGATAAAGATTTAGGAAATGCAGTTACAAATGAAAATGGAGAGTTTACTATTGAAACTAATTATAGACTTCCAAGAAATGCTACTGTTAAATTTTACCTTGTAGATGGTGCTGTAAATGAAGTTTCAAGTCATTCTTATATAAAAGGATACAATGACAATACTTTTAGACCAAATGGAAGTATTACAAGAGCTGAGGCTTCAACTATGATGGCTAGACTTATGAGTGGAAATGAAAGTTTTGCAAATAAGGATACAAGTTTTAGTGATGCAAATAATAACTGGTATTCTGGTGCAGTTTCTTATGTGTCAGAAAAAAATGTTATAAAGGGATATCCAAATGGAACTTTTAAACCTGAGAACAAAATAACTCGTGGAGAGTTTGTAAATATGATTGCTAATTATTTAAATGAAGAAGTAGATCAAAAGTCAGGTTATAGAGATGTTGAAGATCATTGGTCAAAGGATGCAATAGATATAGTTTCACAAAGAGGATATATTAAAGGATATCCAGATGGATATTTTAGACCAAATAATGAAATAACTCGTGCAGAAGCAGTTAAGATTTTAAATGAAACTTTTTCTATAACTTCAAATGGAGTTGAAAAAGTAAACTTTAATGATGTTTCTAGCAGTGCTTGGTATTATAAAGAAATTGCAAGAGCGATAAATAATTAATTTAAAATAAAAATGCGTTTAGTTTAAAACTAGGCGTATTTTTTTATGTAAAGTTAGTTAATAAATTATATGTGGGTAATTTGTAGATATAAGTTAGGGATAAATTTGATTTTAAATGATGACCATTATGATATAATATAAACAACAGTTCGTAAGAGAGGTGCAGTTATGGATTTTAAAATACATTCAAAATATAAACCAACAGGGGACCAACCTGTGGCAATAGATGGACTTGTAAAAGGTTTAAACAAAGACTTAAAACATCAGACGCTTTTAGGTGTAACAGGTTCTGGTAAAACTTTTACTATGGCAAATATTATAGAGAAAGTTCAAAAGCCAACTCTTGTTATTGCTCATAATAAAACTCTTGCATATCAACTTGCAAGTGAGTTTAAGGAATTTTTTCCAGATAATGTTGTAGAGTATTTTGTAAGTTATTATGATTATTATCAACCAGAGGCTTATGTTCCTCAAACAGATACTTTTATAGAAAAAGATTCTTCAATAAATGATGAGATAGATAAACTTCGTCACTCGGCTACAATGTCTCTTTTTGAAAGACGAGATGTAATTATTGTAGCTTCTGTATCATGTATATATGGACTTGGAGATCCAATAGACTATGAAAATTTAGTTGTTTCTCTTAGACCAGGAATGATAAAAGATAGAAATGAAATAATGAGTCATCTTGTAAATATTCAGTATGCAAGAAATGATATAAATTTTGTGCGTGGTACTTTTAGAGTACGTGGAGATACTTTAGAAATATTTCCTGCATCTTCTTCTGAAAACTCTATACGAGTTGAATTTTTTGGAGATGAGATAGAAAGGATATCAGAGATTGATGCCTTAACTGGTGAATTAATTGGGTATAGAAATCATGTTGCTATATATCCAGCTTCTCACTTTGCAACTTCAGAAGAAAAAGTAAAACGAGCAATTGTAACGATAGAAGAAGAACTTGAAGAAAGACTTAAAGAACTAAGAGATCAGGAAAAACTTTTAGAGGCACAAAGAATAGAACAAAGAACGAGATATGATTTAGAAATGTTAAATGAAATAGGTTTTTGTTCAGGCATTGAAAACTATTCAAAACATTTATCTCAAAGAGAATCAGGTTCAAGACCTTATACTTTAATAGATTATTTTCCAGATGATTTTTTAACTATAATAGATGAATCACATGCTACACTTCCACAAATTCGTGGAATGTATAATGGAGATAGAGCAAGAAAACAAACATTAGTAGATTATGGTTTTAGACTTCCATCAGCTCTTGATAACAGACCTTTAAAGTTTGAAGAGTTTGAAAGTTTAATGAATCAAAGTATATATGTTTCTGCAACTCCAGGTCCTTATGAAAAAGAACATGAAGAATTTAAAGCAGAGCAGATTATAAGACCAACAGGTCTTCTTGATCCAAAAATTCAAGTAAGAAAAACTGAAAATCAAATTGATGATTTAGTTAATGAAATAAATAAAACAGTTGAAAAAGATGAGAGAGTTTTAGTTGCAACATTAACTAAAAAAATGGCAGAAGATTTAACAAAGCATTTTAAAGAAATAGGAATTAAAGTAACTTATATGCATTCTGATGTTGATACTATTGAAAGGATGGAAATTATAAGAGATTTAAGACTTGGCAAATATGATGTTTTAGTTGGAATAAATTTACTTCGTGAAGGTTTAGATCTTCCAGAAGTTTCTCTTGTTGCAATTCTTGATGCTGATAAAGAAGGATTTTTAAGGTCGGAAACGGCGCTTATTCAAACATCAGGTAGAGCAGCGAGAAATATTGAAGGTCATGTAATTATGTATGCAGATAAAATTACAAGGTCTATGAAAGTTACAATAGATGAAACTGAGAGAAGAAGAGAAATTCAAAACAAATATAATATAGAAAATAATATTACTCCAACATCTGTTATAAAAGGTGTAAGAGATGTAATTGAAGCTACTATTGTCGCTGAAGGCAGTGGAAAATATGAAGTGGATATTAAGATAGATGAATTTAGCAATGAAGAAATTCTTGCTATGATTGATGCGTTGAAAATGGAAATGTACAAGGCAGCTGAAGAACTTAACTTTGAAAAAGCTGCTGAAATACGTGATAAAATAGATGAACTTAAAAATGAACTAGAAAAGATTAAAGATAATTAGAGGTGTAATGTTGGAAGAAAACAATATTGTAATAAAAGGAGCTAGACAACATAATTTAAAAAATGTTGATTTAACTATTCCTAGAAATAAATTTGTAGTTTTTACTGGTCTTTCTGGATCTGGAAAAACATCTCTTGCTTTTGACACAATATATGCAGAAGGACAAAGAAGATATGTAGAAAGTCTTTCTTCCTATGCACGACAATTTTTAGGGCAGATGGATAAACCAGAGGTTGATTATATAGAAGGAATGAGTCCTGCTATATCTATTGACCAAAAAACAACAAGTAAAAATCCGAGATCGACAGTTGGAACAGTAACAGAAGTTTATGATTATATAAGATTATTATATGCAAGAGTTGGACATCCTTTTTGTCCAAAATGTGGAAAAGAAATTACTGCTTATACAATAGATCAAATGGTAGATGGAATAATGCATCTTCCAGAGCGTAGTAAAATTCAAATTCTTGCACCAATTGTAAGACAAAGAAAAGGAACTCATAAGAGAACTTTAGAAAGTATAAAAAAAGATGGTTATATAAGAGTTTTAGTAGATGGAGAACTTTTTGATATAACTGAAGATATTGAACTTGATAAAAATAAAAAACATGATATTTCTGTTGTAGTAGATAGACTTGTAGTTAAAGAAGGGATTCAATCTAGACTTTTTGATTCTCTTGAACTTGCTCTTAGTCTTTCAGAGGGAATTATAAATATAAATGTAATTGATGGAGAAGATTTAGTTTATTCTTCAAAACTTGCTTGTCCTGATTGTAATCTTGTAATAGAGGAAATATCCCCTAGGTCATTTTCATTTAACTCACCAAGTGGGGCTTGTGAAGAGTGTAAGGGACTTGGTTTTTCAAAAGAAGTTGATATTGATTTAGTAATTCCAAATAAGGATTTATCATTAGATGAAGGAGCAATAGCTTGTTATTCAAATAGTGATGGGACTTATTATATGGGAATGATAAAGTCTATAGCTAAAAAATTTAATTTCTCTACAAAGAAACCAATAAAAGATGCACCGAAAGAAATGTTAGACGCAATTCTTTATGGAACTGATGATAATTTTACTTTTAAATTTGATTCTATGTTTTCTGGTGTGAAAACTTATAAGGGTAGTTTTGAAGGTGTTACAAATAATTTAAAACGTAGATATTTAGAAACTTCTTCAGATAAAATAATAGATAGAATTGAAGAGTTTATGACTGACAAGCCTTGTCCAAAATGTCATGGTGCAAGACTTAAAGAGTCTTCTCTTGCAGTTCGAGTAAATGATTTAAATATTCATGAAGTGACAGAACTTTCAATAACAAAGGCAATAGAGTTTTTTGAAGGATTAAAACTTAGTGAAAAAGAAGAAATGATAGCAGAACAGGTTTTAAAAGAAATTAAAGATAGATTATCATTTTTAAAAAATGTAGGATTAGATTATCTTACTCTTTCACGAATGGCAGGAACATTGTCAGGTGGAGAAGCACAAAGGATAAGACTTGCAACACAAATTGGTTCACAACTTGTTGGTGTAATTTATGTACTAGATGAGCCAAGTATTGGACTTCATCAAAGAGATAATGCTATGCTTCTTAAAACTTTGAGAAGTTTAACAGATGCAGGAAATACATTGATTGTTGTAGAACATGACGAAGATACAATGTTTGTTGCAGATCAAATTGTTGATATTGGACCACTTGCAGGTCGTGGTGGTGGACGAGTAGTTGCCCAAGGAACTGCTGAAGAAATAATGAAAGTTGAAGAGTCTATAACGGGAGCTTATCTTTCAGGCAGGAAAAAAATAGAAGTTCCAGAAGTTAGACGAGATTATACAGGAAAAAGTATAAAAATATATGGAGCAGCTGAAAATAATTTAAAAAATGTAGATGTAGAAATACCACTTGGAAACTTAGTAGCGGTAACTGGAGTTTCAGGAAGTGGAAAATCATCACTTATAAATGAAATACTTTTAAAATCACTTGCGCAAAGTTTAAATAAAAACAAAGTTAAACCTGGAAAATTTGAAAAAATTGAAGGACTTGAAAATTTAGATAAGGTTGTAGATATAGATCAATCACCAATAGGTAGAACACCAAGATCAAATCCAGCAACATATACAGGAACTTTTGACCTTGTAAGAGATATATTTGCAATGACAAATGAATCTAAAATGCGTGGATATAAAAAAGGAAGATTTTCATTTAATGTAAAGGGCGGAAGATGTGAAGCTTGTAAAGGTGATGGAATTATAAAAGTGGAAATGCATTTTTTACCAGATGTTTATGTACCTTGCGAAGTTTGTAAAGGAAAAAGATATAATAGAGAAACATTGCAAGTAACATATCGTGGAAAAAGTATATCTGATGTACTTGATATGACAGTTGAAGAAGGTGTTGAATTTTTTGCAAATCATCCAAGAGTTTTAAGAAAACTTGAAACATTAAAAGATGTAGGGCTTTCTTATATAAAACTAGGTCAACCATCTACACAATTATCAGGTGGAGAAGCGCAAAGAATAAAACTTGCAACAGAACTTTCCAAAAGACCAACAGGAAAAACAATATATATTTTAGATGAGCCAACAACAGGACTTCATTCAGAAGATATTAGAAAATTATTAAAAGTTTTAAATGAACTTGTAAATCGTGGAAATACAGTTGTTGTAATAGAACATAACTTAGATGTAATCAAAACCGCTGATCATATAATTGATTTAGGACCAGAAGGTGGAGATAAAGGTGGAACTATTATAGCAACAGGAAGACCAGAAGAAATTGTAAAAGTAAAAAAATCACATACAGGACAGTTTCTTAAAGATTTGTTATAATTAGCTTTGAAATAAAAATAAATAATGGGAAGAATAAAGAGGTAAGCAAATGAATAGATTTAAAAAATTATTGACATTATTTGCAATGGTATTAATATTTGTACCAAGTATAGTAAATGCTCAATATATTAGACCAAATAATTTTATGGATAAATCAGGCGCAGAAAAAACAGCAGAGATAAAAAGATTTCAAGCATTAAACAATATACCAATAAGTGGTAATGTAAATGATTTAACAAACAATGTTTTATACAATTCTGAAATTGTAGTAAGAGATATAATTGAAAATCCACCAACAAAAGGAAAATGGGTTGTAGTAAATAAATCAAAAAAAACTCTTACAATGTATAATGGAACAGCTCCAATGTATAAATTTCCAGTAGCACTTGGAACATCAGCAACACCAACTCCATCAGCAAAGGCTACAATACAAAATAAACATGTAAATCCAGCTTGGGGTGGAATGGGTGGAAAATATACACCAGTAGCAGCAGATGATCCTTTAAATCCACTAGGAGAAAGATGGATGGGGCTTAAAATACCAGGAATGAATGGATATGGAATACATGGAACTATAAAACCAAATCAAATAGGTATGTATGTATCAAATGGTTGTATAAGAATGTATAATTATGATGTTGAAACATTTATATTTCCAAATGCATATGTAGGAATGCCAGTTTGGCTTGGAACAGATGATGAACTTAAAACTTGGGGAGTTCAACAAGTTATAGAAAAAAAACTTCCAAACCAACCACAAGCAGTAGAAAATAAACCAGAAGTTCCAGTAGAAGAATTTAATACAGGAGAATTATTAGACTTTTAAGACACTAGAAATAGTGTCTTTTTTTATTGAAAAATAATTGTTGACAGGGAAACTAAAATGTTATATTATTATCATATTATTTCCTAGGAAACCAAAGGAGTTATTTATGAAAGAAAAAATATTAAAAGAATTTACGAATTT
>CAMIZH010000065.1 GCA_946403255.1 uncultured Peptoniphilaceae bacterium | reverse complement strand
CTTTATGAGCTTCTGATCCTTTTCCACCGTGATTTCCATCTTCAATATATTTCTTAGCATTATCCCATGCTCCACCAGCATTTGACATAAATATTGCCATTAGAACACCAGTTACTAAAGCTCCTGCTTGAAGTCCACCAAGAGCTTCTGCTCCAAATAAAAGTCCAACTACAACTGGAACTACAACTGCGATCATTCCTGGTATAACCATTTCTTTAAGAGCAGCTGAAGTAGAAATGTCTACACATTTACTATATTCAGGTTGTCCTGTTCCTTCCATGATTCCTGGAATTTCTCTAAATTGACGTCTTACTTCGTCAATCATAGCTGATGCTGCACGTCCTACTGCACTCATAGTCATAGCTGAGAATGCAAATGGAAGCATACCACCAATAAATGCTCCAGCAATAACTTCTGGTTTAGAAACGTCTATTCCGTCAAGTCCTGTTGCATTTATATATGAAACAAATAGTGCAAGTGCTGTAAGTGCTGCTGATCCAATTGCAAATCCTTTACCAATAGCTGCTGTAGTGTTACCTACTGCATCTAGTGAGTCAGTAATTTGTCTAACTTCTTCTGGAAGGTCACACATTTCTGCGATACCACCAGCGTTGTCAGCAATTGGTCCATAAGCATCTACTGCAATTGTCATACCTGCTGTTGAAAGCATACCTACTGCTGCAAGTGCAATACCATATAGTCCGTGGATAGCTTCTTGGTTTCCACCAGCTCCTACGAATGCAATAATAATTGCAAATGCAATAATAATAATTGGTGCTACAGTTGACATCATTCCTACTGAAAGTCCTGAAATAATATTTGTAGCATGTCCTGTTTCTGATTCGTTTGCTATTGTTTGAACAGGTTTATGATCTGCTGATGTATAATATTCTGTAAATTTAGAAATTATAAGTCCTGCAACGATTCCTGTTACTACAGGTATAAATGGTTTGTAACCACCAAATATCATATTTGATAAAACAGCTGCTGCAATAATTGTTACAGTTGCTGCAATATATTCACCATTGTTTAATGATTTTTGTGGATTTTTATCGCCTTTTACAAAGAATACAGCGATAATTGAAGCTATAATTCCTACTACTGCTATTGAAAGACCGTAGTTAATTCCTGCTTCTCCATAAGCTACAACTCCAAGAGTTATAACTGAAAGTAAAGCTCCTACATAAGATTCAAATAGGTCAGCTCCCATTCCTGCAACATCTCCAACATTATCTCCAACATTATCTGCGATAACTGCTGGGTTTCTTGGATCATCTTCAGGAATTCCTGCTTCTACTTTACCTACAAGGTCAGCTCCAACGTCAGCTGCTTTAGTGTAAATTCCTCCACCAACTCTTGCGAAAAGAGCAATTGATGAAGCACCAAGTGAGAACCCAGTTACGATTTCAACGTCGCCAGTAATTTTATAAGCTAATGAAATACCAATAATTCCTAGACCAACAACGCACATACCCATAACTACTCCACCTGAGAAAGCAACGTCTAAAGCTTTTCCAAGTCCTGATTTCATAGCAGCATTTGCTGTTCTAACATTTGCTTTTGTAGCAACTCTCATTCCAGCATATCCTGCTAGAACTGAAAAAATTGCTCCAAATACGAAGCAAACTGCTGTCATTGGACTTTTAAGTCCTACTGCTAGTACAATAGCTAAAACAATTACAAAAATTGTAAGTGCTTTGTACTCTCTTTTTAAGAATGCCATAGCTCCATCTTCGATGTGAGATGCTATCTCTTTCATACGATCGTTTCCAGCATCTTGATTAACAACAAACTTTGCTTTTGAAAAAGCAAAGATAAGTGCTATCACACCAACTATAGGAGCTATTAATAAAATATTGTCCATTTTTCCTCCTTAAATAGCTGCTAAAATAACAAGAGCTACTCCAAATATAATTGAAGATATCTTTATTATTTTGTTTTGCATTTCCTTTTTACTTGTTCCTTTGTGTTCGCCCCACATAGAGGACTCATCTCCACTAAGAGTTCCTAGACCAGCTTGATCTGACTCAGTAGTAGCTACTGTAACAATCATTACAATACTCATTATTGCAATAATAACAGATAATAAAGTTTCCATTAAGATTCACATCCTTCTAAATAAATTTTAATTTTTTCCATATCTATAACATATAAATTTTATCATAGCTATTTGCAAAAATCAATTAAATTAGCCATTTTATTAGACTATTAAAATATCCTAATAGTCCTTAAATCTATATAATTAAACTTAGCTAAATTACGGAAAATAAAAAAAAGAGGTTGCCCTCTTCTATTTATTTACTTGCTAAAATTGCTTTAGCCATATCTTCTCCAAGTTGCATTAATTCTTCAACATCTTCTTTATTTGCAGCACCTTTTATTTCAGGTTGTCTTTCAAGAAGTTCACATTTAGAATCTTCAGCAAAAGCTTTTAGGTTTTTCATTGCTCCACCACTCCAAGAGTATGAACCAAATAGTCCCCAAATATTATTTTTCATTTTTTGATGTTTGAATTCTTCAGTTATAAATTTCATTGGTGGGAATAAATCATTGTTATAAGAACATGATCCTAATATAATTCCCTTGTATTTCCAAGCATCAGCTAAAAGATATGAAAATGGAGTTTTAGATACATCTCTAACTCTTACATCAGTTATACCACCACGAACTACTCCACGTGCTACTGCTTCTGCCATTTTTTCAGTATTACCATACATTGAACCATATATAACTACAACACCATCTTGAACTTCTTGTTTTGCAAGAGATACATAAAGATCTAATATTTTTTTAGGATCTTTTCTCCAAACTGGTCCATGAACTGGACAAATAGTTTTTATATCAAGAGTTTCTGATAGTTTTGTAAGTGATCTTAATGCTTGTTTAGCATATTTTCCAACAATATTTATAAAGTATCTTCTAGTTTCATCTAGATAATAATCATCAAATCTTAATTCATCATCAAATATCCCACCATCTAATGTACCAAATCCACCAAAAATATCTT
This sequence comes from uncultured Peptoniphilaceae bacterium, assembly GCA_946403255.1. Classification (GTDB taxonomy): domain Bacteria; phylum Bacillota; class Clostridia; order Tissierellales; family Peptoniphilaceae; genus Anaerosphaera. The sequence continues at coordinate 4,336 of CAMIZH010000065.1, read as the reverse complement.
GTGAAAATAATGTACCAGTTTCCTCTTCAAAAGAAACCATTGACTCTGGCCAGTGAACCATTGGAGTCATATAGAAAGTTAATTTTCTATTTCCAAGTTCTATAGTTTCTCCATCTTCTACAAGTATGAAATTATCTCTAACTTCATAAAAGTTTCCTAAGATATCTACAGTTTTTTTATTACAAATAATTTTAACATCTGGGTAAATTTCTAAAATATTTAAAATTGCAGATGAATGGTCTGGTTCAGCATGATGTATAACAATATAATCAAGTGGTGAATCCCCTAAAACCTCTTGTAATTTTTCTACAAAAACACTTACTGTATTAATCTTAACAAGATCTAATAATATGTTTTTTTCTCCAGTCATTAAGTAAGAGTTATAAGCAACTCCGTCTGGTAATGGCCACATAGCCTCAAAAAGTTCCGTATCACGGTCATTAACTCCAATATAATAAAGATGATCGTTAATTGGTACTGTCAATAAATTCTCCATAATTACTTCCTCCACTATTTTATAATAAGTTCCACTGGGCAATGATCTGAGCCCTCTATTTTTTGGTGGATACCTGCATCTTCTAATCTACTTTCTAATTCTTCTGAAACTACAAAGTAATCAATTCTCCAACCGATATTTCTTTCTCTACTTTTTGCAAAATAACTCCACCAAGAATATTCTTCTTCCTTTTCAGGATAAAAATATCTAAATGTATCTATATATCCAGTATCTAAAAGCTCTGTAAATTTACCACGTTCTTCTTCTGTAAAACCAGCACTTTTTTTATTTGTCTTTGGATTTTTAAGATCGATTTCTTTGTGAGCAACATTTAAATCTCCACAAAGTATAACAGGTTTTTCTTTTCTTAAATTATTTAGATAATTTCTAAATTCATCTTCCCAAACCATTCTATAATCTAATCTTTCAAGACCTCTTTTAGAATTTGGTGTATAACAAGTTATAAAGAAATAATCTTCAAATTCAGCTGTTATAACCCTACCTTCATTGTCATGTTCTTCCATACCAATTCCGTAAGTTACATTTAAAGGTTCTTCTTTAGTAAATATTGCTGTTCCTGAATAGCCTTTTTTTTCTGCATAGTTATAATACATATGGTATCCAGGTAACTCTAAATCAAGTTGTCCTGCCGACATCTTAATTTCTTGCAGTGCAAATATATCTGCATCTAAATCATTGAAATTTTCTAAAAAGCCTTTTTTAATAGCTGCCCTTAGTCCATTTACATTCCAAGAAATAAATTTCATATATTCTCCTCATTATTATAATCCTCTAGAAATGAATGTTTTTCATCTCTAAATTTCCATCCTACAATTGCCCCCATATTTACATTCTCTGCAGAACGCAAAATATTTATATCAGCATTATTATTAACTTTTTTAATATCTTCTATAAGATCTTTAATATAAAATCGCATATTACCTTCTTTTTTCTCCGCAACTGTGCAAGCACAATCAAGAGCATTTAATCCAGTTGATTTCATAAATCTTATAATTGCCTCTTCCTCTACATAATAAAGTGGTCTAATAAGTTCTAAACCTTCAAAATTATCTGAGTGAAGTTTTGGCATCATTGTTTTAAAATTCCCAGCAAATAAAACATTTAACATAATAGTTTCAATAACATCATTAAAATGATGACCTAGTGCAAGTTTATTACAACCTAGTTCTTGAGCTTTATTATATAAATTTCCACGTCTCATTCTTGCACACATATAACAAGGGTTGTCTCCTGCTACTCTATCAGCCACTTCAAAAATATCTGAATTATGCACTTTCAAAGGTATGCCAAGTTTTTCACAATTAAATTCAAGAAGATCCCTGTTTTCTTTTTTATATCCTGGGTCCATAGCAATAAACTCAAGTTCAAATTTTATCTTACCATGTTTTTGTAATTCTTGAAAACATTTTGCTAGTGCAAGAGAATCTTTACCACCTGATATTGCAACTGCTATTTTATCGCCATCTTGAATCATATCGTATTCATTAATAGCCTTAACAAATTTAACCCAAATATTTTTTCTATAAGTTTTTATAATTGATCTTTCAATCTCGTGTAAAGTCTTTATCGATTTTTCTTCCATATCCACCATTCTTCACTAAAATATATAAATTTATTATAACATAATAATTTTTTATGTTTGTGTTTTTTTAATCTAAAGTACCATTTTTCTAAAGCTTAACTATAGATATTATATCTATTTTACCTAATAAAATATACCCACAAATAAAGAAAAGGACCAGTTAAACTGATCCTTTTTATTACTTATTAAATTTCTCCTACTAAGTCAATCCCTGGTGTAAGTGTATCTTCACCTGGTTCCCAGTTTGCTGGACAAACTTGATCACCATGTTCGTGAACAAATTGTGCTGCTTGAACTTTTCTAATAAGTTCTTTAGCACTTCTTCCAATTCCTGGTGCATGAATTTCATAAGCCACTACTTCAAGTTCTGGATTTACAATAAATGTCCCTCTAAGAGCTTGTCCTTCACCATCAATTAAAACTCCAAATTGTTTTGATAGTTCAAGATTTCTATCTGCAACCATTGGGTATTTTGCTTTTCCAACAGCTTCAGATGTGTCATGCCATGCTTTGTGAGTAAACTCTGAATCTGTTGATACAGAATAAATTTCACAATTTAATTCTTTAAATTTATCGTAATTATTTGCAAGGTCCTCAAGTTCTGTAGGACATACAAAAGTAAAATCTCCTGGGTAGAAGAAAAACACTGACCATTTTCCTTCTAAATCTTCTGTGTTTAATTCTCCAAATGCTTTATCAACATAAATCGGAGCCTTAATATTTTCTATCTTATATCCAATTAAATTATTCATTAATATCATCCTCCATAAATCATTATACCACAGTAAAAAGGTATCCTTTCAATATTTTACGATATTTTTATAAAAAATGATAATTATTTTCATTTATTTTTTCTTATCTAGTAAGTGACTTGTATAATATTCCATATTTTTAAAGTCGTCTATTTTTTTAAGACTCTCTTCATTTGGTTTATCTGTATATTCACCATTTATACAAAACCAACTTTCTTTTAATATAGAAATATCTTTTCTTGTACTATTAACAAACTGATTGTATTGATTTCCTTCCCAACCCATATATTCAAAAATACTACTCATTAAAAATGCCGCCTCAAGATTTTCTCCAACTCCAACAAAATCTTTTCCAAGAGTATTTTTAGCAGAATTATTTGCCCATACAATATATGGCGTTTCATATAAATTTATAATACCTTGTGTACTGTCTACTCCATGCTCTATATTAAACATATCAAAACAAACTTTATTATCTCCCATTGATGGAGAGTGGTCTCCAAAAAGTATTAAAACAGTTGGCTCATTTGTATTACTATAATAATCTACTAAATCCTTCATAGCATTTGAAGATGATTCTATTCCACTTAAATAACGATTGAAATAGTTATACCATTCTTCACTATAAGAATCATTCCATCTTATATATTTTTGATCATCTCTTATGGCATCCTTTGTATAAGGTCCGTGATTTTGATATGTTACGCCAAAGTAAAAATATGGCTTATTAGCTTCTTTTTCACTAAATTTTTCTTTTATAAAAGTATAAAAATCATTATCCATTAAAATATTTTTATTAATATTTTTAAATGTTTCATCATATTCATAAAACTTATCAAAACCTAAGTTGGGATATACATTTTTTCTATTATAAAAAGTTCCAACATTTGGATGAAAAGCATAATTAGTATAGCCCTGTTCTTTTAAATATTGTGGATAAGAAATAGTTTTTTTATCAAATCTTGGTGTATTTTTATATCCTGTTAAAAAATTTGTTTCAGTTAAAAAAGTTCCTCCACCAAAAGAATTTACTAAAATATTTCCTGCATAGGATTCTTGTTGTAATTTATGAAAATATTCATAAGGATCTTTATCAAAAATCATATCTTCATTTTCATATTTTTTAAAATCTTTAAAAGATTCAAGCATTATTGCAACAACATTTACCTTTTTATCTTCTGGAATATTTTTATATTCATAGGAATTATAAATTTCCTCAGCTCTTTTTTTATTATAATTTTTATATTTATACGATTTTGTAGATTTTATTGAATATATAAAAGGATATACAAAACCCTTAGATTGATAACCTTCTAATTCCATCCATAAATTTAGCCCAGATGCTGCACCAATTTTATGATAAGTATTAAAATTAAATAAAAGTGAAAAAACCATTAATATAAATATTATAAATGTAATTCCTGCATCTCTAAATCTAAATTCTAAATCAAAATTATAATCTTTTAATTTATTATAAAGATAAAT
>CAMIZH010000064.1 GCA_946403255.1 uncultured Peptoniphilaceae bacterium | reverse complement strand
TATCTAAATTTACTTTTAATTCTCTAATTACTTGTCTTGGTCAAGCCTTTTTTGCACTAGGACTTGCAATGCTTGGCTCAATGGTGTTTGGTTCTTATCTTAGAAATCCTAAGGAAAGAATTTTTAAATCATCATCATTAATTTGTACAAGCCTTGTTTTTGCAGGAATTGCAGCAGGACTTATGATACTTCCAATAGTTTTTGCAACTGGACTTAAACCAGAAGAAGGTGTAGCACTTACTTTCTTAACACTTCCAAATGCATTTAACTTAATAAAAAGTGGAAGGTTTTTAAGTATTTTATTTTACTTTGGATTTTATATCGCAGCATTTACATCAAGTGTTGGTGTACTTGAAGCAATTGTAGGATTATTTATAGAGCAATATGACTTAACTCGTAAAAAAGCTGTTGCACTTGCATCTGTTTTTATACTTCCTATTGCTGTTCTTTCTATATATTCTCCAAAAGTATTTAATTTTATGGATAGATTAGAAAATAACTTTATATTAATACTTGGCGTACTTGCTATTGCAATCTTTACAGGATATGTATGGGGAATAGATAATTGCATAAAAGCTGCAAATATTAAAAGTCACTTTGTAAAAGCTTGGATGAAAGTTTCTATAAAGTATATAGCACCAGTTTTAATCGTAATAATTTTTATAACACAATTTATTTCATTTTAAGAAAAAGGACAGAAATTAATCTGTCCTCTTTTTTATATAGCTATTCTTTTAAAACCTCTACCCTCTATTTCAGCAGTATCTGAAACAGCAATAAAAGCATTTTTATCCTCTTGTTTTACTATATTTTTTACTCTAACAAGTTCTCTTGCTGAACATATTAGATAAATTACTTTAACATCTTTTTCTTTATAAGCTCCAGTTCCATCTAAATAAGTAACACCTCTTGAAACAATACTTTGAATTTGAGATGTTATCTCCTTACTTTTCTCACTAATAATAAAAATTTGTTTTTGCTTTCCTGCACTTAATTGCACTATATCTACTACTTTAAAAGATATAGAAAGAGCAATTAATGTATACATTGCCTTATCTGGAGAATAAACAAAAGCACTAATAGAAACTATAAATAAATTGATTAAAAGAAGCATATTTCCAATAGCAATATTAAAATATTTTTTCATAATTGCAGCTATTATATCAAAACCTCCTGAACAAGCATTGCTTTTAAAAACAATTCCTGCTCCAATTCCTTTTATTATTCCTCCATAAACACAAGCTAAAAATATTTCATTTGTAAATGCAAATCCAATTGGTTTTATATATTCAAAAAAAGTTATTGATGTAGAAAGTGCAAATACTGAAATCATAGTGAAAATAGAAAACTCAATATCTAAAAACTTTAAAGAAAGTATTATAAGTGGAATATTAAATAATAAAATTAAAAGTCCTAGTGGTATTCCAGTTACATACTCAATCATTACAGATAGTCCGTCTACTCCTGCCGAGATCATTTGATTTGGTTTAAAGAAAAATACAAGTGCAAAAGCGGCTAGAGAATCTCCAAGAATTATTAAAAATAATTTTTTGATAAACTCTTTTTTACTCATTTTAAAACTAAATTTCATCCTTTTTACCTCCCAAGGATACATATTTAAAAACTATACCTAATTACCAAATCATAATCTGCAGACTATATTATAATACAAATACATAAAAAAAGAGCCAATACAATATACATATTAGCTCTTTTAAATATAATCAAATTTCTATCTTTCTAAATCCTTGACCTTGTATTTCAGAAGTATCTGAAACAGTTAAGAAAGACTTTGGATCAATTCCTTTTACAATATTTTTAACTTTAACAAGTTCTCTTGATGTACAAACTATGTATAAAATTTTAAACTTGTGATTTTCATAAGCTCCCTCTCCATCAAGAAAAGTAACACCACGCAAAACATCACTTTGAATTTTATTTGCAATCTCTTGAGATCTTTCACTGATTACTAAAACTTGCTTTTGCCTACCAACACCTAGTTGTAACTTATCAATAACCTGATAAGAAATAAACAAAGCAACAAGAGTAAATAGCGCCCTATCTACTGAATATATAAAAGCACTTATTCCAACAATAAAACAGTTTAACATTAAAAGCACATTTCCAATAGAAATATTAAAATGCTTTTTCATAATAGCACCAACTATATCTAGACCACCAGCTGATGTACCATTTCTAAAAAGAATTCCTGCCCCAACACCTCTTATACAACCACCATATAAACAAGCAAGAACAATATTTTTTGTAATTGCTAAATCTACAGGCTTTAAAAATTCAAATAAACTTATGTACCCTGATAAAACAAAAATTGAAATTGCTGTAAAAAAAGAAAACTCTTTATCTAGTAAAAATATTCCTACAATAAGTAATGGTAAGTTTAATACTAAAACTAAAAGTCCTAAAGGAATCCCAGTTAAATGCTCAATAATTACTGACAAGCCCTCTACACCACCAGCTATCATTTGGTTTGGTTTTAAAAAAAACACAAGAGCAAAAGCTGAAATAGCATCTCCTACCAATACACTTAAAAGCTTTCTTAGAAATGTTTTTCTATCAATTCTAAGCTTCATTTTAAATTAGAACCTCCACAGATGTATTTTTAACATCTTAATCAATATAAATTATTAAAAAATTATAGCGTCTAAATTAATTTTATACTAATCTTTGTACTTATAGCAAGTATTTAAGATAAATAAAAAAGGAGCTTTTCACTCCCTTAAATATTTATTTCTTTTTTAAATTTTTTCTATGAGCCTTTAGTTTTTTTATAGCCCAATCATAATGACTTGATGTAGATGAAACACAGTAACTTCCCAAAGTTGTAGTCCCCGTCCAATTAAAAATATTTTTAGTAAATAACTCTTCATTTGTAAAACCATCTACTAACTCCATAATTTCTTTATGACTTTTCTTTAACATATCTTCTGCTTCATCAATAGTTGTACTACTATGCTTTTTTAAAAACTCTATATTCATATCTCCATAACTTCTCCAGTTATAACCTTCAGGTAAAAAAGATTTCTCTACACCAGAAGTATTGCTCTCAATCCAATTTATAAGTAAATTATGCCATTCATAAAGATGAATAAAAACATCTCTTAAATTTTTATCCCTTGACCAATGAGCCTCTTTCTTTTTTTCATCCATTGAAAAATCAAAATCTGTATTTAACTCTTCATCACTAAGACTTTCAACTAAACTAAATAATTTTTCAAAATTATCATTTGAATCCTTAACTAAATCTTCTTTACTACTTGCTCTAGCCATAATATCAGCAATCCTTTTAATCTATTAATGCTCTTTAATATATTCTTCTAACTCATCATGATAGGAAACTAAATCAATATCTCCCACCTCAGTTTTTTTATTTAAAATTAAATCAATCATATATTTAGGTGATTTCTCACCTATTGCCATTGATTTAATACAAGACACACAATAAACTACAACATCATCACAAGGCATCTGTAAAGCCCTTCTTTTTTGAAATTTATGAACATCTTCAAGAGGAATACTTCCATAAAAGCTATCTCCACAACAAATTGAATTTGTACCTGAATTTTCTGATTCAACAACTTTTATATTCATCTTATTTAAAGACTACGAATAGCTTTATGCACCTGTGGCTTTTCTCTAAAAGAGCAAGAATCTTGAACAGAAACAAGCATATCATCGTAACTTGGAAGTTTTAAATCTTTAATACTATTTAAAATTTCCCATAAAGAAATAGTATTTACGCCATCATATAATGATCTAAATCTTCTATCACATCCAGCACAATTATTTATAATTGTAGAGCCATTTTCTAAACCTGGATTATTATGACAACAAATATTATGTAATTTAACATCTCCAAAGTTTTTATTTAAAATCTCTAAAATTTCATTAACAGAATCATTATTATAAATTGCAAAAGCACAACCTGGATTAAAATAGCACTTCTCCATATCTATCTCTTTTATATCTATACTTTCAATAAAATTATTCTTTTTCATAATTCCTCCAAAAATATATTTTCTTAAATTAATTATAACCTAAGATAGATATAATTTAACATAAAAAAAGAACCCCTAAAGGTTCTAATTATTTTACCAAATGACAAATCATTTCACAGTGATTTGTTCTTGGAAATTGATCTAATGCTTTTAGATTATCTATTTTATATCCTCTGTCTAAAAAGGCTTGTAAATCTCTTACAAATGTTGCAGGATTACAAGAAATATATAAAAATTCATCTGGATTAAAATCAATTATATTTTTTATTGCTCTTGGATTTATTCCATCTCTTGGTGGATCTAGTACTATTATATCTGGATTATACTCTAGGTTTTTAACTGCATTAAATACATCATCGCAAATAAATTCTACATTTGATAGTTCATTTAATTTTGCATTTTCAACTGCTGCATCTACTGCATCCTTTACTATTTCAACTCCTAGAGCTTTATCCGCGTATTGTCCAAAGATTTGAGTTATTGTACCTGTTCCTGAATATAAATCAAGTAAGACCTTGTTATCAAGTCCAGATATCATATCTCTACCTAGTTCATATAGTACTTTTGCTGAGTCTGTATTTGTTTGGAAAAATGAAAAACAAGATACTTTAAATTTAAGCCCTAAAAGTTCTTCATATATAAAATCCCTACCATATACAACTTCTACTCGTTCCGGTACTATTGCATCTGAAAGAGAGTCGTTATAAGTGTGTACTATTCCAACAATTTTTCCTTCTACTTTTAAGTTTAGAAGTTCTTCATAATATTTAGAAAAATCAAAGTCATTGTGAGTTGTTACAAGATTTATAAGAATTTCTCCTAATGATGATCTTCTTATGACAAAATGTCTTAAAACTCCAGTATGTCTCATTCTATTATATTTTTCTAATACTCCATCAAAATATTCACGTGTGAATTCACGAATTATATTAAAGTCTTCATGAACTATATTACATTCTGGTGTATTTACAATGTCATGGAAATGATTTTTTCTATGAAGTCCTAATGCCAATGGACCATCTTTACACTCATCTCCAAATGTATATTCCATTTTATTTCTATATCCACTATAAACTGGACTTTCTACAAATTGGAAGCCTTCAAAATTTATGTCATTTTCTTCTAGTAGTTTTCTTATTAATTTTTCTTTATAAGAAAGTTCTTTTTTATAAGAGAAAGTTTGATAAGCACATCCTCCACATCTATCTGAATGTATACAGTTTGATGTTTCTTCAAGTTCTGATTTTTCTAGAACTTCAACCATTTTTGCTTTTTTCCCTCTTGTTCTTTTTATTGCAACTTTTTGTCCTAGGATTGCTCCTTTAAAAGTATATTCATTTTCGTTATCAACTAATGTACATTTGTTTGGAAAATCAACATTTGTGACTATTCCTTCTATTATTTTATTCTTCGCCATAGCCATCTCCTTAAAGGCTAATTTTATTATAGAATTATCTATTTATCAATAAAGATTTAAAATTATATTTACCTATGGTAAAATTTATAGTGTATAAACAAAGGAGGCTTAAAATGAAAAAGAAAAGACTGTACCTTGGACTTTCAATTACTTTACTAGTTCTTTTTCTTTTGTACTTTTGGAACTTTGTAAGAACTGTTGATTCAGGAACTATTCCTGTTATAACTTATCATAGTATTCAAGATGAAAATCCTGAAAATAATGAATATATCGTAAAAACTTCTGATTTTGAAAATATGATTTCTCTACTTTCAAATGAAGGTTTCACTTTTTTAGATACCTATGACTTACTAAAGATAACAAAAAATGAAATGGAACTTCCTAAAAATCCTATTTTAGTTTGTTTTGATGATGGTTATGAAGATAATTATACTAATGCATATCCAATTCTTAAAAAATATAATGCAAAGGGAACTATTTTTGTAATTGGATCTTATGTTGGAAAACCTGGGAATTATTTAAAATGGTACCAAATAACTGAAATGGCTGAGTCTGGAGTTATTGATATAGAATCACATTCTTATAACTTACACGACTTATTTGATGAAGGACCCAATAAAGGAAAAACTTGGCTTAGTGCAAAACTTGAAGGTGAAAGTGATGAACATTATTATGAAAAAGTAAAAAATGACCTTACTTGGAATAACAATTTGCTTTATGAACATTCATCACGATTTCCAATTGCAATTGCCTACCCTGGCGCAATGACAAACGATATTGCTATAAAAGCAGTAAAAGATTCTGGAATGGAATTTGGATTTGTTGGTGCAAATAAAAAAGCTAGTAAAATTGATGGAATAAATCCTTATGAAATTAAAAGATTTCATATTAAAAATAATACTAATGTAAAAAATAAAGTAAGATTTTTACATTCAAATAATTAGGTGATTTTTTGAAAAAAGAAATAATAAATTTTAATGGAAATGTTTTTGCATATATTTATAATGATGATAATTATATTTTTCATTTTAAATCTGCTATAAAATTTTTTGATGAAATTGTTACAAATAACAACACTAAAAAAATTATAATAGATTATAAGTTATTTTCTAAAGATTTTTTTATTCTCCAAAACAATTTACTAGAAAAAGTTTTAAAGGAATTAAGGAGTAACTCAATTCAACTTGTTATTTTAATTGAATTTGAGCTTTTCAAATCTGATATATATTTAGATTTCTTTTATAAATATAATAAAGAAAAAAATATATTCTTTTTAGAAACTCTTGAAGAAGGATTATTTGCATTAAAATAAAAGCTAACTGAATATCAGTTAGCTTTTTTATATTTATTTCTCTTATTATTTATCCAAGGACTATTTCCTAATATTTTATATATATAAAAATACGTTCAGTGATATACCACCGAACGTATTCAAAAAGTATTAAAATAATTACCTATTTGGGAACATAAACTAAGTATATTTTAATTTTTTTATTCACAATGTACTTGAGATGGCATGGTATTTTACGCATTATTATATCTATTAATTTTCTGCCATTTTTTTATATCTTGCATATCTTGCTTTTGCGTCATCTTCAGCCATATCATATAGCTCATTTGCTATTTGAGGGAATGTCTTTTTAAGTGATGTGTATCTCACTTCTGTATCTAAGAAGCTTTGGAATGGTTCTGTTGGTTCTTTTGAATCAAGTACAAATGGATTTTTTCCATCTTCCGCAAGTAATGGATTGTATCTATATAGATGCCAATATCCTGTATTAACTGCTTTTTTCTCTTGTGCTATTGTACTTCCCATTCCTGATTTAATTCCATGATTTATACATGGAGAATAACAAATTACAATTGATGGTCCATCATATGCTTCTGCTTCTTTTATAGCTTTTAGTAATTGATTCATATTTGCACCCATTGCAACTTGTGCAACATATACATAGCCATAAGTCATAAGCATAGCACCTAAATCTTTCTTTCTAACTCTCTTACCACCTGCTGCAAATTTTGCAACTGCTG
>CAMIZH010000063.1 GCA_946403255.1 uncultured Peptoniphilaceae bacterium | reverse complement strand
TAAATAGAGATGATATTCATACTGCAACAGTTGATGGATATGCAAAGATGATGAAGCAAGGGAAATATGATTTATCTTTCTATATTGTAGATCCAGCTAAGGCTCAAGAAATAGTTCATGGTTTTCCAGAAAATGTTATGACGGAGGAAGAAAAACAAGAACTTTTAAATGATTCTACAAATGTAACAACAGAAAAATCAGTAGATGAAATAAAAAAAGAATTAACTGAAAAGAAAAAAGCAGAAGAAAAAAAGAATGCTGAAGAAAAGAAAAAACAAGAAGAGTTAAATAATAATAAAAATATAAAGAGTAAAAAATAAAGTGCCTGTAAGGGCGCTTTATTTTTTTGTATATTAAAGTACATTTTTTTAAATAAGTACTATGAAAAATCAAGGAATTTGGTATATAATTTAAATAACATAAGAATGATAATGTTTTCCGTTAAAAATTTCTTAAAAAAATAGTTATTTTAAAAAAAATTCTTTTGAAATTCCACGAAAAATAACTAACAAATTTGAAATTGGGTAATGATGATATAATGAATAATATTATTGTTTTTTAAGAAAGTGGAATTTTAATGTAGATTATTCATATTTTTATTTTGGGAGGTGATTAGGTGTCAGTTGATGCAATAATAAAGGTAAAAGAAGCAGAGGAAAGAGCAAAAGAGATGATTGAATCAGCAAAAAAAGAAGCTGAAAGAATTATTATAGAGGCAGAAGAAATTTCAACGAAAACCTCTAGTGAAATCTTAGATAATGCAAATAAAGAAAAAGTAGATATATTGTCTAAGGGAGAAGAAAAGGGGAAATTATTAGCAGAACCCATAATAAAAAAATCTCAATATAAAGCAGAAAAAATAATTAATATGACTGATGATGATTTGTCAGAAATAGTAAACTTAGTCGTGGAGAGGATTGTGATAGATAATGGCAATAGTTAAAATGAATAAATTTAACTTGTACTCCTTTGACTCTAAAAGAGAATTTCTATTGAAAACTCTTCAAAAATTTAAATATGTACATTTGAATGATCTTGAGCATGTAGGAGAAGATGATGAAGTTGAGCTTGAAAAAGTTCAGCGTTCAGATGAACTCTTAGAACTTGACGAAGACATATTACAAGCGGAATGGGCAATTGAATTATTTAAAAAATATGAAGAAAAAAAATCCGCTATTAGAAGTATGCAAGATGGTAATAAATCTTTTACTCTTTTAGAACTTACTACAAGAGCAGAAAATTTTGAATTTAAAGAGTATTATGATGAATTATATGAATTAAAAGAAAAACAAAGTCAATTTGAACAAATGATTCAAAATATTGATATGGAAATTGAGGAGTTCAGACCTTGGGAAGATATTCCGTATAAATTAGATAGTTTAAGAAATTTAAGAAATATAGAATTTAGACTAGGTACTGTACCTACAAAGTATTTACCAGATTTTGAAAAAGACATTGAAAGCTTAGAGTTCACTACGGCTGAGGTTATAAGTCAATCAAGTAAGATGACTTATTTGATTTTAGTACTTTCTTCTAGTGATGAACTTGAAAGTGTTGAAGATGCAATTAGAAAAAATGGTTTTATTACTGTTGATTTAAAAACTGATAATAAAGTAAAAGAAAAAATACGTGCTCTAAATGATGAAAAACAAGAGTTAAAGAGTGAGATAAAGTCTATTGAAAAGAAAATTTACTCACATATTGAATGGTTAGAAGATTTTAGAATTTATTATGAGTATTTAGTTAATAAAAAACTAAGGCTTGTTTCTAGTGAAAAGTTTTTAAAAACTGATCAAGTAGATTTAATTGAAGGATATATTCCTTTAGATAAAAAAGAAGCTTTTATAGAAGTTTTAGATAATTTATTAGGAAATGAATATTATATAGAAATAGAAGAAGCAGAAAAAGACGATGCTATGGTTCCAATTATGTTAGAGAATAATAAATTTGTTTCTCCATTTGAGTCTTTAACAGAAATGTATTCTATGCCTAGATATAATGAAATCGATCCTACACCGTTATTTGCACCATTTTACTTTATTTTTGCAGGTATTATGGTTGGAGATTTTGGATATGGATTATTATTGTTTTTAACAACATTTTTAGCTCTTAAAAAGTTTAACTTAGATAAGACAAAAAGAAAGTTTATACAGTTTTTTAATTATCTAGGGGTTTCAACTATGGCTTGGGGACTTGTATTTGGTTCCTTTTTTGGAAATGCAATAAAAATGAAAGCTATAATCGATCCATCAACGGATTATATAGAGATGATATTAATGTCTTTGATTCTTGGAGGTATTCATATATTCTTTGCTTTAGGAATTAAAGCTTATATGAATATACGAGATGGTAAGCCTTTAGATGCTCTTTATGATGTTGGTTTTTGGTATATGGCTCTTGTTGGAGTTATTGTACTAATAATGAGTACACAAATGGCTTTAAATCCAACAGTTGTTAAAATTTCAAAAATTTTAATGTATATAGGTATGATTGGTATTGTTCTAACTGGTGGACGTGAAGAAAAATCAGTTGGAGGAAAGATTGGTTGGGGACTTTATTCTTTATATGGAATAACTTCATATTTTGGAGATTTTGTTTCTTACTTACGTCTTATGGCTCTTGCTCTAGCAGGTTCATTTATTGCAATTGCCGTAAATATAATCGTACAAATGTTGTTATCAGGTGGAATTTTAGGTATTTTATTAGGAATTTTAATATTTGTGATTTTTCAATTGTTTAATATGTTTTTATCATTTTTATCAGCTTATGTGCATTCAGCTAGGTTGACTTATGTAGAAATGTTTAACAAGTTTTATGAAGGTGGCGGAAAGCCATTTAAAGATATGATAGAAAAATCTAAGTATTTTAATATTGAGGAGGAATAGTTAATGTTTGCAGAATTTTTTATTCAAAATGGTGGAATTATGTTTGGGGCTCTTGGAGTTGCTTTAGCTGCACTTTTAGCAGGAGCAGGATCATCTAAGGGTGTAGGTATTGCAGGGGAAGCTGCAGCTGGGGTTGTAATTGAAGAACCAGAAAAATTTGGTAAATCACTTATTTTACAACTTTTACCAGGTACACAAGGACTTTATGGTTTCGTAATTGGTATGTTAATACTTTTCAAACTTACTCCAGGTATGGAATTTACTGATGGATTTATGTTATTTTGTGCATCTCTTCCAGTAGGAATTGCAGGGTATCATTCAGCAGTAGCACAAGGTAGAGTAGCTGTTGCAGGTATTAATATTTTAGCTAAAAATGAAGAACAACAAGCTAAAGGTATTATCTTTGCTGTAATGGTTGAAATGTACGCTATACTTGCTTTTGCCATTTCATTCTTAATTATGACAAATGTAAAGTAAGGGGTTGATTAAGTGTCTAAAATAGAGAATATTACTGAAAAAATAAGTATTGATGCAAAGGAAGAATCTGAAAGAATAATTGCAGAGGCTAAAGAAAAAGCTGAAAAAATTATTCGTGAAAAAGAGGAAAAAAGTAATAAAGAATCAAAAATTATTATTGATAAAGCATCAGTAGAGGCAAATATAATTGTAGAAAAGGCACTTTCTTCGGCAGAACTTAAAGCAAGAGATAATGTATTAAAAGCAAAAGAAGAAGTTGTAGAAAGAGTATTTTCTGTTGTAAATACAAAACTTGAAGAACTTAGTCCTCAAGATTTTGTGAATTATTTAAAATCTGAAATTTCAAAATTAAATTTAAATAATGATGCTATTCTTTATGTTCCAGAAAAGTACTATAAAGATGTAGTGGATGAAAAGTTAGATATAAAAGTATCTGATGCTAAAAAACTTAATAGTGGTTTTTCAGTATTAAATGGAAATATTATGTACAATAATGAATTTTCAAGCGTTATAGATTCAAAAAAAGACGATTTAGAATATATAGTTGTTGAGAAGCTATTTAGTTAGGAGGTAGTCATGGATAGAGATAGATTTATCCAATTATCTGCTACAATAAGAGTTTTAGAAAAAAAGCTTCTTACTAAGGCGGACTTGGACAGATTAGTTGAATCACGAGATCTTGATGAAGCCTTAAGGCTTTTAGGAGATACAGTTTACCAAAGAGAAATAGCTAAACTAGAAAGACCTCAAGATTATGAGATAGCTTTAAAACATGAAAAACTAAGATTCTTGGAAGAAATAATAGGTTATACACCTGATAGAAGAATTGTAGACCTTGTTGCTCTTAAATATTACTATCACAATATAAAAGTTATAGTAAAGGAAGAGATAACAGGAGATGATTTAAGTAGTCTTTATATTGAGTTTGGAGATTTTAACTTAGCTAGACTTAGAGAAGAAATAGCTACAGGTAAACAAATTTCTCAAGTAGATAATTATTTTGAGGTTGCTCATGCAACTTATGAGTCTTATAAAGAAACTCATGATGCGCAACTTATTGATATAGAAATAGATAAAATTTACTTTAATAAGTTAAAGAAGTTGTCTCAAGATTTAAAACTTGATTTTGTAACGGAATATATAGAAGATTTAGTTGATTTTTCAAATATAAAAACTGTTTTAAGATGTCAAAAACAAGGTAGAGATATTGAGTTTTTCAAAAAGGCAATTATTGATGGTGGAAATATTCCAAAGGAAAAATTGGCTGAATACTTTAATCAAAAGATAGATGGAAATAGTAATTTATTTAAAACTACTAAGTTCTATAAAACTATAAAACCAGGTATTGAGTATTTTAATGAAACTGGTTCTTTAGCAAAATATGAAAAATTAAGAGATAATTATTTTATTGATCGTATAAAAGAAACTAAAAAGTTAACTTATGGTCCTGAAATTGTAATGGCATATATTATTGCTAAGGAAATTGAAGTTAAAAATTTAAGGATTATATTAGTTTCAAAATTAAATGGTCTATCATCTTCTTTCATAAGAGAAAGGTTGCGTGATAGTTATGTATAAAATAGCAGTAGTTGGAGATAAGGATTCAATACTTGCTTTTAAAGCTCTTGGTATTGATGTAGAAATTGCTTATGAGGCAAAAGAGGGTAGAAGAAAAATTGATACTCTTGCTGAAAATGGTTATGGTGTAATTTTCGTAACTGAGCAGTTAGCATCATTAATACCGGAAACTATAGAGAGATATAATACAAAAACAATACCAGCTGTAATTTTAATTCCATCAAATCAAGGAACATTGAATATTGGAATGAATCAAATTAGTAAAAATGTTGAAAAAGCAGTTGGTTCTAACATTTTATAAAGGAGGAGCTTTTTGAAAACAGGAGAAGTAGTAAAAGTTTCTGGACCTCTAGTTATAGCAAGTGGTATGGAAAATGCCAATGTATATGACGTTGTTGAAGTATCTGAAGATAAATTAATCGGAGAGATTATTGAGATGAGAGGCGACAGAGCTTCTATACAAGTTTATGAAGAAACAACAGGGATTGGTCCTGGAGATGTTGTTGCAACAACAGGTGCGCCATTGTCAGTAGAACTTGGACCTGGTTTAATTGAGCAAATGTTTGATGGTATTCAAAGACCGCTTAAAGCATTGCAAGTTGAAGCAGGAGATTTTTTAGAAAAAGGTGCTACTGTTGAAAAATTAAATAGAGAAAAAGTATGGGAATTTGTTGCTAAGAAAAAAGTTGGCGATAAGGTTTCTGAGGGAGATGTAGTTGGAGTAGTTCAAGAAACTCCAGTTGTTCTTCACAAAATAATGGTTCCTTACGGAGTTTCTGGTATTATAAAAGAAATTCATGAAGGAGCACATACAGTTGCTGATACAGTTTATGTTTTAGAAACTAAAGATGGCAATAAAGAATTTAATATGATTCAAAAATGGCCAGTAAGACGTGGTAGAAATTATCAAAGAAAAATTGATCCAAATACTCCACTTGTTACAGGTCAAAGAGTTATTGATACATTTTTCCCTATAACTAAGGGAGGTACGGCTGCAATTCCAGGACCTTTTGGTAGTGGTAAAACAGTTGTGCAACATCAACTTGCAAAATGGGCTGATGCTCAAATTGTAGTTTATGTTGGTTGTGGAGAACGTGGAAATGAAATGACTGATGTTCTTATGGAATTTCCTGAGCTTATAGACCAAAAAACAGGCGAATCTATAATGAAACGTACAGTTCTTATAGCAAACACATCTAATATGCCAGTAGCGGCTCGTGAAGCATCAATATATACGGGTATTACTATCTCAGAATATTATAGAGATATGGGGTATTCTGTAGCTATGATGGCGGATTCAACTTCACGTTGGGCAGAAGCACTTCGTGAGATGAGTGGTCGTCTTGAAGAGATGCCTGGTGATGAAGGTTATCCTGCATATCTTGCTTCAAGAATTGCTCAATTCTATGAAAGGGCTGGTAGAGTAATTTGTCTAGGTTCTGATGAAAGAGAAGGAGCACTTTCTGTAATTGGTGCTGTTTCACCTCCAGGTGGAGACGTTTCTGAACCGGTAACTCAATCTACTCTTAGAATTGTAAAAATATTCTGGAAATTAGATTATGATTTATCATATAAAAGACATTTCCCAGCTATTAACTGGCTAGATTCTTATTCACTTTATCAAACTAAGATGGATAAGTATTTAGATGGGGAAGTTGATGAAGATTTTTCAAAAAATAGAGTTCGTGCAATGGCATTGTTACAAGAAGAAAATGCTCTTCAAGAAATAGTAAGACTTGTAGGTCGTGATTCACTTTCTGATGAAGACCAATTAAAACTGGAAGTTACTAAATCTATTAGAGAAGACTTTTTACAACAAAATGCTTTCCATGAAATAGACACTTATTGTTCTCTTGAAAAGCAATCTAAAATGATGAAAGTTATTTTGAAATTCTATGATGAAGGTGTTGTAGCTCTTAAAAATGGAGCTTATATTTCAGAAATAGAATCTATGGATATAAGAGAAGATATAGCAAGAGCAAAAAATACTCCAGAAGAAAGCTTAGTAAAACTTGATGAACTTGGAGTTAAAATAGAAGAAGAAATGAAAAAACTAACAAAGGAGGTACTATAAATGCTTAAAGAATATAAATCAGTAACAGAAGTAGTAGGACCTCTTATGATGGTAGAAGGTGTTGAAGGAGTATTTTATGAAGAGCTTGTAGACATTGAACTTCAAAATGGCGAGAGACGTAGAGGTCGTGTTATTGAAATTGAAGAAGACAAGGCAATGGTTCAAGTTTTTGAAGGGACATCAGGTATTAATTTAAGAGATACAAGTGTAAGGTTTTTAGGAAGACCACTTGAACTTGGAGTTAGTCCAGATATGATTGGTAGAGTTTTTGATGGACTTGGAAACCCAATTGATGATGGTCCTAAGATTATCCCTAAAGATAGAATAGATATAAATGGGACAGCTATAAACCCAGTAAGTCGTGATTATCCTTCTGAATTTATTCAAACAGGAATTTCAACAATTGATGGATTAAATACTTTAGTAAGAGGACAAAAACTTCCTATATTTTCAGGAGCAGGACTTCCTCATAATAATGTTGCAGCTCAAATTGCAAGACA
>CAMIZH010000062.1 GCA_946403255.1 uncultured Peptoniphilaceae bacterium | reverse complement strand
GTAAGCTTTATAGAAGAGTCTTATTTTGAAGTATCAATAATTCCTCAGACATTTAAGGAAACGAATTTAAAATACTTATCAATGGGTGAATATATAAATATTGAATTAGATATTATAGGAAAATATATAGAAAAGTATATGTTTTCTCATGATAAAAAAGAATTGACAATGGATTTTTTAATTGAAAATGGATTTTAGGAGGATATATGTTTAATACAATAGAAGAAGCTCTAAATGATTTAAAAAATGGAAAAATGATAGTTGTTACAGATGCTCCAGATAGAGAGAATGAAGGAGATTTAATTTGCGCTTCTCAGTTTGCAACAGCAGAAAATATAAATTTTATGGCAAAATATGGAAAAGGTTTAATATGTATGCCTATGAATAAGGAAATAGCAGATAGATTAAATTTAAAAGATATGGTACTGAAAAATACAGATAATCACGAAACAGCATTTACAGAATCCATAGATTTTATAAATACAACAACAGGAATCTCAGCTTATGAAAGATCTTTAACAGCAATAAAAGTTGTTGATAAAAATACAAATGCTAATGATTTTAGAAGGCCTGGTCATATGTTTCCATTGATTGCTAAAAAAGGTGGAGTATTAGTTAGAGAAGGGCATACAGAAGCAACAGTGGATTTATTAAAATTAGCAGGTTTAGAGGAATGTGGAATATGTTGTGAAATAATGTCTGATGATGGGCATATGATGAAAAAAACAGAGTTAATAGAATTTGCTAAAAAAAATGATTTGAAGTTTATTACAATAGAAGACTTAAAAAAATATATTAAAAAAAATATAAAGTTAGTAGAGCTTGTTTCAAAAGTAAATATGCCAACAAAATATGGGGATTATATTGCTTATGGTTATGTAAATAAAATAAATAAAGAACATCATATAGCTCTTGTAAAAGGTGATATAAGAAATGGAAAAGATATACTTTGCAGAGTGCATTCTGAATGTTTAACAGGGGATACTTTTGGATCTTTAAGATGTGATTGTGGAGATCAACTTCATAAATCTATGGAATTAATAGAAGAAGAAGAAAGAGGAGTTATCCTATATATGAGGCAAGAAGGTCGTGGAATTGGGCTTATTAATAAATTAAAAGCATATGAATTACAGGAACAAGGTTTTGATACTGTAGATGCAAATTTAGAGCTAGGATTTAAAGAAGATTTAAGAGAGTATCATATCGGAGCTCAAATATTACAAGATTTAGGATTAAAAGAAATACGATTATTAACAAATAATCTAGATAAAATTTATGAATTAGAAGAATATGGAATAAAAATAATAAAAAGAGAACCAATAGAAATAAAATCAAATAGAATTGATAGAAATTATCTTAAAACAAAAAAAGAAAAAATGAATCATTTATTAAAAGAATTTGTATAAGGAGATAGATATGAATATATATAGTGCGAATTTAATCTCAAAAAATAAAAAATATGGAATTATTGTTGGACGTTTTAATGAATTTATAACTTCAAAATTATTAGATGGTTGTTTAGATGCTTTAAGAAGGCATGGAGTTTTAGAAAAAGAAATAGATATTTATTGGGTACCAGGTGCTTTTGAAATACCATTAATAGCTAAAAAATGTGGACTTACAAAAAAATATGATTCAATAATATGTTTAGGGGCAGTCATAAGAGGTGCAACATCACATTATGATTATGTTTGTGCAGAAGTATCAAAAGGAATTGCTTCTGTTTCTTTAGAACTAAATCTGCCTATAGTTTTTGGAGTTTTAACAACTGATTCAATAGAACAAGCTATAGAAAGAGCAGGTACTAAATCGGGAAATAAAGGATATGATTGTGGCGTTTCAGCAATAGAACTTGCAAATTTAGGAGATATTATAAATGTTTAATGAAAAAATAAAAACTTATTTTTTTGATTTTGACGGCACCTTACATGATATATTTAGTGTTTATAATGATATAATTCAAGAAATTATTATAAGAGATAATATATGTGAAGATTTACTAGAAGAAAAAGATGTTAAAAATTTTTTAGGGGAGACACCAGAAAGTATATGGAAATTTTTAATGCCAGATCTTTTAAAAGAGGATATAGATAAATATATTGAAGAAGTGGGGAATAAATTAAATAACTCTATTATAGAAGGTGAGTCCAATTTATATGATGGTGCAGAAGTATTACTTAAAAAGTTAAGAGATGGAAATAGAAAAATAATTATAATAAGCAATTGTACAGAAAAATATAAGAATGTTGCAATAGAAAGATTTGATTTAAATAAATATATTGATGAGTTTTATTCTGCAGAAGACTTTGATTTTCAACCAAAAGAAATAATATTAGAAAAAATAATTCATAAATATAAAGGAGAATATATTTTTATAGGAGATAGATATCATGATATTTTAGCGGCAAACTATAATAAGATAGATTCTATATTTTGCAAGTATGGATATGGTAAAGAAATTGAAGGAAAAGATGCGACTTATATTATAGATAACATAAAAGAAACTCTACAAATGTAGAGTTTCTTTTATACTATTAGATTTGCAAATGCAAAGAATAATTTAGAAATAAAGTGTATTAATAAAAATGGTATTAGATACCAGCCTATAAAGTTAACTTTATTTTCATTTTTAAGTTGGCTCCAATATTGAGCTAGTGAAACAATAATTGCAATTAAAAACATAACTATTGTAGCAATAGGTAATGGAGTTAGTGCTGGTAGAAGTTTAAATGTAAATAGCCCATTCCAAGGGGATAGCATAAATGCTACAAATAAAAACACTTGGCATATAAACCAGTTTACAAAAGCAAAATACTTTACTTCTTCTTCACTAGATTCAACCCAGACTTTTTCAGTAGTTATATTTAATGGAATATAGAATTCTAATATATTAAATAATAGCTTAAATAGTAATAATATAATAACTGAGAAAGATATTTTCTTTGATGCAATAATAATTGGAAGTAGAGATAATATTACTCCAATAATACTAGTTGTGATAAATGAATTTTTGCCTTTAGATATAATTAATGAATTTAATTTTTCTAATAAATCTACAACTTTATCCATAAAATTATAAAATCCATTTTTATTTAAAGTAATTTCTTTTTCTGGATTTTTTTCTTTTTTTAATTTTTTAGGCGTTTCTTTTTTACTGAATTTGGAACTAACTGATTTGAAAAAATTCTTATTTGGTGATGTTTTTGTATTTTCATTTTCTTTAATTTCTATGTCTATGTTTTTTTTCTTATCAGATTCTATTGGTTTTTGATTATTTTTATCTGCTTCGATTTTTTCTAATTCTTTATTTACTTGATCTGTAAAGGACTTATGACTTAGTTTTTCTTTAGGTTCAACAGTTTTTGTCATATTTTTTTCAATACTTTTTTTAGATGTATTAGTATTTTCTTTTTTTTGAGAAATTGTTTTTTCTTTTACAGGTTCGGTTTTATTAGTTTTTAAATTAGATTCTTTCTTAACTTGTTGTTTATTATTTGTTGGATTGTTTTCAAATTCTTTTAATTTTTTTTCAACAGCTGCTTTGGATATTCCCATAGTATCAGTTGAAACAGAAATTATCTCATCTGAATTTGTTGAATTAGACAATTCTATTTTATTTTCTTTAGTTTCAGGTTCTTCTTCAATAGAAGCGAAAACAGAAAACTCATCGTCACCTTCATTTATAAAATTATTCCACATTGATTTAATATTAAATTTCTTTTTTTCTTCATTTTTATTTTCAATATTTAAATCAGATTTTTTAGGATTGTTATCTTTTGTTTTTTTATTTCCCTTTACAGGTTGTGGATTATTTTTTTGATTTTCTTTTGCAGATGATTTTTTTTCTTTTACAACTTGCTTTTTATGTTCTTTTTCTGCAGCTGCATTAAAATCTTCTTTAGTATAAGAACCTGTTTCATATTTATGGATATTTTCAGATATTCTTTCATCAACAGCTTTTATAATATCAGAAATCTCATTTGTGTTGTTAATACTATCAAGTCTATTAATAGGTTGAAATACCTGTGTTTCACTATTAGTATTAGAATTTTTTTGTTCTTTTTTATCTACAACATTGTCGTTAGATTTAATAGAGATTTTCACATCTTTTAAATTTTTTCCACAAGTTGGACAAAAGTTACTATTTTCAGGAACTTTATTTCCACAATTTGGACAAAACATTTAAGTCACCTTCTTTATAATTTAATAAAAAACTTAGCTACATTATAGCATAATATAACTTTATAAAGTTTAACAAATAATTACAACTTAGATAAAAATAATCTTATGTATGAAAAAAGGAGAGCATTTGCTCCCCTGAATTTCTATAAAAATTAAATTTTAAAGCTAAATTATTTAGCAGCTTCTTCAGCAGTGTTAGCAGCTTCTTCAGCAGTATTAGCAGCTTCTTCAGCAGTGTTAGCAGCTTCTTCAGCTTCGTTAGTAGCTTCTTCTTCAGCTTCAGCGTTGTTAGCAGCTTCTTCAGCGTTGTTAGCAGCTTCAACTGCGTTATTAGCAGCATTGTTAGCAGCGTTAGCAGCGTTGTTAGCAGCATCTTTGTTTCCACAAGCTACAAGACCAAACATCATAACACCAACAGTTGCAACACTAAGTGCTTTTTTAAGATTTTTCATTTTAATTACCTCCATAAGTTTTTATTATGATTACATGATATACATCAAGTGTGAAAATTATGTGTATTAAATGTTAAATGTTAGGGAAGTTCTATTTTAAATTTAAAAAATCTATAATATATATTATTTAAAGTAATTTATTTGTTATAATATGGAAAGGAGTTGAATGAAATGTATCAGGCTTTATATAGAAAATATAGATCAAAAACTTTTGATGAACTTGTTGGACAGGACCATATAACTTCAGCGCTAAAACATCAAATTAGCAGTGAAGAAACTTCTCATGCATATTTATTTTCAGGAACAAGAGGAACTGGAAAGACTTCTGCAGCTAAAATTTTTGCAAGAGCAATAAATTGTGAAAATGGAGTTGGTGGAAATCCTTGTAACGAATGTGAAATATGTAAGGGAATACTTAATGATAGAATAATGGATGTAGTAGAAATGGATGCTGCATCAAACAATGGTGTTGATGATATACGTGAATTAAAAGAAAAAGTTATTTATCCACCATCAACAAGTAAATATAAAGTTTATATAATAGATGAGGTTCATATGTTATCAAAAGGAGCTTTTAATGCACTTTTGAAAATTTTAGAAGAACCACCAAAACATTTAATCTTTATACTTGCAACAACAGAACCAGAGAAAATTCCACAAACTATTTTATCTAGAACACAAAGATTTAATTTTAAAAGAATTGCACCAGATGTAATAGTAGAAAATTTAAAAAGAATTACTTCTCTAGAAGATAAAAATTGTGATGAAGAAGTTTATAAATTAATTGCAAATAATTGTGATGGTGCAATGAGAGATGCACTTTCGTTACTTGATCAACTACTTTCTTTTGGAAAGGATGAAATTGATTATAAATTAGCTACAGAAATTTTGGGAATTGCAACAAATGATATATTATTTGAACTTTCAGATAATTTAATAGAGCATGATATAAGTAGTGCATTTATTACATTAGAAGAAGTTTATAAAAATGGTAAGGATATATCAAATTTAATAAATGATTTAATAGTTCATTTTAGAAATTTAATGATTACAAAAACTGTAAAAAATCCATTAGAACTTCTTTATACTACAGAAATAGAAAAGTATAAAAAACAATCTGAAGAGATTGAAGTTAATAAAATTGTTGAAATATTAAATGTATTAAATGAAACATTATCAAGTGTTAAATATGCTCCAGATAAAAGAGTTATATTTGAAATGAGTTTAATAAAAATAAATAATTTAAAAGATAGTTATGGATTAGAAGATAGAATTAAAGAATTAGAAAATATAATTAGTTCTGGAAACATATCTATTTCTAAAACTAATACTATTAATAGTGGAATAGATGTTAATATTCAACGAAAAATAGAAGAAAGTTCAAATCAATATGATATTAAATCAAAAGTAGATAATGTTGAGATTTCAAAAGAAGTTTTAATAGAAGATAATAAAAAAGATGATTCACAAAAAAATGAAGAATTTGATATAATTGAAAATGGAAATGTAAGTTTAGATTTAATAAAGTCTGATTGGGAAGAAATATTAAACGAAATTAAAGAACAAAGAAGATTAAATATTTCAGCCTTATTAAGAGAAGCTTATATTAAAAGTTTTTCTAGTAATACTCTTGTTATTCAGTATGATGAAAAATTTTCATTCCATTATAAGGCAGTATCAACAAATGACAATTTAGAATTTTTAAAAGAATTTTTAAGTAAAAAATATAATGGAAAAATAGATGTAAGAATAGAAATTGAAGATGGAAAAGATCGTAAAAAAGCAGTTTCTAAGTTAGAGAGTTTATTTGGAAAAGAAAATATAGATAAAATTTAGGAGGATTATTATGGCAAAAGGATATCCAGGATTTTCTGGTGGAAATATGAATAATATGATGAAGCAAGTTCAAAAGCTTCAAAAACAAATGGAAGAAATGCAAGAAGATTTAAAAGATCAAGAAGTTGAGGCTTCTGCTGGTGGTGGAGCTGTTAAAGTAAGAGTAAATGGTAGCAAAGAAGTTGTTGCTATTGAAATTGATAAAGATGTTCTTGATCCAGATGATGTTGAAATGTTACAAGATTTAATTATCGTAGCTGTAAATGATGCTTTGAAAACTGCTGAAGAAAAAGCAAATTCTGAAATGTCTAAACTTACAGGCGGTTTAAATATACCTGGTTTATAAGAATGAAAACAACTGCAAAACCAATTGAAAATTTAATAAATCAATTAAATAAATTACCAGGCATTGGGAATAAAACAGCTCAAAGGCTTGCGTATCACATTTTAGATATGGATATTGAAAAAGTTAAAACTTTATCATCTTCTATTGTAGAAGCAAAAGAAAATGTAAAGGAATGTTCTATATGTTCAAATTTTACTGATCAAGATCCTTGTGGAATTTGTGCTGATACAAGAAGAGATGAGTCTATAATTTGTGTTCTTGAATATCCAAAAGATGTAGAGGCTATGGAAAGAGCTGGTTGTTATTTTGGTATGTATCATGTTCTTCATGGTGTTATAGCTCCAACAAAGGGAATTGGACCATTAGATTTGAAAATTAGAGAACTTTTAAAAAGATTAGAATCTGATGAAGTAAAAGAAATAATTATTGCAACAAATCCTACTGTTGAAGGAGATACTACTGCATTATATTTATCTAAAATAATAAATCCTTTAGGAATTAAAACAACAAGAATAGGATATGGATTACCAGTTGGTGGAGATTTGGAATATTATGATGAAGTTACAATATCCACAGCTTTAGATAATAGACGAGAATTAAAATAAGAACCTAGAATTAGGTTCTTTTTTTATTGTTTAATATTAGATTGACCTTTTTATATTTCTTAAGGGTATAAATGTTTTAGGAAATATTCTATATAAGGAGGTTATTATGATTTATTTAACATTAATAATATTTGTATTTACAATTATTGCAAATGCTTTAGGGAATTTTGGTATAATTAGTG
>CAMIZH010000061.1 GCA_946403255.1 uncultured Peptoniphilaceae bacterium | reverse complement strand
AAATTAAGTATATTATACTTTTTATTTAGTGTGTACTCTAAAGGTATTATAATCGATTAAAGGCTTCTTTTTTTATTCTTTATGATATTTATATCCTAGATAAACAATATAAGCATAAGCAACTGTTTTTGGAATCATAAGCATACCAACAAGTGGATATGTTTCAGCAAATAAAACTACTGGAACATAAAAGGCAAAGGATAAAAATATTGCCATATACATAGATTTAAAAACATCATTAAGTTTAGATTTTTTGTAAAATAAAACTATCATAATAATTCCCATTATAGCGAATGGAATATTTCTATAAATAGCAAAATTCATTGGTTGATGGTATGAAAGCCATTGGTTTTGTGGTAGTAAACTTAAAACTACTCTTACACCAGCAAGTAAAAACATAGCAAAAGTTATGCTCTTATTTTCATCTTTATAATAATCAATATATATTTTATATAGAATTAAATAAAATATAGTCATTGTTATTGAAGTTACGGCTTTACCAAATCCAAGTATTGCAGCATTTGCTTCAAGACCAGTAGTATTTAATGCATAGATCCTAGGTACTAAATGAAATGCGTCACCAAATCCTAAGATAAATGACATAATACCATATTTTTTAGTTAAATCATCTTTTGCATTTTTAATTAAATAAATACCCATGCCCATAGCAAAAAGTAAGTAACAAATATCAAAAATACTTTCCATTATTCCTTGCATATTACACATCTAAATCAAATAAAATAATTAAACTTTCACGGACAAATAATAAATGATTATCCTTTCTCCTAAGTGAAGAAAAAATATTATCAACTAAGTAGTTTAGAAAATCTTCAATAGAAGATACTCGCGATATCTTTTTATAAATATCAGGATATTTTTCTGTTAATTTACAAAGTTTATTTTTAAGTTCATTCAAATGAAAATCCATAGAGCAAGAACTAGATCCCATTTTCATCATATCTCTTATTAAAAATTTATGAAATTCACTAGAACGCTTATATAAAAGACTATAAATTTCATCTAAAGAAATAATAAAATTTTCAGAATGATTTATTATATTCTCAATATTATTGTTTATAGTATCATTCCAGAAACCTTCAATAATTTCTGAAAGAAGATTATCTTTATTTTCAAAATAAAGATATACAGTCCCAACAGAAACACCAGCATTTTTTGCAAAGTTTCTTATTGTAATTTCTCCAAGACCATCTTTTTTAGCAATTTCAATACCTAAATCAATAAGTTCTTCTTTTGTTATACTTAGTTTTTTCATAAATCCTCCATATCGAACGTTGTTCATTTGAACTATGTTCATAATATACCCAGAAATATATTTTGTCAATTATTTTTTTGGGAGAAATAAAAATTTTTAACTGATATAATATATAAAATGTAATTAAATATAAGGGGGGATATTATGATAATAAAAAATGTAAGATTGATGGATCCTTTTACAAATAGAGATGAAGTAGTAGATGTACGAATAGAAAATGAATTAATTAAGGAAATAGGAAAAATTGATGAAGATGGAATAGATATGTCAGGCAAAGTTTTAGCACCAGGACTTATAGATATTCATGTTCATTTTAGAGATCCAGGACAAACTCATAAAGAAGATATATTTACAGGAAGTGATTCAGCTGCAGCAGGTGGATTTACATCAGTAGTTTGTATGGCAAATACTCAGCCTAAGATAGATAATATTGAAATATTAAATGATTTTTTAAATAGAGCAAAAAAATCAAAAATAAATGTATATACAATTTCTGCATTAACTAAAAATTTTAATGGAAAAGATTTAGTTAATATGCAAGAAATGGTAAAAAATGGAGCAATAGGATTTTCAGATGATGGAATTCCAGATAGAGATGCAGAAGTAGTTCTTCAGGCTATGAAAAAAGCAAGAGAACTTGATGTTCCAATTAGTTTTCATGAAGAAGACCCAAGTTTAATAAAACAAAATGGAATAAATCATGGAAAGATTTCTAAAGAGCTTGGAATTTATGGTAGCCCAAGTGTTGCAGAAGATGTTTTAGTTGCAAGAGATGGTGCGTTGGCTCTATATACTGGTGCTAAAATAGATATACAACATATATCCTCAGGTACATCAGTAGATATAGTAAGAGATTTTAAAAGCAAAGGAGCAAAATTATTTGCAGAAGTTACACCACATCATTTTACATTAACTGAAGATGATGTTTTAAAATTTGGAACTATGGCAAAGATGAATCCACCTTTAAGAACTTTTAAAGACAAAGAAAAAATTATAGAGGGATTAGTAGATGGAACAATAGATATTATAGCAACAGATCATGCGCCACATAGTATGGAAGAAAAAAGTGTAGAGCTTACTAAGGCTCCTAGCGGGATTGTAGGTCTTGAAACGGCTCTTGGTTTATCAATTAGAGAACTTGTTGATAAAGGTCATTTAAGTCTTATGGAAGTATTAAGAAAGCTTACTATAAATCCAGCTCAGTTATATAAGTTAGATGCTGGCACAGTACAAGTTGGTAAAAAAGCTGATTTAGTTATTTTTGATCCAAAAGAAACTTGGGAAGTTAAAGATTTAAAATCTAAATCTAAAAATTCTCCTTTTATTGGAGAAATATTACCAGGAAAAATTTATTATACAATTTGTAAAGGTAATATTGTCTATAGTGCTTAAAAAATTAAGAACCTATTTAAGGTTCTTTTTTATTTAGCTTTAAAGATTTCATAAATTTGTATTATAATAATTATAGAAATAAAAAAAGGTAATATTAAAAGGAGAAATAATATGCATCAATATAAAGGTAAATTAATAGTTCATACAGGTTCAATGTTTAGTGGAAAGACATCAAGTTTAGAAAAAGAAATGAAAAGATTTGCTATTGCAGGATATAAAACAGTAGCTTTTAAACCTGCTATTGATACGAGAACATCTGATGAAAAAATAGTAACTCATGACAATACTTCATTTTCTGCAGTAAAAGTTGAAAATGTTAAAGAAATGAAAAAATATATTGAGTGTCATGAAGTGGATGTTGTAGGTATAGATGAAGTTCAATTTTTAGGTGGAAGTATACAAGAAATTTTAGAAGAAGTAGATGATTTATTAAACTTTGGAAAAACAGTTGTAGTTGCTGGTCTTGATATGGATTATTCAGCGAAACCTTTTGAAATAGTTAAAGAACTTATGCCAAGAGCAGATTATTTAAATAAACATCATGCAGTTTGTACAAAATGTGGTTCAGACGCGTGGGTTTCTAAAAGAAAAACAAAAAGTGATGAGAGAATTGTTATAGGTGCAAATGATGAATATGAGCCACTATGTAGACATTGTTATAATAAATCTTTAAAATAATTAATAATGTGTTGAAAAATCGTAAATCTTCGTTTATAATATAAACAATGATAAAATTTAACTTTGCTTATTAGATAAGCAGTTATAAAAGGAGTGATTTTTTTGACACCTAGAGAAAGTGAGATTATGGAACTTGTTCGTAAAGATCCTAGTCTTTCTCAACAAGAAATAGCAGATATTCTTTCTATAAAAAGATCGTCAGTAGCTGTTCATATAAACAATTTAAGTAATCAAGGATATATCCTAGGAAGAGGATATATTTTACGAGAGGAACCTTATATTGTTGTTGTAGGCGGTGCAAATCTTGATATATTTGGATATACAAATGAAGCAATTGTGTTAAAAGATTCAAATCCAGGACATATTACTCAATCAACAGGTGGAGTTGGACGAAATATTGCGGAAAATATTTCTAGACTTAATTATAGGACTAGTCTTATAACTGTTATTGGAGAAGATGAAAAAGGGAAATTTATTTTAAGTGAATTAAATGAACTTGGAATAGATACTGAAAATGTAATTACATTGCCACATGAGAGAACTTCTGTATATCTTGCAATTTTAAATGAAAAAAGAGATATGGAAATTGCAATAAATGATATGGATATAATGGAGAAGTTAAGTCCAGGTTTATTATCTAAAAAAAGAAAAATTGTTGAAAATGCAGTTGGAACTGTAATAGATACAAACTTAACTAAAGAGAGTTTAGAATACTTACTTACTATGGTCAATCAAAAATATTATATTGATGCTGTTTCTGCTAAAAAAGCTATAAAAATAAAACATTTATTAAATAAAGTGTATTTTTTAAAGGCTAATGAATATGAAGCTGAAATTTTATCAGATATAAGTATAAATTCAGTTGACGATGCAATTTTAGCAGGAAAAGAACTTATATCTAAGGGATTAAAATCTATTGTTATAACAATGGGTGAAAAAGGCTCTGTATATGTTGATAGTAAAAATGTTGAGATAGTAAAATCGAAACCAATAGAAGTAAACAATGCAACAGGTGCTGGAGATGCATTTATGTCAGCATATGTTTATGCATCATTACAAGAAATGAAGTTAAGAGAAAAACTAAGATTTGCAACAGCAGCAAGTAGAGTAGCTCTTTTATCTGAAAGAACAAATAGTGAGAGATTTATATTAGAGAATATAGTGGAGGAAATGAAAAATGTTGAATAGAGAAATGTTAAAAAAATACGTAGAAGTAAGTCCTGAAGTACAAGAAGCAATGGATAAAAATTATCCAATAGTTGCTTTAGAATCAACTATTATTTCACATGGTATGCCATATCCACAAAATTATAATACAGCAAAAGAATGTGAAGAAATAATTAGAAAAAATGGTGCAGTTCCTGCAACAACAGCTATTATAAATGGAAAAATTAAAGTTGGTTTAACAGAAGAAGACTTAAACTTTATGGCAACTTCAAAAGACATAGAAAAATGTTCAACTAGAGACTATGCTTATATAGTTGCAAATAAAAAAAATGGTGCAACAACTGTAGCAACAACTGTATTAACTTGTTCATTAGTAGGAATTAAATTCTTCTCAACAGGAGGAATTGGTGGAGTTCATAGAGGAGCAGAAGATACTTTTGATATATCTCGTGACTTACAAGAACTTGCAAATACAGATGTAGCAGTAATCTGTGCTGGATGTAAATCTATTTTAGATATTGGTTTAACTTTAGAATATCTTGAAACTTTTGGAGTTCCAGTATTAGGATATCAAACAGAAAAAATGCCTGCATTCTTTACAAGAGAATCTGAATTTAATTTAGATTATAAAATGAATAACCCAGAAGAAATTGCAAATACTGCAAAGACTAAATGGGAACTTGGAATTGATGGTGGTATAGTAGTAGCAAATCCAGTACCAGCTGAAAATGCAATGGATGAAGAGTTAATTACAGATGCTATTAACAAAGCAATAATTGAAGCTAATGAAAAAGGAATTCACGGAAAAGAATCAACTCCATTCCTTTTAAGTAAAGTTTTAGAAGTAACAGAAGGAAAATCATTAGAAACTAATATTGCACTTGTTAAAAATAATTGTGAATTAGGAGCTAAAATTGCAAAAAGTTATTACGAGAACAACTAAAAAAACATCTGAAAGTAAGATGAAAAGTGGCCGTTCAATAATGCCGACAGATTTAAATACTAAGGCAACAATGTATGGTGCAAAACTTTTAGAATTAGCAGATAGTACTGCAGGATCAGTTGCAATAAGACATGTAAGAGGTCCAGTTACAACTGCATCAGTAGATTCATATGATTTTTTAAAACCATTTAAAATGGGACAGTTTTTATTTGTTGAAGGATTTGTTTCAGGAGTAGGTAATCAATCTATTGAAATTTGTGTAAAATTTATTGGAGAAGATCATTTAACTTCAGAAAGATTTTTAGGAGGAATTGCTTTTTTAACATTTAGAGCAAAAGGCCTTCAAAAAGATGAATTAGTTCCAGATATAATTGGAGAAACAAAAGAGGAAATAAAAATTATAGAAGGATATGAAGCTAGACGAAATTCAGTACTAGAAAAAATAAAAAGAAATAAAGAAATATTTGAATATATAGAAATATAAAATAAAGGCTGCTAGATTTTCTAGCAGTCTTTTTTATCATTCTTTTAAAAGGATATTTATATTATAATGTTCTACAGGTGGTGATTTTTTTGGATGAAAATATATTAGGTCCTATAATATTAATAATATTTTTTATAGGATTTTTAATTGTTAATAATTATATTCAAGAGAGAAATAGTAAAATTCGTCTTTGGAATGAAATAGATGAGAATTTTGGAGAGAATTATATAGAAAAATATAATTTTAGTAAAGATGAATTGTATAAAGTGTTAGGTGGAAATGTAGATGACTTGCTTTATAGTGATTTATTATTAGATACTTTTTTAGAGAATTATAATCATATAAAATCAACACCAGGTATGCATTATTTTTATTACAGTTTAAGAAATTTAAAAAAAGATATTAATATTTTAGAAAAAATCAAAGATAAAAGAAAAAGATTAATTGAAAATATTGAAGATACTAAAGATATTCAATTTGAAATTGCAAAGCTTGGTGTTTTTAAAGACTCTATTCTTGAATTATTATTTGAAGATATTGAAATAGATAATGGTATGAAAAAATTAACTTATATATTTTCATTTACTTTAGTTTATATAATTGTTGGTTTTTTACTATTTAGAGAATATTTTATTATATTTATATTTGTATTATTAGCTGGAAATTATTATATTTACAAACAATTTAATAAAATGACTTATGGTAAATTAAATGGAATTTTAAATTTACAAAAACTTTTAATTCTATCAAAAAATTTAGAAGAATATAATGATTCAGCTTTTTCAGAAGAAATATATCAATTAGAAATATTAAATAAAGATGTAAAAAGTTTATATAAAATGTTAAATGGAGTAAATATATCAACTGGAAATATTGAAATTGATTTTGCAGAAACATATAAAAATATATTATTTCTATCAGAAGGTAGAAGATTTATAAAAGCATCAAAATATTTAAAACTTTATAATAAAGAAATTCTAGAGATTTATAAAATAATAGGTTCTATAGATAGTGAAATCGCAATTGCATCAATAACCATAGCAAATGATTTAAAAGATGCGAATTTTATAGATAGTGGAGTAAATGGAAAAGCTTTAAGAAATCCATATATAGAAAATTCTATAGAAAATGATTTGGAAATCTATAATAATTCAATACTTTTAACTGGTTCAAATGCTTCAGGTAAAAGTACTTATCTAAGAACTGTTGGAATAAACTTGGTTTTAGCACAAAGTTTCGGAGTAGTTTTTGCAGAAAGATTTAATACTGAATTAATTGATGTAAGATCTGCAATTAGTATATCTGATTCTATTTTGGAAAATAGGTCTTATTTTATGACAGAGGCACAAGTTATAAAATCTATTTTGGAAAGTGATAGAAAGCAATTTGTTTTATTAGATGAGATATTTAGAGGGACAAATACTATTGATAGAGTATCTGTAGCAACTTCAACTTTAAAATATATGGTAAAAAATAATATTGTAATAGCAGCAACTCATGATATAGAACTTACAGAAAACTTAAAAAATGATTATTTAAATTATCATTTTGAAGAAGAGATAATAGATGATGATTTAGTTTTTGATTATAAAATAAAAAATGGGCCTGTAAGTAGTAGAAATGCAACTATGATATTAAAAACTTTAGATTATCCAAAAGATATTATAAAAGAAGCAGAAGAAATAGCAAGTATATTAGAAAAATAAAAAACTACCTTAAGGTAGTTTTTTTGTTTTAAAAATTAATATTTTCCAATAATTTTATTAATGATGTATATAATT
>CAMIZH010000060.1 GCA_946403255.1 uncultured Peptoniphilaceae bacterium | reverse complement strand
ATCACTGGAGGTTTTTAATTTTTAGAGAATTAACGCTAAAGCTCTACTGAACCCCAGTCTAACTGGGGGTTTTCTATTTACAAAAATAAAGCACTCATTGAGTGCTTTTTTATATTCCATAATAAAATATATTTTTATCTAAATCTTTTGCTAAAGTATATTTTTCATCTTCAATTTCATCAGTAATATTTGCTGAATTTTTCATAGAATTTTTTACAAGATTTTTTTCTAATTCTATAAATAAATCCTCTTTCTTAATATAGTTCAAAGTTATTTTTTCATTTGTACTTTCAATATTATTTAATTTATCAACTAAAATTTTATAATCACTTTCTACTATCTCTTTAAAAAGTTCTACAATATCTATTTCTTCTTTTGATTTTTCTACTGCTTTTTCAAATTTATCTAAAGCCTTATTAAAATTAGTAAGTTCATCTCTAACAGCATTTTTTATATCAAATATTTCTTCTATACTTTTATCTAAAAATATTGGTAATTTTACTAATGTATTTTCTAGTTTTATATCTAATAATAAATTTGTTTTTTTAGATAATTTTTCAATTTTATCTAAATATTCTTCATAGTATTTAGATATATTCGTTATTATATTTTTAAAGTTTTCTACATTTAAATTTTTTCCCAAGCTAAATATTTCTTGAATATTTTCTTCACCAAATATTTTATCCAAATCTTCAATGCTTCCTTTTTGAGATTCTTTTAAAACATTTTGTATTTTCATTCTTTCTACTAAACTCGAAGATTTATATCCTGCAGATTTAGTTGCAAATTCAAGTTCTAAAAGTTGTGATTTTTCATCTGAAAGTTCTTCTTTTGAAGCAAATTCACAAATTGGTAAGCTCTTTAAAAGTTTAGATATAATTTCTATTTCTATGTTTTTTTTATTTTTTGATTTTGTATTTAATGTACTATATATATCTAAAGTAGGGCTTATTATATTTATTTTATCTGCATAAAGTGCTGATATTTTTAAAGCTTTTAATTCATTTTCTAAGTTTTCTCCATTTGGATTTATTGCTATAGTAAATTCTGTTGCCATAGTTTTTATCTTCCTCTCTATGTACTGTAATTTATATCTATTATAATATATTTTCAAATTTAATAAAAATTTTCTTTCTATATTATAAATTATACAATAAAAAACACCAACTCTCCTTAGAAAGTTGATGTTTTAATTTCTGCTATTGCTTTAAAACTATTTTGTAAATTATTATAAAGAGTATTGTAAATATTATAATATTTCATATATTCCTCATAATTTTTTACATTTGTTTTTATTGTATCTCCACTTTTTACTATTCTTTTTACAGCAAGGTCTACACTTTCATAAACTCCTGAACCTACTCCTGCAAGTATAGCTGCACCAAGTGCTGCCGTTTCTGAAGAACTTACAGTTTCAATATCACAGTTTAGCGTATCTGCAAACATATGTCTCCATACAGAACTTACAGATCCCCCGCCTCCAATTCTTAAATTTGTAAATTGAATTCCCATTTCTTTTACTATATCCAAACACTGTCTTTGCGAATATGCAACGCCTTCCATAACTGAACGATGCATATGATATTTGTTGTGAGAATTTAATAAACCTATAAAAGCTCCCCTTGCTTTTTCATCTAAGATTGGACTTCTTTCCCCCATTAAATATGGTAAAAAGAATAATTTATTTGCTCCAATTGGAATATTTTCTATTTTTTCATCTAAGATTTTATAAACAGATTTTTCTTCTAAATTGTTTAACTCTTCTTCTTTAAACAAAGCTTCTTTAGACCATTTAAGTGACTGACCTGCTGATAATGTACAGCTTAATATCGCCCATTTATTCTCAACTGCCGAACAAAAAGTATGAACTCTGCCACATTTATCAACTATCGGTTTGTCTATTGGTGAAAAAATCACTCCTGAAGTTCCTATAGTCATAAATCCATTTCCTTCGTCTATAACTCCTGCTCCAATTGCTGCCGCCGCGTTGTCTGCTGCTCCTGCAACCACTGAAGTTTTTGTGCTAAGCCCCGTTAGTTTAGCTATTTCTTCTGTTATATAACCACATATTTCATGTGATTTTTTAATTTCTGGAAGTAATTTTTTATCTATATTTAACTTTTCAAGTATTTCTTCGCTCCATTTTAACTTTTTAATATCTAAAAGATTTGTTCCTGATGCATCAGAGTATTCTGTGAAAAATTCTCCTGTTAATTTAAATCTTATATAATCCTTTGGTAGTAAAAACTTTTCAGCCTTTTTATAATTTTTTTCTTCGTGATTTCTAACCCAAATAATTTTAGATAATGTAAAACCTACTAATGCTGGATTACCAGTTATTTTAATAATATTTTCTTCCCCAAGAATGCTATTAATTTCATTACATTCATTAGAAGTTCTACCATCACACCATAATATTGAATTACGAATTACTGATTTATTTTTATCTAACATTACAAGTCCATGCATTTGACCTGAAAGTCCAATAGACTTTATATCTTCTGCATTTACTTTTGATTTTTCAACTACATTTTTAATTGTAGTTATAACTGCATTAAACCAATCCTCTGGATTTTGTTCCGCCCAAGATTCTTCAGGATGATATAAGGGATATTCAACTGAGTTTTGCGCAACTATTTTACCATCAGTTGTAAATAAAATTGTTTTCGTTGCTGATGTTCCTAAATCTATCCCCAATAGGTATTTCATTCATACACCTCTATTTTAAATAATAATTCTTATAATCATTAAATGTTAAGTATAGAGTTTCTTCATCTTCTTCTGTTTCTGGAATTCTGTCTAATTTTTCATAGAATCTATTGTCTACAAAATCATCATTTGACATAGAAACTTCAAAAAGCATAATTTTTCCTGTTTCAGATTCTCCAACCCATTTATGATATTGACCTTGTCTTAAAGTTATACTTTCACCAGGATGTAATGTTATTTCTGATCCTGCTGGAACCACAACACTTCTTCCGTCAACTTTTACATGAACATCTGAATCACTAAATCCGCCATTTTCATCAGAGTTATAAAGAGTTAATATAAGGTTTCCGCCACCTCTATTTATAATATCCTCCATTTTTTTCCAATGAAAATGATATGGAAGTTCTTGACCATCTTCAACAATTAAAAGTTTTTCACAATATATTTTTGAGTATTTTTCAGGTTTGTTAAAGTTTCCATTTCTAAAAGTAAATGTTACTAAACCATACTTTTTAAAATCTCCTTTAGCAAAATCTGTTGCATCCCATCCAAGCATATTTTCAACTACTTCTTCATAAGACTCGTCCGCATTTCTCCAATCATCTGCTGTCCAATATGCAAAAGGTGGAAGATATAATCCTCTTTCGTTACAAAAATCTATTGTTTCTTTTATTAAACTATTTATTAATGATCTTTTCATATTTTACCTCCAATATCTACACATTTAGCTTGTTTATTTCTACAACTATTTCTATAGTTTTTTTACTTCTTGCTGGAAGAAATTCTAGTATATTTTCTTCTCTTGCATTTTTTCTACCATTTACATTACAATTGCCTGGTTCAAAGCCCATAACATACTCCCCACTTCTCATAGACTTCCATTGCGTAAAATAAGGTAGCTTGGAAATTGGATAAGTAACCGATAACACAATTCCAAGTTTTCTATTTAAAATTTTAAATCTCCCCAGATTTTCAATTTCATTTATTTTATGAAAAAAGACTTCTTCTATTCTTCCATCTTCTGGTTTTTCTGCTTTAAGATATTTATCTAGATTTTTTTCTGACACTTCATCTCTTGCTATTACTTCTTTTGAATCTAGTATAATTTCTATATCTTCATCTAAAAATGGATATCCAATGTTCATATGATATAAAAGCATTAATGGAACACTTTCAAAGCCTAGATTTTCAATTGTATCTTTTATTGTAAAAACATTTTTAAAAGCATCTAGTTTTATCTCTCTTTCTAAGACTAAATGAGATCCAAAAACTTCGCTTTCTTTAACTTTTCCCCTTAAAAATATTAAACCTTCATCATCTTTAATTACATTTTGTGCAGAGACTTCTTCAGCTGGAGTATTTGATATCCTACCATGTAGGCCTAAGTTATATCCATCTTCTTCACAAGATGCCCCCATATAACTTAAACCACAAGTAGTTAAAAATCCTGCATAGAAATTTCTCATAAATCCCCTATTTTTATCTTCTTCAAAATATTTAGAAGATACTAAACCTGTATTAGATAAAAAACTTAAATTCATCCCCATAAATTTTAAGTTTGCTATATCCATTCCCCTATCAGGTAGTACATCAAGACTAAGTCCTTTTGAATTATAAATTTCTATAACTCTTAAATCATCTGCTTTTCCACCTTGCAATCTATATTCTTTGTGACCAAATAATTGCTCTGGTGTTCCTGTATATCTATACAAATCATCTTTTTTCATAATAATCCCTTTTTCTTAAATTATTTTTTAAGATTATCTTTATTTATAACTGAAACTCCTGTATCAACATTTTTTTCTTCTACTTCTTTTCCGTTTAATACATCAAGTGCAGCTTTCATTCCTCTATATCCCATATCTTCAGGTTTTTGAGCCATAGTTGCATAAAGTGATCCATCTTCAACTAATGATAATATTGCATCTGATTTATCAAAACCAACAGCTATAACATCACTTTTTGAACCTTTAATAGCATTTCCTGTTCCAACTGTACATCCTTCATTTGTTGCGAAAATTCCAACAACACCATCAGTTATATAGTTATCTGATATATCTTGAGATTTACTTGCATCTCCATCAGAATATTGAGTAGCTAAAATATCAAATTTAGTATCTTTAAGAGCAGCTCTAAATCCTTCTTCTCTTTTAATTGCTGTATCAGCAGAAGCATTAAAGTTTACAACTCCAATTTTTCCTTCAGTTATACCTTTTTCATAAAGTTTTTCAACCATTTCTTTTGCTGCAAGTTCTCCAGCGCTAAAGTTGTCAGTTGCAAAAGTTGCTTCTCCTTCAATACTTGCAGGTGAATCAACATAAACTATTTTTATTCCTTCAGCTTTTGCTTCTTCAAGAGCTCCTGAAACAGAATCTCTACCATTTGCTGAAATCATAATTGCATTTGCTCCATCAGCAATAGCATTGTTAATTCTTTCAATTTGTTGAGCATCATCTTTTTTATCTGGTGCCATCCATTTGTAGTTTACAGTTCCATCTTCTTTTGCGGCTTTTTCAGCACCTTCATTTACTGAAACCCAATGTAGATCAGTACTATCCATAGTTATTAGGATTACTTTTTTATCTGCATCTGATAGAGCACTGTCCCCTTTAGACGCTCCATTCCCACAACCAACAAGTGATAGAGACAATGCTATGATCGCTCCCGCTTTTGTTACTTTTTTAAACATAATTTCCTCCTAAGATATTTTATTAATTTATTTTTTCAATGGCTTTTCTTTACGAATAACCACATCTAACATAACTGAAGCTACTACTATAATTCCTATAACAATATTTCTGATTGCCACAGGAGCACCAGCAAATTGAAGCCCATTCTGTAAAACTCCCCAAATTCCTGCCCCAATAACAGTACCAAATAATATTCCTTGACCTCCAAGAGTTGAAACTCCACCAATAACTGATGCCGCAACTGCATACATTTCATACATAGTTCCTGCATCCATAGTTCCAATACCTGAAGTTGCTGTCATCATAAGACCAACAATTCCTGCACAAATCGCACTAATTATATAAACTAAAGTTGTTACAAAAAGTACATTTATTCCAGAAAATTTTGCAGCCTCTTCGTTACTTCCAACAGCATAAACATGTCTACCAAACTTTGTTTTAGAAAGTATAATAGCAAGAACAATAAACATTGCAATAGCTATCCAAACACCTTTGTAAATTCCCAAAAATTTACCATAATAAAATAAATTTCTAAAACCTTGAACAGACTCACCAATTGCATCTGTATTGTAATTATTGTTTACAATTTGTGCAACACCTCTTGCAACAGTCATAGTACCAAGTGTTGCAATAAAAGGCGGTATTTTAATTCCAGAAACTAATACTCCATTTATAAGACCAGTTAAAACACATATAAAAAGTGTAATTACTACAGCCATAAAAGGACTCATTCCCTTAGTCATTAAAGTTGCAGAAATCATACAACTCATACCAACAACTGAACCAATTGATAAATCTATATTTCCAGTTATAAGAACAAAAGATTGACCAAGACCTATTATAAGAATTGGTGCTATTTGTCTTAAAAGATTTGAAATATTTCTATTTGAATGAAAAGTAGGATTTATAAAACTAAAAGCCATACATAGAACTACAAGACCTAAAGTTACCATAAGTACTTTTTTCATACCTCTTATATTTAAAAATCGCTTAAATATATTTTCGTTATTTTCCATCATTACTCCCCTATATTTTACTTTCAAACTTAGTTGCATAAGTTAATATTTCATCTTGAGAGGTTTCTTGAGTTACAAGATCTTTAGTAATCTTTCCATCACACATAACAAGAACTCTATCACTTATCCCTAAAATTTCAGGAAGCTCAGAAGAAATAAATACAACTCCAATACCTTCTTCCTTTAGCTTGTTCATTAAATTGTAAATCTCTACCTTAGCAGCAACATCAATACCACGAGTTGGCTCATCAAAAATAATAACCTTTGAATCTCTAGCAAGCCATTTACCTATAACTATTTTTTGTTGATTTCCACCAGATAAAGTTTCAGCATTTACAGAAGGAGAACTTACCTTTATTCCAAGTTTTTTTATAACACCTGAAACAAGACTTCTTTCCTTAGCCTCTTTAATCAAACCTCCAGTTGAAGAAATATCATCTAAATTTGTTAATGAAATATTTTCAGAAACACTTAATTTTGTACAAAGACCATCTTTTTTACGATCCTCTGGAACTAAAACAATACCAGAATCTATAGCATCTTTTGGACTAGAAATTTGAATTTCCTCTCCTTCAAGGAAAATACCACCACTTTCCTTTGCATCAACACCAAAAATAGCACGACTCATCTCTGTTCTACCAGCACCCATAAGACCAGCAATTCCAACAATCTCACCTTTAAAAACATCAAAGTTTATATCACGAACTAAAGGACCTGCGTTTAAGTTTTTAACACTAAAAATCAAATCCCCTTTAGGACAAAAGGTTCTTGGAAATTTTTCCTTAATCTCACGTCCAACCATAAAAGAAATTATTTCCTCTATTGAAGTTTCCTTAAAGTTTTTAGTAACAATATATTCACCATCACGCATAACAGTAACTCTATCTACAATATATTGAAACTCTTCCATTCTGTGAGAAATATAAACAATTCCACAGCCCTTTTTCTTTAATTTATTTATAATAGAAAAAAGTTTATCAATTTCCTTTTTAGTAAGAGCTGAAGTAGGTTCATCCATAATAAGAACCTTAGCATTTACAGAAATCGCCTTACTAATTTCAATCATTTGTTGCATAGAAACAGGAAGAGAACTAACTATAGTATCAGGAGAAATATCAATATCAAGCTCTTTTAAAATCTCAATAGTTTTCTCTCTCATAACCTTCTTGGATAAAAATCCCTTAGAAGTTTTCTCTCTTCCTAAAAAAATATTCTCCATAACACTTAAATGAGAACACATATTTAACTCTTGGTGAATAATAGAAATACCAAGTTCTGAAGCTCTTTTAGTACTCATATGTTCAATTTCTT
>CAMIZH010000059.1 GCA_946403255.1 uncultured Peptoniphilaceae bacterium | reverse complement strand
ATTAGTAGAAATTCAGTTAGGGAAGGCATTAGAATTTTAGAGAGAATGGGTGTTATATATTCTCAACATGGTGCAGGAAATTTTATATCTGGTCAATTTGATCAAACTTTAACAGAGGTTATGTCTATGATGTATGTGTTAAAGGGAATGGATATGGAAAAGTTAACTGATTTTAGGTTTGGTTTAGAGTTCTCTGCTGTAAATCTTGCTGTTAAAAATATTAATGACGATCAGAAAAGAAGAATTATGTTACATCTTGAGGCTATGGAAAATGCTGAGACAGAAGCTATTCGCGCTAAGAATGATAAGTCCATGCATTATTTATTAGTAGAATCTTCTAATAATATTTATATAATATCAAATTTTAATGCCTTAAATGATATTATGGAGCAGTATGTTCCTAAGATGAGAGAGAAAATTTTTACTGATATTAAGTCTGAAGAACTTCTTGCGATAGCTCATAGACAATTAGTTGAGGGAGTTATCGAAGGAGATTTAGATAAAGCTTTAGATGGTTTGTTAAAGCATTTTAAATATATAAGACAGTTTTTAAAGGTAGAGTTAGATAATTATTAATCGAAATCCATTGTATGAGTTTAAATACTGTATATAATGGGTTTTTCTATCTATGACAACGATTGACAAGGCAGAGATACTAAAGTATAATAAAAATAAATATTGATACTTTTATATTATGGTTTTAAGTGGTACCACCAATAAAATACGTTGAAAAGAAAAAATATTTTTTTAAATCAAATGGTACTACCAATGAGGCTTATTTAAAAGATGCTTTATTGTTACAAGTTATACTTGAAAATATATTTGTAAATTTTTATGACTCTATTATTTATTTAATACTGATAATTTAATTTATTAAGTATTTTAAATATTAGGTAAAAAAACAAATAATCAAAGTGGTTATTAAATTTTATTTTATAATAGGAGGAAAAGCATGAAAGAATACAATAAGGTAAGTCCTGAACTTATTGAAAATTTAAAAAATATTGTTCCAGGTAAAGTTTATGCAGGTGAAGAAATCAATACTGACTATTTCCATGATGAAATGCCTATCTACGGGGAAGGTATGCCAGAAGTAGTTATTGAAGCTACTACAACTGAAGATATTTCAGCTATAGTTAAACTTTGCTATGAAAATAATATTCCTGTAATTCCAAGAGGAGCAGGTACTGGTCTTACTGGTGCAGCTGTTGCTTATAAAGGTGGAATTATGATTGATATGACTAAGATGAATAAAATCTTAGGATATGATGAAAAGAACTTTGTTGTAAATGTAGAATCAGGTGTTCTTTTAAATGATTTAGCTGAAGATGCACTTTCAAAAGGCTTAATGTATCCACCAGATCCAGGTGAAAAATTTGCTACTATTGGTGGTAATATTTCTACAAATGCAGGTGGTATGAGAGCTGTTAAATATGGTACTACTAGAGATTATGTTAGAGCTTTAACTGTAGTTCTTCCAACTGGAGAAATTACAAGACTTGGTGCTACTGTGTCTAAAACTTCAAGTGGATATTCTCTTTTAAATCTAATGATTGGTGCAGAGGGAACTCTTGGAATTATTACTGAAGCTACTTTAAAAGTAATTCCTGCTCCTAAGGAAACTATTAGTTTAATTATTCCTTATGAAAATTTAGATGAATGTATTGCAACGGTACCTCAATTCTTTATGAATCATTTAGAACCTCAAGCTCTTGAATTTATGGAAAGAGAAATTGTTCTAGCATCAGAAAGATATATTGGTAAAAGTGTATTCCCACAAAAATTAGAAGGCATCCAAGCTGAGGCTTATCTTTTAGTTACTTTTGATGGTGATAATATGGAAGAACTTGAAGAAATTACTGAAAGAGCTGCTGAAATTGTTCTTGAAGCGGGAGCTATTGATGTTTTAATTGCAGATACACCAACTAAGAAAAAAGAAGCTTGGGCTGCTAGAGGAGCTTTCCTTGAAGCAATAGAAGCTGAAACTGAACTTCTTGATGAATGTGATGTTGTTGTTCCTGTAAGTGAAATTGCTCCATACCTTGTATATGTAAATGAAGTTGCTGAAAAATTTGATTTTGTTGTTAAATCATTTGGTCACGCTGGTGATGGTAACTTACACATTTATACTTGTAGTAATGATATGGAAATAAATGAATTCAAAAAACAAGTTGCTGAATTCTTTGAAGATATATATGGAAAAGCTATTGAACTTGGTGGACAAATATCAGGTGAACATGGAATTGGATTTGGTAAGATAGAATTCTTAGAAAAATATGCTGGAAAAGAAAATATCCAATTAATGAAAGGTATCAAAGAAGTATTTGATCCTAAAATGATATTAAATCCAAATAAAGTTTTTAATTAATTATAATAATAAGCTAGTTGATATAAGGAGGAAATAAGATGGGTTACTTAATTTCTGAAGAAGCTCAAGATTTAGTTCAAGACGTAAAAAATTTCTGTGACAATGAAGTAAAAGAACAATGTAAAGAATTTGATAGAACAGGTGAATGGCCTAAAGAAATGTATGAAAAAGCTATTGAACAAGGTTATCATGCATTAGAAGTGCCAGAAGAATATGGTGGAC
Organism: uncultured Peptoniphilaceae bacterium; assembly: GCA_946403255.1. Taxonomy (GTDB): domain Bacteria; phylum Bacillota; class Clostridia; order Tissierellales; family Peptoniphilaceae; genus Anaerosphaera. The sequence continues at coordinate 5,298 of CAMIZH010000059.1, read as the reverse complement.
CAGGACTTTCAAGAGTAGATGTTGCCGCTCTTTTAGAACAAATGGCTATTGCAGATTCAGGTTTTGCTACTACAATTTCAGCAAGTGGACTTGGTATGAAACCAGTTCTTATTGGTGGAACTGAAGAACAAAAGCAAAGAATGTGTGATATTGTTCTTGAAGGTGGACTTGGAGCATTTTGTTTAACTGAACCAGGTGCTGGATCAGATGCTTCTGCAGGTGTTACAAAAGCTGTAAGAGATGGCGATGAATATGTTCTTAATGGTAGAAAATGCTTTATCACTAATGGAGCAGTTGCTGATTTTTATTGTATAACAGCAATGACTGATAAATCTAAAGGTGTTAAAGGAATTTCAATGTTTTATGTTGAAAAAGGAACACCAGGACTTAGTGCAGGACAAGAAGAAGATAAGATGGGAATTAGAACTTCAAATACAACAGATGTTGTCTTAGAAGATTGTAGAATTCCAGCTGAAAATCTTTTAGGTGCTGAAGGTGAAGGATTTAAAATTGCTATGCAAACTCTAGATCAAGCTCGTGCTTGGATGGGTTGTATATCTGCAGGTATTGCTCAAAGAGGAATTGATGAAGCAATTGCTTATGGTAAAGAAAGAATTCAATTTGGGAAACCAGTTATAAAAAATCAAGGTTTACAATTTAAAATAGCTGATATGGAAATAAAAACTGAAGTTGCAAGACAAATGGTTGCACATGCGCTAACTTTAATGGATAAGGGACTTCCATTTACTAAGGAATCTGCAATTGCTAAATGTTATGCATCAGATATAGCTATGGAAGTTTCATCAGAAGCTATCCAAGTATTTGGTGGATATGGATTTAGTAGAGAATATCCTGTAGAAAAATTATTAAGAGATTCAAAAATTTTCCAAATCTTTGAAGGAAGTAATGAAATTCAAAGAATTGTTATAGCAAATAGCGTAATAGGAAGATAAGAGGAGTATAATAATGGAAATTTTAGTATGTATTAAAGAAGTGCCTGATGATTCAGTTCAAATAAATTTAAATGCTGAAACTCAACAAGCAGATTTAAAAGATGTAACTCCAGTTGTAAATGCTTTTGACACTTATGCTCTTGAAATGGCAACTCGCCTAAAAGAAGAAGTTGAAGGAACTGTAACTGCTGTTTCAATTGGAAATGAAGATGTTAAAAATGCTCTTAAAAACTGTTTATCAGTTGGAGCTGATGAAGCTTTTTTAGTAAAAGAAGAAAATGTTGTAGAATATGATTCTTTAAAAATTGCTAAAAAACTTGCTGAAGCTGTTAAGAAAATTGAAGCTGAAAGAGGAAAAGAATTTGATGTTATATTCTGTGGTAAAGAAACTACAGACCATGCGACAAGTCAAGTTCCTCTTATGTTAGCTGATGAACTTAATCTTGGAGTTATGACAAATATCATTGATATTGAAAATAAAGATGGAGTTATAGAAGCAAAACAAGAAATGGATGAAGGTTATTGTGTTTATGAAGGAAAATTACCAGTAGTAATTTCTGTAAATAAACCAAATTATGATCCTCGTTATCCAACTATTAAAAGTAAAATGCAAGCTAGAAAAAAAGCAATAGCTGAATTAAATGTTGATTTTGATCAAGCAAATTTAATTGAAGTTGTTAAAGTTTATGAACCAGCAAAAAGAGCTGCAGGAATAAAAATTAACGAAGAAGCTGTTGAAGATTCTGTTGCTAAAGCAATGGAAATAATGGCAGAAGCTAAAATGTTTTAGGAGGTTTCGATAATGAGTTTTACTAATGGAAAAGATATTATGGTCTTTGTAGAAACCAACGAAAATGAACCAGTAAAAGTAGCTTTAGAAGTTATTTCTGAAGCTAGTAAGCTTGCAAAAGGTGAAAATGTAAATTTAGTTGGTCTTGTAATTGGCGAAGACACAGAAAAAACTGCTGAAATTTATGCAAAAGCAGGAGTAAATAAAGTAATTGTAGTTAAAGAAGAAAGTAAAGATGTAGAAATTTTAGCAAATATTATATCTGAAATTGCTAAAAAATATGATCCTTCACTTCTTTTAATGGGAGCTACATTAATAGGAAAAGATTTAGCTGCAGTTGTAGCTAAAAAATGTGAAACAGCATGTGTTACTGACGTAAATGCTATATCTATAGATGGAGATGAAATTTTATTTACTGCTCCAGTTTATGGTGGAACACTTTTAAATGATGTTGTTATAAAAGCAGAAGGTCTGAAAATGGCAACAATAAGACCAGGTTCATTTAAAAAAGATGAATTAAGCGAAGAAACTGCCGAAGTTATAGAAGAAACAGTAAATGTTTCAAAAGATTTAAAAACTGTTATTAAAGATATTATCAAGGAAGCAGGAGAATCTGTAAATCTTGAAGAAGCTGAAATAGTAGTTGTTGGTGGTCGTGGAATGGGAAATAAAGAAAACTTTGAGTTAATCCATGAACTTGCAAAAGTTGTTGGTGGTGTAGTTGGTGGAACTAGACCAGTAACTGAAGATGGATGGATATCTCGTTCACAACAAGTAGGACAATCAGGTAAAATTGTTACACCAAAATTATATATTGGAGCTGGGGTAAGTGGAGCAATCCAACATTTATCTGGCATAACAGGATCAGACTATATCGTTGCAATAAATAAAGATGAAGACGCTCAAATCTTTGATGTTGCAGATGTAGGAATTGTAGGAGATGCAATGAAAGTGCTTCCTCTTATGATTGAAGAAATTAAAAAAATTAAAGAACAAAATTAAATAACAAAACGAAAGATAATTAGACGCTATAAAGTAAAATACAAATATTTTAAAGATATTTAACAAAACATACGAATAAATATCATTTATTTTAAAATGATATTAGAAAAACAAAACTACTAAAACAAACATACTTTAAAAAAGGTTTAGCTAAGGGCTAGACCTTTTTTAATTGTAAAAATAATTATTATAAATAGATTTAAATGAATATTGTAAAAGTTCTATTTTTTAGTCTATAGTCTAATATTTTTTTATATTTAATGTATAATATATTAAGATAGGAGCTGATATTTTGAATAAGAAATTACTTATTATAGATGGATCATCATTATTTTTTAGGGCTTTTTATGCATTACCATTATTAAAAACAAAAAAAGGTGTTTATACAAATGCTATTTATGGATTTGTAATGATGCTTGAAAATGCTATTGAAAAAATCGATCCAGGTTCAGTTGTAGTTTGTTTTGATATGAAAGGTAAAAATTTTAGAAATGAAATATATGATGAATATAAGGGAACAAGACAAAAAACTCCATCTGAACTAGAACAACAATTTCCAATTGTAAGAGATATTTTAAAGAAAATGAATATTAAGGTTTTAGAATCACCTGTGTACGAGGCAGATGACATAGCAGGGAGTCTTTCTAAGAGAGCATCTGAAGATGGATATGAAACATACCTTTTAACAGGAGATAAGGACTATTATCAGCTTGTAGATGAAAATACAAAAGTACTTTTAACTAGAAAAGGAATTAAAGAAATGGATATTATTTCTGTTGAAAGTATAAGAGAAGATTTTGATATAGAGCCGCTACAATTTATAGATTTAAAAGGGCTTATGGGAGATAATTCAGATAATATTCCAGGAGTTCCAGGTGTTGGAGAAAAGACAGGTTTAAAACTTGTGCATCAATTTGGATCTATGGAAAATCTATACAATAATTTAGATGAAGTTTCAGGTAAAAAATTAAAAGAAAAATTAGAAGATAATAAGGCTCAAGCATTTATGAGTAAAAAACTTGGAACAATTGTTGTAAATGTACCAATAGAAGAAGAGTTATCAGACTTTGAAAAACAAGAATATGATTATGAAACTCTTTCACAAATGTATAGAGAATATGAATTTACATCACTTTTAGACAGGCTGCCAAGTGAATTTCATAAAGAAGAAATACAAATGATTTCTGATGAAAATTTTGTTTGGGATAATTTAGAAGTTGAAGAGATTATAAAACAAGTTAAAGAAAATAAATCTTTTGCTTTTAAAATAATTACAGATGGAAAAGTTTATGAGGGTGTAGAACCAATTTATTTTGCAATAAAATCAAAGGATGAAAATCCAAACTTTATAAAGTTAAATTCAAAAGAAGATATATTAAAGTTCAAAGATATTTTTGAAGATGAAGCTATAGAAATATTAGGACATAATTTAAAAGAAGATTTAATAATTCTTCTAGATTTAAAAATAAATTTCAAGAATATAGCTCATGACTCAATGATTGCAGAGTATTTATTAAATTCCACTCAATCAGATTATGATATAAATAATATTTCAAATACTCATTTTGAAAGTGGATATAAGGATGAAGAAGAACTTTTAGGAAAAGGTAAAAAGAAAAAAGGTTTTGCAGACTTAGAAGAGGATGAACTAAAAACATATTTTTCCTTTTATTTAAATACTATTTGTTCTCTAAGAAAAGAACAAATTAATAAAATTATAGAACAAGAAATGGTTGAACTATATTATGAAGTAGAGCTTCCACTTGTTGAAGTATTAAGTTCTATGGAATTAACTGGAATAACTACAAAAGAATCTGTTTTAGATGAAATAGGTTTTGATTTAGATGGAAGAATATTAAAACTTCAAGAGAAAATTCATGAAGAAGCAGGAGAAGAATTTAATATAAATTCACCTAAAAAACTTGGAGAAATATTATTTGAAAAATTAAATTTCCCAGTTATTAAAAAAACTAAAACTGGTTATTCAACAGCAGTAGATGTTTTAGAAAAACTTAAAGGTCATGGAGAAATAGTTGAAAATGTAATTGAATACAGACAACTTACAAAATTAAAATCAACTTATGTTGAAGGTCTAAAAGCATTAATAAATCAAGAAACTGGAAAAATTCATTCTCACTTTAACCAGACTATAACTTCAACTGGAAGAATTTCATCAACTGAACCAAATCTTCAAAACATACCAATTAGATCTGAAGAAGGTAGATTAATAAGAAAATGCTTTTTAGCAACAGAGGGAAATCTTTTAGTTGATGCCGATTATTCACAAATTGAACTTAGAGTTCTTGCAAATATAGCACAAGATGAAAATATGATATCAGCATTTTTAGCAGATGAAGATATTCATAGTAAAACAGCATCAGAAGTTTTTCATGTGGAATTAGATGAAGTTACACCAATTCAAAGGTCAAGAGCAAAGGCTGTAAACTTTGGAATAGTTTATGGTATCTCAGACTATGGGCTTTCTCAAAATCTAGATATACCTAGAAAAGAAGCACAAACTTATATTGATGAGTATCTTAAAAACTTTTCAGG
>CAMIZH010000058.1 GCA_946403255.1 uncultured Peptoniphilaceae bacterium | reverse complement strand
TACTGAACCCCCAGTCTAACTGGGGGTTTTCTATTTACAAAAAAAGCACACCCTATGGTGTGCTCTATATTATTCAGTTATTTGTACGTCAAATTTTTCTGATAATTCTTTTATTTTATCTAAATAAGCAGTTTGCTCTTTTAATCTTTTAACTTCATCTCTTACTTGTGTTTTTACATCTGCAAGAGTATTTTGTTTTTCCTCAGTTTTATCAGTTACTTTTATAATATGGTAACCAAATTGAGTTTTAACTGGTTCAGAGATTTCTCCAACTTCCATAGCAAAAGCAGCTTCATCAAATTCAGGAACCATTTGTCCTGGATAGAACATTCCTAAATCTCCACCACGTTGTGATGAAGGACAAGTTGAATTTTCTTCTGCAAGTTTTTCAAATTCTTCGCCATTTTTAATTTTTTCATAAAGTTCTCTAGCTAAATTTTCTTCTTCAACTAAGATATGACTAGCTTGAATACCTGAAGGTACATCGAATTTATCAGCATTTTCTTTATAAAAAGTTTCTAATTCTTCTTCAGTTACTTCTACATCTTCAAGAAGTTTGCCTATTGCATAAGTTTTTAAAAGTGATTCTTCAGTTTTATTAAGAACATTTACAAATTCTTCTTGTTTATCAAGTTCTCTTTCTTTTGCATCTAAATAAAGAAGTTGTTGGTAAATAAGTTCATCTATAATTTCTTTTTGATGATCTCCAGCCATAAAATATTGAGCTAATTGAGGATCCATAGATTGCATAAATAAATTATAATCTTCACCTGTTATTTCTTTACCATTAACTACTGCTAAAATTTTATCCTTTTCCATATTGCCTCCTTATATGCAATTAAAAAGGCAGCCTTTCAGCTGCCATGTTTGTTTACTTAATTATAAAGTAACGATGTTTTCTGCTTGAGGTCCTTTTTCTTTTTCAACAACGTCAAATTCTACTGCTTGACCTTCTTCTAAAGTTTTGAAACCATCTTTTTGGATTTGTGAAAAATGTGCAAATACATCTTTTCCATCTTCAGTTGTGATGAATCCAAATCCTTTTTCTCCGTTAAACCATTTTACTGTACCTTTCATACTAGTTCCTCCTTAAATGTTGCTTCAATCCTTTGTAATATGCAGAGTAACTAAATATAAATAAAGTATCAGCAAATTCAAATTCATAAAGTCTTAATTCTAAATATTTATTATATGCTATAAGACTTCTTATTAAATCTTAAAATATAATCTTCTAGTATAATACCACTAGTATAAATATTAATCAAGCTTTCTTTTCCAATTAATTTCGGAAATAGCATTAATTTCATCGGTTTTTATCTCATAAAACAAGCTATCGCCTTGATAAACGGAAACGTTAACATTTTTTTGATTTATAATTTCTTTATGATAAATCAAATTTAAACTCTCAAGTTCATTTTCTTCTCTAAACTTTTCATCAACTGATTTTAAAATCCAATCTATATAGACAATGTTATTTACATGCCCATTTATATCTATATTCTCTTTTTCAATTTCAATTGTCTTTTCCGAAATTTTTTCACCTTGAATTTTTAATCTATCAATCTTATCAAAGTTCTTTTCTTCAATCATTCCAAATCTTTCTATTAATGTATCTGGAATTCTTATTGGCTTTTTCTTTTCTATATCAACAATTAAAAACACTGTACTAGCTGATATTATTTTTTCATTCTTTTCATTATATACTTCAAACTCTCTAAAAGCATTTAATCTTTTAAATTCAGATGCCCAAGTTAATATTGTAATTTTCTCATCTTCTAATGGAAGACTATAAAAATCTACTCTCCACTTGTATATCATCCAAGTATAACCTTTATCTATTAGATCCATTGTTGTTGCATCTATAGATTTGCTTTGTTCATTTGAAGTATTTAACATTAATTTAAATAAATTTTTATAAGTAATTTTCCCATTCTCACATTGTTCTTTACTAACAACATATTCACGTTTAAATTTCATTATATCAAGTCCAATCTATATTTTTATACTCTTTCTATTTTAACATAAAATACAAAAGTTTACATAATTACTGAATTATGCTAAAATCTTCTCAAGAGACAAAAATTATGTTAGCGCCTGAGCCTGAAATGGCTGACGAGGATTGAAGTTATCGAAATTTTCGGCGGATACTTCAAAGGTTTCACAACCTTAGCATTTCTACAAAAGATATGAGTAATCATATAACAAAGAGAAATGAAGTGAGTCTCTAAAATAAAATAATTTTTGGAGGTACAAATATGTGCGGAATTGTTGGCTACTGTGGTAGATTAAATGCCCAAGATGTAGTTTTAAATGGACTTGAAAAATTAGAGTACAGAGGTTATGACTCAGCAGGAATTTCAGTTTTAGATAATAATATATTAAAAACTAAGAAAAGAGCTGGTCGTCTTGAAAATTTAGAAGATGCTCTAAAAGATGATCCTTTTACAGGAAATATTGGTATAGGCCATACAAGATGGGCTACTCACGGAATTCCTAATGAAATAAATGCTCACCCTCATTTAAATAGTGATGGTACTATTTCTGTAATACACAATGGTATTATAGAAAATTACGGTGAATTAAAAGATGAACTCCTTTCTAAAGGATATACTTTTAAATCTGAAACAGATACTGAAGTTATTGCTCATCTTTTAGATTTCTATTATAAAGATAATTTCTTTGATGCTGTTACTAATACTGTTAAAAGACTTAAGGGAGCTTATGCTCTTGTTATGCTTTGTCAAAAGGAACCAGATACTCTTATTGCAGTTCGTCATGAATCACCTCTTATAATGGGTGTTTCAAAGGAAAATGGATGTATTCTTGCTTCTGATATTCCATCAGTTTTAGAATACACAAGAGATGTGATCTATTTAGATAATGATGAAATGGTCGTTGCTAATCTAGATGGTTATAAAATATACGACAAAGACTTAAAAGAAATAAATAAAAAAAGTGAAAAAGTTGAATGGGATTTAGAAGCTGCTTCTAAAGAAGGTTTTGATCACTTTATGATTAAAGAAATCTTTGACCAACCAAAAGCAATTGAAGATGCTATTAAAAACAAGATGAAAGATGATGAAATCAACCTTGAACTTGGTAGCTTTACAAAAGAAGAACTTGAAAATATAAACAGAATCTATGTTGTTGCTTGTGGTACTGCATATCACGCAGGACAAGTTGGTAAATTTGCAATTGAACATTTTACTAAAATACCAGTAATGACTGATATCGCTTCTGAATTTAGATATAACTCACCTTTTATAGATGATAAAACACTTTTAATTCTTGTAAGTCAATCTGGAGAAACTGCTGATACTTTAGCCGCTCTTCGTGAAGGTAAAAAACATGGAGCAAAAGTTCTTTCAGTTACAAATGTAGTTGGATCTTCTATAGCTCGTGAATCTGATAAAACTTTATATTGTTATGCTGGGCCAGAAATTTCTGTTGCGTCAACAAAAGCATATACAACTCAATTAATAGCTCTTTATTTTTTAGCTCTTGATTTTGCTAAAAAACTTGGCAAAATTTCAGATGATGAAGTAAAAAATGTTATTAATGAATTAAAAGCTTTACCAGAAAAAATTGCTTCAATGCTTAAAGATTTAACACCTTATCAAGAAATAGCAAATGAAATTAAAGAAGCTAAATCTATTTTCTATCTAGGACGTGGTGTTGACTTTATAAGTGCTAAAGAAGGTGCTTTAAAACTTAAAGAAACAACTTATATACACACTGAATCTTTCCCAGCAGGAGAACTTAAACATGGTTCTATTGCTCTTATAGAAGAAGGTACTAATGTTTTTTCAATAGCAACTCAATCTAAACTTATTGAAAAAACTGCTTCAAATACACAAGAACTTGCATCACGTGGAGCTCATGTTTATTCTATAGGTAGAGTTGGAGATAAATCACTTGAAAAATATTCAAACAAAGTTATTTATGTTCCTGAAAGTTTAGATATATTAATGCCAGTACTAACAGTTATTCCTGAACAACTTATTGCTTACTACACTTCCCTTGCAAAAGGAAATGATGTTGATAAGCCAAGAAACTTAGCAAAATCTGTTACAGTTGAATAATTAATTTAAATAAAATAAATCCCTATGCTAATTGCATAGGGATTTTTATTTCCATGTAAAATTTATTATTCTCTACATAAATTTTTCTACTATAATTTAATTTTTCTAAACCTGCATCTACTATTGAAAGTCCAATTCCAGTAGATGATTTTCGTGATTTATCTAATACTTTAGTCCTTTCAAAAAGATAAGAATAATCTCCATCTTCTATTTCTATATTGTTTTCAAAAAGTAAAACTATATTATCATTTTCAACATATAAATTAATTATATTATTTCCCAATGAATACTTTACCATATTGTCCATAATATTATGAATTGTCGTTGATAAAATTTTTGATGATGTAAAAACTTCTATATCTTCATAATTTGTAACTACTTCTAAACTATCTCCTCTATCTATGAAAATATCATAATATTCAAAGGCAATAGAATATAATAATTCTTTTAAATCTAAATATTCTTTTTCAATTTCTCCATCAATATTTAAAATTAAGGATAATTGATAGAATTTTTCTATTAAATCATTTAAATATAGTGCCTTTTTCTCAGATACACTTACATATTTTTTAATTTTCTCTATATCATCTTCATTGTGAATTAAAGACATATATCCAAGTATTGAAGTAAGCGGAGTTCTTAAATCATGTGATAAATTTGCCATAAGCTCTCTATAATTTTCTAAAATTTCATTTCTTTCATTTCTAATTTCATTATTTTTTTCAATTAATTTTTGAAAATCCTTAGCAACGGCATTAAAATCAGAGCTACTATATTCTTTTAATTTAGAATAGCTTCCATATTCAGTTTTCTTTTTATAAATAAATCTAAATTCTTTTATATCTTGTTTTAAATTAAAATATTTAAATACAAAATACAAAAGAAATCCTCCTAAAAGGGCAATTATAATATAATTAATCAAGATTTCTCCTATTCATAACTAAAATTGAAATACCTATAAATGCAAATATGATTAATATATTAACTGCAATTAAAGGTATTAGTTCCATAACAAAACTACTATCTAATTGATATTTTAAACTTTCGTCTATAAATATTCTATAAGCATTTTCTGAAATTTTATTAAATACTCCACTAGGGCTATATTTTGAAATATTTAAAAATATTGGTTTGAAATTCCCTGCAAAAATTGCTAATTTCCCCACAATACTACTAAATCTAATTGCTAAAAACACAAAAAGCACAGCTACTATCAATTCATTTTTTACTGTAAAATATATTAATAATAATATAGATAACATCGCAAGTAATGGAATTAATAATAGTGCAAAATTTTGAATAAAAAATAACAACATTTTAGTATTTAAACTATTCCAACCAAAAAATACTGCAACTAAAATACAATGTATTACTATAAAAATAAATACAAATAATATAGCAATTAATGCTGAAAGTATAAATTTAGAAACCACTATTTTCCATCTTGAAATACCTGATTCAACTACTCTTAAATAGGCTCTTTCTTTATTTTCATCACCCATTGTAAAACTTCCAATAAATAGAACCATCCAGCTTGATGCTGATAGCGCCATTGCAAATCCTACCATTAATACAAGTGAATCTATTCCACCATTTCTTTCAAAATTATCTTTAAAAGCATTTTCGTTAAACCTATAACCTTGATGTAATAATAAATTTCCACCAATAACAAGTCCAAGCATTAATAAAAATGCTATTATATTACTTTTTTTAGTAAATATTCTTTTAAATTCTGCACTTAAATATCTATTCACCTTTAGCACCTCCCATAAGTTCTATATAATAATCCTCTAAGGAGTTTTCCTTATTTAAAATAGTTATTGGATATATATCATGAGATGCTAATTTCCTTTGAATTTCTTTAATATCTATTTCATCATAAATTTCTATTTCATTGTTTGGTAAAATTTTATAATTATTAATATTAAGTTCTGTTTCTATAATAGCTACAGAATTTTTAATATCTCTTTCTTCTAAAATTACTTTTATGCACATTTTACTTTTTTCTTTTAATTCCTCTGCTGTTAATTCATCTACCATAACGCCATTTTTTATAAAACCAATTCTAGTTGCTATTAAAGATAATTCATTTAATATATGTGAAGATATTATTATAGTTGTATTCCATTCTTTATTTATTTTAAGTATAAAATTTCTCAACTCAATTATTCCTGTTGGATCAAGCCCATTTATTGGCTCATCTAAAATTAATATTTTAGGCTTATTCATAGTAGCTGCAACAAGGCCAAGTCTTTGTTTCATTCCTGTTGAATAATCTTTTACTTTTTTAGTTAATGCTTCTTCTATTTTAAATTCCTTTGCAAGATTTTCTATATCTTTTCCATAGGATATATCTTTTAATGCACATTGATATTTTAAATTTTTCTTTCCAGTCATATAAGAGTAAAAACCAGGATTCTCTACTAAAAATCCTATTTCCCCTCTTATTTTATCTATATTCTTATTTTCTTCTGAAAGAATTATTAATTCTCCACTACTTTTTTTAATATGACCTGATAAAATTTTAAGTAAAGTAGATTTTCCTGCACCATTTGCTCCAACAAGCCCATATATGTCACCATCATATAAATTAAAATTTAATTTATCTAAGGCTTTTACACTACCATATTTTTTATTAATATTTTTACATTCAATTATTTTTTCCACAAGTTTTCCTCCTTTTGTAATTACATTATTACAAATGAAGCTTTATTTTTTATAAATTAAATCTTAAGAAACTCTAAAGATTATTTTAACCTATATCCCATTCCCCAAATAGTTTCAATATGGTCTACTTCTGAAAATTTCTTTAACTTGTTTCTTAAATTACTCATATGAGCATTTATAGTATCTGCATCATAAATATAATCATCATTCCATACATTTTTATAAATATTTTCTTTAGAATATATTCTATTTGGATTTTCCATTAAAAGCTTTAATATTTCATATTCTATTGGAGTAAGTTTTAATTCATTGTCAAAAACTCTCACTACTTTTTCTTCTTCATTTAATTCTATATCTTTAAATACTAAAATTTTTCTTTCTATCTCTACAGGAGAAAAATCTCTATATCTTCTAATATTTGCCTGTACTTGTGCCAAAACCTCATCTATATCAAAGGGTTTTTTTATAAAATCATCGGCTCCCAATTTCAGCACATTTATTTTAGTATCTTTATCCCCTTTTGCACTTATAACAATTATAGAAATTTTATTATTTTTTCTAATTTCTTGTATAGCTTCTTCTCCAGTCATATTTGGCATCATAAGATCTAATATAACTAAATCATATTCTTTTAACTTTAATAAAAGAAGTGCCTCTCTACCCGTATATGCACTATCTGTTTCGTAACCTGCCCCTTTTAATATTTCTGCTAATAAGTTATTAATATCTAAATCGTCCTCTACGATTAATATTTTTTTCATATTATCACCTAAAATTATTATATATTAAAGTTTTTTTAAAATCTATTAATTGACCTAAGATAAATCTACGTCTATAATAAACTATATCGTTTTAAGACAGATTATGTAACGTAAAGGAGGAATATATTATGTTTAAAAATGAAATCATGCTTATATTTTTTATTTTAAGTATGGGATATTTATTAGGAAAAATTTCCTTTTGGGGTATCCGTCTAGGAACTTCCGGAGTACTGCTTGTAGCAATTGTTATGGGACACTTTGGTTATGAAGTTTCTGGTGTAGTTGGTCAAATTGGACTTGTGCTTTTCCTTTCATGTGTAGGGCTAGTGGCAGGACCAATGTTTGCACAAAATCTAAAGAGTAACATTCTTGCATTTATACTTACATCACTTTCAGTTATGCTGTCATCTGGTGTTTTAATATATTTAGTTGTTAAATTCTTCAATATAGAACTTCCATTAGCATTAGGACTTTCTGCTGGTGCCCTTACTTCAACTGCATCTCTAGCAGCAACAACTGAAGCTACTGGATCAAGTATTGCTAGTGTAGGTTATGGTATAACTTATATTTTTGGTGTTGTCGGAGTAATTTTATTTGTTCAAGTTCTACCAAAAATGCTAAAAATTAATGTTGAATAAGAAAATAATAAACTTGTTATGAAAGAAGAAGATAATACTTCTTTAAAAGAAAATAAAAAAAACTAATCACTATTGATGCACCTGGTATCTTTGTAATAGCTCTTGCTATTGTTATAGGTGTTTTAATTGGTTCTATTAGTATTCCACTAGGGAATGGTATCAAATTTAGTTTAGGAAACTCTGGTGGTGCTTTAATCGCTGGTC
>CAMIZH010000057.1 GCA_946403255.1 uncultured Peptoniphilaceae bacterium | reverse complement strand
GATACATTTGGTGGAGACAATGCACCTTATGAAATTATAAAAGGTGCAACAGAAGCTTATAAAGAATTTGATGTAGAAATAGCTTTAGTTGGCGATGAAGATGAAATTAAAAAAACATTAAAAGAATTAAATTTTAATGAAGATGTTGAAATTATAAATGCAACAGAAAAAATAGAAAATGATGAAGAGCCAGCATTTGCGCTTAGAAAGAAAAAAAACTCAAGTACTGTACTTGGTCTGAAAGCTTTAAATGAAGGTCATGGAGATGCTTTTATTTCAGCAGGATCAACAGGAGCGCTATTAGCTGGAGGTCTTTTTATAACTGGAAGAGTTAAAAATATTAAAAGAGCAGTATTACCTACATCTTTGCCAGGACTTCAAGGACAAACTTTAGTAATAGATTCAGGAGCTAACCTAGATTGTGATCCAGAATTACTTGCACAATTTGCTTTAATGGGAAAAGTATATCTTGAAAATGTTCAAGGAATTAAAAATCCTAAAGTAGGGCTTTTAAATGTAGGAACTGAAGAAGGTAAAGGTAATGCAAAAACTAAAGAAGCTTTTAATTTGCTAAAAGAAATGGATATAAATTTTGTTGGTAATATTGAAGCAAGAGATGTATCTTTAGGAGATTGTGATTTAGTAGTTTGTGATGGATTTGATGGAAATATTTTACTTAAAAATACTGAAGGTGTGGCGAAATTCTTATTGACAACAATTCAAAAAGAAATTGCTACAGCTGGACTGTCTAAAAATACATTAATGGAAATTCAAGGAGTATTTAATTCCTTAAATGCAAAATTAAATTATAAAGAGTTTGGTGGAACAATACTTTTAGGTCTTAAAAAAGTTTTAGTTAAGGCTCATGGAGATTCAGATAGTTATGCTATAAGAAATGCTGCTAAGGTTGCAATTGATGCAGTAAATAAAGATATTGTAAATATAATAGAAGAAAAGTTTGTGGAGGATGACAATGAAAAATAAAGTATTAGAATTAATTTCAGAGCAATTTGATAAAGACATAGATGAACTAACAGAGGAAATGAGTTTCGTTGATGATCTTAATGCAGACTCTGTTGATATAGTAGAATTAGTAATGAGTATTGAAGATGAACTAGGAGTAGCTATTGACGATGAAGAATTAAATGGTTTAGCTACAATTGGAGATGTAATTGAATATATAGAAGATATAAAAGCGGAGAAATAAAATGTATATAGAAGTTAGTGAACTTCTAAACAATTTAAACTATTCCATAAAAGATAAAAAACTATTAGAAACAGCATTAACTCATTCTTCTTTTATAAATGAACATAATAATAAAGAGTATACAAGTAATGAAAGATTAGAATATTTAGGTGATGCTGTTTTAGATTTAGTTATAGCAGAATATTTCTTCAATAGTAATGTAGCTTTAAAAGAGGGGGAACTCTCAAAACTTAGATCAGAAGTTGTAAATGAACATAGTTTAGCTATAATTGCAAATGATTTATCTTTAGGAGACTTTATAAAGTTTGGAAAAGGTGAAATTAAAAGTGGTGGAAAAAACCGTGAATCTATATTAGCAGATGCTTTAGAAGCCTTAATTGGAGCGATATACTTAGATTCAGACTTAGAGACAACTAGAGAAATTATATTAAATATTTTTTCTAATATAATAGTTAATGCTGAGGAAAAGAAAAGTTTTACAAACTTTAAATCAAAACTACAAGAGTATACACAAAAAGATGGGGCTAGTGAAATCCAATATAAAATTTATAAAGAAGAAGGTCCTGATAATGCAAAAGTTTTTTATTCAGTAGTTATTATAAATAAAAAGCCTATAGGATATGGTGCTGGTAAAACAAAAAAACAATCAGAGCAATTAGCAGCAAGAGATGCTCTAGATAAGTTAGGGGAAGCAAATGTCTAAGAAAAATATAATTCCTATTTTTGTACCTCATAATGGTTGTCCAAATGACTGTGTATTTTGTAATCAAACAAAAATAACAGGACAGGGAAAAGAAATAAATCTTGGAGAAATAAAAGATACTATAGATGAGTATCTTTCTTATTTTAAAGATAAAAGTGATGTTGAACTTGCATTTTATGGTGGAAGTTTTACAGCTATAGATTTTAATTTGCAAAATAGTTTATTAGATATAGCAAGAGAGTATAAAAATAAAGGTTTAATAAAAGAAATAAGAATGTCAACAAGACCAGATGCTATAGACGAAAACATACTTTTAAATTTGAAAAAATACTTAGTTGATACAATTGAATTAGGAGTTCAAAGTTTAGATTCTGGAGTATTGAAATTATCAAATAGAGGGCATAATGTTGACTGTGTTTATACATCTAGCAATTTAATAAAAGAATATGGTTTTAACTTAGGATTACAACAAATGATAGGGCTTCCAGGCGATAATATTGAAAAATCTATATTTACAGCAGAGGAGTTTATAAAATTAAATCCACATTGCGTAAGGATATATCCAACGCTAGTAATAAAAGATACTAAACTAGAAGATGACTACTATAAAGGTTTATATGATTCTTTATCTATAGATGATGCTGTAAACAATATAAAAGAAGTACTTAAGCTATATATAAAAAATGATATAAATGTTATTCGTGTGGGATTACAACCTACAGAAGAAATAAATTATGACGGTTCAATAGTAAGTGGACCATTTCATCCAGCTTTTAGACAATTAGTAGAATCTGAAATAATAATGGATGTAATAAAAAAATATTTTAATAATAAAAAAATAGATACTGAGATAATTATAAAATCATCAGGTAAAAATATATCCAATATAGCGGGACAAAAAGGGAGAAATAAATCTGAATTACAGAAAAAACTTGGTCAAAATATTAAATTGAAACAAGGAGAATTTGACAATTTCACTTTAGAATTTTTATATAATGACATAGATGAAAAAATAAATATAAAAAATTATTTTTGATATGGAGATAAAATGTATTTAAAAACTTTGTATATTCAAGGATTTAAATCCTTTGCGAATAAAACTAAAATTGATTTTAATAATAAAATAACAGGTGTTGTTGGACCAAATGGTAGTGGAAAGAGTAATATTTCTGATGCCATAATGTGGGTTCTTGGAGAAACCAGTATAAAATCCTTAAGAGGAAATAAAATGGAAGATGTAATATTTTCTGGAACGGATCATAAAAAGCCCTTAGGATTTGCAGAAGTAACTATTGTTTTTGATAATTCAGATGAAACTTTGCCTTTAGAATACAATGAAATATCTGTAACAAGACGTATGTATCGATCTTTGGAAAGTGAATTCTTAATAAATAATGTAAAGTGCAGACTAAAAGATATAAAAGAATTATTTATGGATACAGGAATAGGAAAAGATGGATATTCTTTAATAGGTCAGGGAAAAATTGAAAGTGTATTAAGTGCAAAGTCTGAAAATAGACGTGCTATTTTTGAAGAAGCGGCTGGTATTTCTAAATTTAAAATGCGAAAGTCAGAATCAGAGAGAAAATTAGAAAAAACTAGAGATAATTTACTTAGACTAAATGATATAATTATTGAAATAGAGAAACGTGAAATTCTTTTAAAAGAGCAGTCAGAAGAAGCAATCCTTTATAAAGAAAAATTTGATAAATTAAAGTATTTAGATATAACTTTAACTTATTTAGATATAGAATCTAAGAAAGAAAATTTATTAAAATTAAATAAAGATATAAGTATTTTAAAAAATAATCTAGAGACTTTTGAAAATAATGTTAAAAATAATAAAAATAAACAAGAAAAAGATAATATAGAAATAGAGATATTAGAAGAAAAGTTAAATGAGTTACAAGAAGAAGAACTTCAAAAAAATAGAGAACTTGAAAAAAGAGAATCGGAAATATCTTTATTAAAAGAAAGACTATTAAATAGCAGAAAAGAAATAGATTTTAATAAAAATTCTATTTTAGAAGTAATTTCAGAAAATAATTTTTATATAGAGGAAAAAAAAGAAAAAGAGCTTTTTCTTGAAAATATAAAAGAAGAAATATTAAATTTTGAAAAAGAGAAAAATTTATTAGAGGAATTTTTAAAAAATAAAAATTTAGAATTTGAAACTTTAGAAAATTCTCAAAAAGATAATAGTGAAAATAATTTGAATATGCATAAAATAATAAATGAAATTTCTTTAAAAATTCAAATGAAAGAAACTATGTTAAAAGAGAAGAAAGATAAAGTTGAAATAGTTGATAGAAATTTAAATATGCTTACAGAAAATAATTTGGAATTAATACAAAGTTTAGATAAATTAAGCGAAGAATATAATTTTAATAAAGATTCTATACAAAGTATATTTGATGAAAAAACTATTATAGAAAAGCATCTGGAAAATGAAAAAAAATCTTTAGAGGACATTTCAAAAGATTTATATGAATCTAAAAGTAAATTTGAAGAATATTCAACGAAATATAAAATACTTAAGAATATATCAGATAACTATGACGGATACTCAAAAAGTGTTAAAGAATTTATGAATATAACACAAAAACAAAATCTGTTTAAAGATTCTTTAATTGGAACTGTTGCTGAGATGATAACAGTGGACAAAAAAGTTCAAAAAGCTATTTCTGTAGCTCTTGGTGGTAGTATTCAAAATATTATTATTTCAGAAGAAAAATCTGCAAAAGATATGATTTCTTTTTTAAATAAAAATAAAATTGGAAGAATAACTTTTTTACCATTAAACACTATAAGTTTTAACAATAGAAACAAACCAGATTTATCAGGGTATGAAAATATACTAGGTTATGCAGATAAATTAATTGATTATGATGAAAAATATGATAATATTTTTAAAAATCTTTTAGGTAGAATTATTGTAGCTAAAGATTTCAAAAGTGGGTCGGAGATTTCTTCAAAATTAAATAAAAGTTATCGTGTAGTAACTTTAGAAGGAGATAGTTTTAATATAGGTGGTTCTCTTACGGGAGGAGCTGTCTACAAAGGAAATATATCTATAATAGGTCGTGAAAATGAACTTAAAGATTTAGAAGATGCAATTATAGATATTAAAGAAGTTTATAATTCTTTATTAAAAAAACAAGTTGAAAAATCTCATGATGTTGAAAAACTTAATTTTAAATATGCTGAATTACTAAATAGTATAGATACTAATTCTAAAAAAACATTAGAACTGGAAAATAAAATAAATTCATTAAAATCTTCTAAAAATAACAATCAAGAATATTTAGATAAATATAAATTGGAAAAAAATAATTTATTGTCTTCAATAGAAGAAGATTATAATAGCATAGAAAAATTAATTGTTGAAAATGATAAACTAACTTTAAATAAAAATGACTTAGATGAGAAAATAAATATATCAAATAAGGAATATGAAGTATTAAAAGAAAGTTTAGTAGAATTACGAGAAGAAGTTTCTAATAAAAAAATAGAGTATGCAAATTTATTATCTAGAAAAAATTTAATTATAAAAGATTTAGAAAATATAGAATTATCAATCTCTAAAAATACAGAAAAAAGAAGAGAATTAGATCTAGTTGTTGAAAATCTTAAAAAGAATTTAAATTATTTAAAAAAGTCTATAGAAGATTTAGAGAGTATAAAAAAAGATGAAGAATTAGATTTAGAAAAATTCAAAGAAATATACGATAAGACAAAAGAGGATAAAAAAGATTTATCTGAAAAATTGACTTTATCAAGACAAGAGCAAGAAAGTATTAATGTAGAAATTATAAATATTGAAAAAAAATTAAATGAGAAGATAAATAAAATAGAAAAAAATGAATATCAAATAGAAAATATTAAAACAAATATTAAAAATGAATACTCTATAATAGATGAGGATATTAAAATTCATAATGAAATCGAATCTGTATCAAAATCAAAGGAATATAGAGATGAATTAAAGAAAGAAATTGATTTGATTGGCGAAGTGAATCTACTAGCAATAAATGAGTATGAAGAAATAAGAGAAAGATTAGAATTTAATCTTGCTCAAAAAGAAGATTTAATAGAATCTATTTCAGAGATTAAAAATATATTGCATAAATTAGATTTAGAGATGAATATTTTATTTAAAGAAGCTTTTTCTAAAGTTTCAATATATTTTGATGAAATATTTAAAGAGTTATTTAATGGTGGAAAAGCAGAAATAATATTAGATGGAGATTTACTAACTGGAGGAATAGAAATTAAAGCTCAACCGCCAGGGAAAAGATTACAATCTTTATCATTATTGTCAGGTGGAGAAAGGTCTCTTACTGCAGTAGCATTATTATTTGCACTTTTAAAAGTAAGACCAGCGCCATTTTGCATATTAGATGAGATTGATGCGGCTCTTGATGATGCAAATATAAAGAGATATACAGACTATTTAACTAGTCTTGATGGAATACAGTTTATTATGATAACTCATAGAAAACCAACTATGGAAATAACAAATAAGTTATATGGAGTTACTATGGAAGAAAAAGGAATTAGTAAATTAGTTTCTGTAGAACTTAATAATTAGGAGGATATATGTTTAAGTGGATAAAAGATGTTTTTTCTAAGGAAGATGAAAATAATGAAGAAATACAACAAGAAACTCAAGAGACAATAGAGGAACAGGTTGTAGAGGAAGCTTTATCGGAAATAGAAAGTTTAGAATTAAAAGCTAATTATAATGAACCTTTAACTGAAGAGGAAGTTGAGGAAGTAATTGAAGAATTAAAAGAAGAGACTTTTTCTGAAAAGGTTATAGAAGATTTAGAAGAAGAAAAAATTTCAGAAAATGTAGAAAATTTAATTAATACTGCAGAAGAAATAGAAATAATAAAAGAAGTTCAAGAAGAAGTTATCGTTGAAGAAAAAGTTAAAGAAAAGAAAAAACCAAATATGTTTCAAAGATTGATGGATGGACTTTCTAAAACAAGAGATGAAGTTAGTATTAAAATAAATACTATGTTAGGTGCTTATGTTAAGATTGACGATGAAATGTTTGAGGATTTAGAGGATATTTTAATTTCTGCAGATATTGGTATGGAAACTACAATGAAGTTAATCGATAATTTAAGAGAAAGTATTATTAGAAAAAAAGTAAATGATCCTAATGAAGTAATACCTATGTTAAAAGAAGAAGCGAAAAAATTAATGGCAACTGAACAAGATAGTAAAATAAAATCTGAAGCGCCAACTATAATATTAGTAGTAGGGGTAAATGGTGTTGGAAAAACAACAACTATTGGAAAGATGTCAAGTAAGTTAAAGAGTAGTGGAAAAAAAGTAGTTGTGGCAGCTGGAGATACTTTTAGAGCTGCAGCTATTGATCAATTGAAGGAGTGGGGTAATAGGGCTGGAGTGGATATTATAGCTCATAATGAAGGGTCTGATCCAGCTTCAGTTATATTTGATGGAATATCAGCAGCAAAATCAAGAAAAGCAGATGTTTTAATTTGTGATACTGCTGGGAGACTTCACAATAAAGCAAATCTTATGAAAGAATTGGAAAAAATAAATAGAATAATTGATAGAGAGTATCCAGAAGCTAATAGAGAAACACTTTTAGTTTTAGACTCAACTACAGGACAAAATGCAATGAACCAAGCTAAAACTTTTAAAGAAGTTTGTGATATTACAGGCATAGTACTTACAAAGTTAGATGGAACTGCAAAAGGTGGAGTAGTTATAGCTCTTCAAAATGAACTGCAAGTACCTATTAAATTAATAGGAGTTGGAGAAGGAATAGATGACTTACAAGAGTTTGATATAGATTCATTTTTAAATGCTATATTTGACAAATAGGAGGGATTTTTGTGATATTAACAAGACCAGCCTGGGTGGAAGTAAACCTAGACACTTTAGCAAATAATATAAATACTATAAAAGAACAAATAACTGATGGAACTACAATTATATCTGTAGTTAAAAGTAACTCTTATGGATATGGAGCTGTAAAAGTTGTAGAGACTTTAATAGAAGAGGGAATAAATAACTTTGCTGTTGCTACTTTAAGTGAAGCTATAAGTTTAAGAAATCATTTTAAAGATATAGAAATATTAGTTTTAGGATATACACCTGAATATTTAATAGAAGAAAGTATTAAAAATAATATTACTATGACAATTTACAATATGGAATCAGCAAAGGAAATAAATGAAATATCTAAAAAATTAAAAATATTTGCCAAAGTAAATATTGCTATAGATTCTGGAATGAATAGAATTGGATTTAAGGTAGATAAAAAAAGCGCTGTTGAAATATTAAAAATAACAAAGCTAAATTATATAAAGGTAGAAGGAATGTTTACACACTTTGCTGTTGCTGATGAAGATGTGGATTATACAGAATTTCAGTTTAATAACTACATGGACATGGTAATTATGTTAAAAGAGTTAAATGTAGATATTCAGTT
>CAMIZH010000056.1 GCA_946403255.1 uncultured Peptoniphilaceae bacterium | reverse complement strand
TTTTTTATATAAATTTATAATTTAAATAGCTATTGTAAAGAATTAGTAATCAATTTATCACAATATTTTTAAGTGTATTAGTATATTTTTTATGTTATCATTTAATTAGGTGATTATTATGATAGAGGCAGTAGTCATAGGTTTAATTTTAGTTAAATTTTCAGGTGGAAATTATAATAATATTAAAAATTTTAAATTTACAGATTTAAAAGGATATAAATTTATACTAGCAGGAATAGTAACTATTATTTTAAGTGGTTTTTTTGTAAGAGGTGTAGTTTTTAAAAACGAATCTTTTATAAAATTTTTTGTGATTAATTTTAATTATTTACATATATTATCATTATTTCTTATAATGCTTGGATTATTATTAAATTATAAAAATTCGGGGATTTTTTTAATGGGCATTGGAATTTTATTAAATATAATTCCAGTTGTCGTAAATGGAAAAATGCCAGTTGATTATAATGCCTTATTAAAAGTGGGCGAAAGTACAAATTCAAGTAGTGTTCATATAAATATTAATGCTCTTGAAAATAACTTTAGTTTAACTCATGGGTTATTTGAAAATCCAAAGTGTAGAATTTTATCTGATATTATTCCAATACCATCACCATATTATTCACCGAAGGTTATTAGTATTGGTGATATATTAGTGATGATAGGCCTTATTGTAGCAATATTAAGTATATCGAGGAGAGAAAAATGAATATTTTATCGGAAATATTTAACATAATAAGTATAAGAGACATAATAGATATAACTATAATTGCTCTTATAACCTATTATGCTTTTAAGTTAATTAGAGATACAAGAGCGGAACAACTTTCAAAAGGTATTCTTGTAATTTTAGTTTTAACAAAAATTAGTGAGTGGTTTAAATTATATACAATTAACTGGGTTTTAAATAATATTATGACTTGGGGATTTGTAGCTATTTTAGTTGTGTTTCAACCTGAACTTAGACGTGGACTTGAATTTATTGGAAGAAGTAGTTCAATAAGAAATAATATGTCTGTTAAAAATAATGTTCCAGAAGTAGTAACAGAAATTTGTGAAGCTGTAGCATCTCTTTCAAGACAAAAAATTGGTGCTTTAATTATAATAGAAAAGAAAACGGGACTTAATGAAATTGTTGAAACAGGAACAAAGGTAGATGGAGTTGTTTCTAGTGGACTTTTAATAAATATATTTATTCCAAATACACCACTTCATGATGGGGCGGTTATTTTAAAAGGAAATAGAGTTGTAGCAGCTGCTTGTTTTTTACCATTATCAGATAATGAAAATCTTGCAAAAGACCTTGGAACAAGACATAGAGCAGGTATTGGTATAACAGAGAGGTCAGATGCTTTAGCGCTTATGGTATCTGAAGAAACAGGCTCAATTTCTATTGCAGAAAATGGAGTTATTTCTAGATATTTAGATTTACCAACTCTAGAAAAGATACTTCAAGAAATTTATATGCCTGTTATTGAAACATCAGGATCATTTTTTAGTAAATGGAGGAACTTAGATGAAGAAATTCACAATGAAGAGTCTAAAGAGCAGAAATAATATGTTGAAAATTTTCTCTTTAATATTTGCTATATTTTTATGGTCTTATGTGAGAAGTGAAGTTGATCCAGAAAGAACTGTTACTTTTAGAGCAATACCTGTAAGATATGAAAATATGGCAGAGATAAAGTTAAATAATCTTACTATAATATCTCCAGAAGATGCTAAGGTAAATGTTACTTTAAAGGGAAAACAATCAAATATATCAAAATTAAAAAGAGAACAAGTAATAGCTAGTGTTGATTTGTCAGGATATTATGCTGGAGAATATAATATTCCAATAAAAATTCAAGTTGATTCTAATAATATAATAGTTAATTCTAAGGAGCCAGAAACAGTTGCTTTTAAAATTGATGAAAATGTAAATAAAAAAATGGACGTTGAAGTTAAAACAACTGGTAAATTAGAAGAAAGTTATGTTTTAGGAAATATAAAACAAAATGTAGAAGTTGAAGTTTTAGGGCCTCAATCCTATGTTGAAAATATAGATAAATTAGTAGCAACTGTTGATGTTTCCAAGAAAAATGAAAGTACAGTTATATCAGCACCAATAATTGCTTATAACAAAGGAGGAGAAGTAATTGAAAAAATTACAACAAATCCTGAAAGTTTAGATATTGAAATACCAATATTAAAAACACAAACTGTTCCTATTAGATTAAATGTAGTTGGAAATATTCCTAGTGATGTTGATGAAAATCAATTTTCAATAGAACCAAATTCAGTTTCGGTAAAGGGTAATTCTGCTATTATAAATAAAATTACAGAACTTGAAACAGAAGCAGTTTCTGTAAATACTTTATTAACTGGACAGGTTGGTATATCTGTAGTTTTACCAGAAGGAATTTCTTTAGTAGATAAAGATGTAAAATTTGTTGCATCGGCATATCCTATAGAAATTAATGAGCAAAATATAAAAGTGCCTTTTGAAGAAATAAAGGTGAAAAATTTACCAGAGCATTATGAAGTGGAATATCTAGATAAGGATGAAGATATATCTTTATACCTAACACCAAAGGACCCGCTTTCAGACATTGTTTTAAGTAAAGAGGATGTATATGCATCTATTGATCTAAATAAGTTAGAAGAGGGCGAACATAAGCTTAAGGTTGATATATCTGTACCTGAAACTTTTAAAATAAATGAAATAAAACCAGAGTTTATTTCTATAAAACTTGTAAAAAAGAAAATATTTTAAATATTAAATAAAAAACTGGCAAAAAATTGTCAGTTTTTTTATATAAAAAGAATTACTTGGTTATATTTTATTTTTTTAGAATAGAGCATAAATATATAATTATTAATAATTTAAATTAATTACTTGTTATTTCTTGAACTAAACTCTATAATATATAGAAATAACTAAATCAAGGAGGAGATATTTTGCAATTTGTAGGAGAAGGGCTTACATTTGATGATATTCTTTTATTACCAGGAAAATCAGATGTATTACCAAATGAAACTAGTGTAAAAACAAAGTTAACAAATAAGATTGAACTTAATATTCCATTAATGAGTGCAGGTATGGATACAGTTACTGAATCAAGTATGGCAATAGCTATGGCTCGTGAAGGTGGTATAGGTATTATTCATAAAAATATGTCTATAGCAGATCAAGCTACAGAAGTTGAAAAAGTAAAAAGATCAGAGCATGGCGTTATAACTGATCCATTTTCTCTTTATAAAACAAATACAATTCAAGATGCAAGTGATTTAATGTCAGAGTATAAAATCAACGGTGTTCCTATTATAAAAGAGGACGGAACTCTTGAGGGAATACTAACAAATAGAGATATTAGATTTGAAACTAATTACAATAGAAAAATCGAAGAAATTATGACTTCTGAAGATTTAATCACTGGAAAAGAAGGAATTACTCTTGAAGAGGCTCTAGAAGTTTTACGAAAATATAAAATTGAAAAACTTCCACTTGTTGACGAAAACAATGTGTTAAAGGGACTTATTACAATTAGAGATATTGAAAAACAAGAACAATACCCAAATTCTGCAAGAGATAAAGATGGTAGACTTCTTGTAGGTGCTGCTATTGGTGTAACAAATGATATTATTGATAGAGTTGAAGCTTTAATAAATGCTAAAGTTGATGTTCTTGTAATTGATACAGCACATGGTCAATCTCAAGGTGTACTGGATACTATTAAATATATTAAAAAACAATATCCAGATATTCAACTAATTGCAGGAAATGTTGCTACTTATGAAGGTACTAGAGACTTGATTTTAGCAGGGGCAGATTGTGTTAAAGTTGGTATAGGACCTGGTTCAATTTGTACAACTAGAATTGTAACAGGAATTGGAGTACCACAAGTTACTGCTGTTTTAGAAGCTACAAAAGCAGCAAGAGAACTTGGAGTTCCAATTATAGCAGATGGTGGTATTAAATATTCAGGAGATATAACAAAGGCAATAGCTGCTGGAGCAGATGTTGTTATGATAGGTTCTTTGTTTGCAGGAACTGAAGAATCTCCAGGAGAAGAAATATTTGTTGAAGGTAGAAGATTTAAATCTTATAGAGGAATGGGTTCTTTAGGAGCTATGGACTCTGGATCAAGTGATAGATACTTCCAATCTAAAACAAAGAAATATGTACCAGAAGGCGTTGAAGGTCGTGTACCTTTTAAAGGAAATGTAGGAGATATTGTATATCAATTAATGGGTGGACTTCGTTCAGGAATGGGATATACAGGTTCTGCAAGTATAAAAGCACTTCAAGAAGATTCAAAATATATGAAGATAACTCCAGCAACATTACAAGAAAATCATCCTCATAATATTACAATAACAAGAGAATCTCCAAACTATATAAGTAACTAGAAGAAATGGCCAGTTGTAACTGGTCTTTTTTTTATTCTTAATAAAAATGTAAACTTTGATTAATTGTATTTTATATGTAAATTTCCTATAATGTATATAAGAGAATATAGAAAAGAGGTTTGCCATGAGTGTTAAGATATTATTAGTTGAAGATGAAGAAGCAATAAGAAAATTTGTAAAAATAAATTTAGAACGTGAAGGTTATGAAGTTTATGAAGCAGGAAGTGGAGAAGAAGGTTTAGAAGTAGCGAGAGCTAAAAAACCTGAAATTGTTGTGCTTGATGTTATGCTTCCTGGAATAGATGGATTTGAAGTTTGTAAAAATTTAAGACAAGAATTCCCAGAACTTGGAATAATTATGCTAACTGCAAAGGCAGAGGATTATGACAAAATAATGGGATTACAATATGGTACAGATGATTATTTAACTAAACCATTTAATCCGACGGAACTTACATTAAGAATAAAATCTCTAGAAAGAAGACTTGAACTAGACGAACAGGATAGTGGAAATTTAATAATTTATCCACCATTTAAACTAGATGCTTATGCAAGAAAGTTTTGTAAAGACGATATAGAGTTAGAACTTACTCCAACTGAATATCAAATTATGAAAAACTTTATGGAAAATCCAGGTAAAGCACTTCAAAGAGATGAAATATTAAATCTTGTTTGGGGAGAAGACTTTGTTGGAGATTCAAAAATCGTAGATGTAAATATAAGAAGACTACGTTCAAAAATAGAAGAAAATCCTGCAAAACCAAAATTTATTGAAACTGTTTGGGGACTTGGTTATAGATGGCACGTTGAGGTGTAGAATTTGAAAAAAAGTATAGGAAAAAGACTTGTTAAAAGTTTTTTACTAATAATTGTAATAACTGTTGTAATAATTGGTGGCTCATTAGTTATAGGTTTTAAACAGTTTTATTATAATACAATTGAAAATGAATTAGAAAATAGACTAATTGTTTCTATTGATTCATATAATAAGTTTTATTCAGATAAATCTATAAATGAACTTTTAATTGATGATACTGATTTGCTTTGGGGTCATATAAATGCAGAGGTTCAAATTTTAGATAGAGATGGGTACATACTTATGGATTCAATAGGCGCTGTATCAGAAAAACCAGTTCAAACATCAGATGTAATAAATGCAAGAAATGGAAAAATTGCATCTTGGGTTGGCTCTAGTGAATTTACAGATGAATCTATTATGGTTATAACTGGACCTTTAAAAAATAATAAATCTGAAACAATTGGATATTTAAGGTTTATATCATCAATGGATCGTGTAAATAGTGCAATAATTAGAACTTCACTAACTATATTTTTATTAAGTTTATTAGTTATATTTATTACAACACTTGTTAGTATATTTTTAGCAAATTCAATTGTAAAACCAATAAAAGAATTAACAGCAGTTGCAAATAAAATGGCAGATGGGCAATATAAAGTAAGGTCGGAAATTGATACTGATGACGAACTTGGTCAGTTATCAAATACATTAAACACAATGGCTGAAGAAATACTTAAAAAAGAGCAACTTAAAAATGATTTCATATCATCAATATCTCATGAACTTAGAACGCCATTAACATCAATAAAAGGATGGGCAGTAGTTTTAAAAAGTGCTAAGGAAGATGAGCAAGAACTTGTAAATGATGGTTTAACTATTATAGAAAATGAAAGTGATAGACTTGCAAAAATGGTAGAAGAATTACTAGATTTTTCAAGATATATATCAGGAAGAATTCAACTTGAAAAAGATACATTTAATATAGTTGATGTTTGCAGAGATGTTGCAAAACAAATGAAACCAAGAGCTGAAACAAATAAAGTTGAGTTTTTAATTGAAATCAAAGATCAAAAGGCTTTAGTTGTTGGAGATGAAAATAGAATAAGACAACTTTTTATAAATCTTTTAGATAATGCTATAAAATTTACATCAGAAAAAGGTTGGGTCAAATTTACAGCAGTTCAAGAAGAGGATAATAATTTTGTGATATTAGTTTCAGACAATGGAGTAGGTATATCAAAAGAGGAACTTGCTCATGTAAAAGAAAAATTTTATAAGGGAAAACACTCAAATAGCCATAGTGGGATAGGTCTTTCAATATCAGATGAAATAACAAAATTACATGGTGGGAATTTAGAAATATTTTCAGAAGAAAAAATTGGAACTACTGTAAAAGTTACAATACCAACTATAGCAGAGGTGGAAAAAGATGAAATTTAAAAAATATACAAAAATATTTTTATTAACTGCTATATTATTTTTATTAAGTGGATGTTCATTTATAGATTCAGAAGTAAGTAGAGTGGAAGTTCCAGAAGTATCTAAGTCACCAATAGAAGGAAAATGGACAGTAACAAAATGTATATTTCCAGATGATACAAATGAAGATAGTTTTAACTATAAAGATATAATAGGAACAGATTTTATATTTACAAATAAAGGTGTTGTAGTTGGAGATTTATACACAGAGGAGCCGAATTTTAAAGCAAAAAAAGTAAATGCTCAAGAATATTTATTTAAAAAATATAATATAATGAAAAAACAACTTTCAATAACAAATGATTCTGTTTATGTAATAGATATATATGATGATGATGAATTTTTCTATGAAGTTATAAAGGAAAGTGAAGATGTTGCATATATTTACATGAAGGGATTTTTTGCACAAATAACCAAATCATCAAGTGAAATCTCTGATAGTGAATTTGAAAAGTTAATAGAAAAAGAAAAAATTAAAATAGATAAAAGTGAAAGTGTTGGACAGTTAAATAAAACTGAAAATGGTTTTTTATTAGGTTTAAAAAGTAAAGATTTAGATTCTAAACTTCCTAAATGGAATTATAGAACTATATATATTAAATTTTTAAATGATGAAATAGAAGATGTTTATGAAATGGATAATATTATGCTTCCAAAACAAAATGATTTTGTAAATATTTCAGTAAATAGAATTGAAGAAAATGGAAAAACTAAAGATAATATTTCTATAACCAATACGATTTCTTTGAAAAATAGTTTAGAAAACTCAGATGGAACTTATCCAACAGAAGATGGAATAAAAAATATATTATTCATATCGCCAGAATATATTAATGTTGAAAAAGTTAAAACAAGTGCAGAAGAAATAGATAGATTATATTTATACTTTATGGATTCATTAGATAATAGAAAAAAAATAGCGCTATCAGATATTGTTGAAAAAGGTGAAAAAGTATTTAAAGAATCGGCAAATATGACTATAAAAACAAATGATAGAATATTTTATGATGATTTTAATATAGGGCTTTTTAGAAATAATGGCTATTGGAAACTTATGGGTAGAGTAAAAATTGAAGGTGAAAAATTAAGGCAAGAAGACTTTGAGTTAAATGCGCTTTTACCAAAGGGAATAGTAAAATATGATAAATTAATTATTCCAATGAGTGAAATAAAAAAAGAAATACCACAGGCACGAGATGCTTTTATTTCACCAAATAGTAAATTTTTAATAACCTTGGAAAATAATAAGTTAAAGGTATATAATATAGAAAATGGAAAGATTAATAATAAATCAATTTATGAAAAAGAATTAATGCCATATACAGATCCAGTAATGAGTGAATGGGCAATAGGTAGATATTCACAAATATGGCAAAGAAAAATTTCTTCTAGAAAATAAGAGGTGAAATATGTCAAAGATAGCAGAACTGATAAGTGGACATACTCAATATATGTTAATAGCAATATATGCAATTGTAATAGCCGTAATAGTAACATTTATAGTAAATTTTATAGCTAAGAAATTAAAATTTGCAAAATATTTGCCAGGGATTACATTAATATTTATAGGGATGTTTTCATTGTTTTCTGTAATAAATAAAATATTTGATGCATCAAGTATTGATAACTTAATAGTATTTGTAATTGGAGTAGCAGCAGGTATAATCTCTTTATTATTTGCTCTTATTATAGGTATCATAAACAATGATTTAAATTGATTTAAGGCTTGGAGGTTTATCTTCAAGCTTTTTT
>CAMIZH010000055.1 GCA_946403255.1 uncultured Peptoniphilaceae bacterium | reverse complement strand
CGGGGCGGTCTTGAAAACCGTTAGGGTGCAAGCCCACGTGGGTTCGAATCCCACCTTCTCCGCCAGATAAAATAGATGTATATACATCTATTTTTTTTATGTCAAAAAATAAAATATTTTTTAAATAAATGTACAATTAGTGAATTATTTTAAATTGAGAGGGTATATTCTAAGAGTAAGAATTAAGAGAATTGATAATTTAATGTGATTTTTATTTTTATAATATTAAGTATTTAAATAAAATAGTTGACATAAATAGAAGGATAAGCTACTATTATGGTATAGTTTACAGGGTTATTTAAATACTTAAATTAAAAGTGTTTATACATATTATTTTATTAATATAAAATAATAATAAATATAGTCTGAAATACGTTTACCTAATTAAGAAAATAATAATAGGGTAAGACTATAATATATAGTTGAAGTTTTCTTCAACAATCAAAATAAGATTTATAATTTCTCATTAAAGAGACAGAACTAGTAAAAGGGGGCAATTAAATGTTATTTCAAACAACAGAAAAACATGAGGCATTACGTAAAGAAATTAGGGATTGGGCTGAAAAAGAAATTAAACCTATCGCATTTTCTTTAGATCAAAACAATGAATTTCCAACTGAACAAATTAAAGAATTTGGTAAATTAGGTTTTATGGGTATTCCATATCCTAAAGAATATGGTGGTGCTGGACTAGATGCAATGAGTTATGCTATTGCAGTTGAAGAGTTATCTAGAGTAGATGGTGGTACTGGTGTTATTTTATCAGCTCACGTTTCTCTAGGATCATGGCCTATTTTTGGATTTGGTACTGAAGAACAAAAACAAAAATATTTAGTTCCATTAGCAAAAGGTGAAAAAATTGGAGCTTTTGGTTTAACTGAAGAAAATGCTGGTTCAGACGCAGGTGGTACTGAAACTACTGCAGTATTAAATGGAGATCATTATGTTCTTAATGGCTCAAAAATATTTATAACAAATGCTGATAAAGCTGATATTTATGTTGTTTTTGCTGTTACTACACCAGGAATTGGAACTAAAGGAATTTCTGCTTTCATAGTTGAAAAAGATTTCGAAGGATTTACTTTTGGAGACCATTACGACAAGATGGGTATTCGTTCTTCTTCTACAGCAGAACTTATCTTCAATAATGTAAAAGTACCTAAAGAAAACTTACTTGGAAAAGAAGGTCAAGGATTTAAGATTGCTATGGCAACTCTTGATGGTGGACGTATTGGTATAGCTGCTCAAGCGCTAGGAATTGCACAAGGTGCTTTTGAAAATGCTGTTCAATATTCTAAAGAAAGAATCCAATTTGGAAAACCAATTGCTTTCCAACAAGCTATTTCATTTAAAATTGCTGATATGGCAACTAAATTAAGAACTGCAAGACTTCTTATTTATTCAGCAGCAGATCTTAAAGAAAATCATGAACCATATGGTTTAGAATCAGCAATGGCTAAACAATATGCTTCAGATATTTCTCTAGAAGTTGTAAACGATGCACTTCAAATCTTTGGTGGTTCAGGTTACCTGAAAGGTATGGAAGTTGAAAGAGCATATAGAGATGCTAAAATCACTACTATTTATGAAGGTACAAATGAAATCCAAAGAGTAGTTATTGCTTCACATATTATTGGTAGACCAGCTAAAAGTAAAAAAGCAGCAGGTGGTGCTGAAGTTCAAAAAGCTCAAATAACTGGAGCTCGTAAAAATATGATATTTAAAGATGGTTCTGCTCAAGAAAAAGTTAATCAATTAGTAGAAGCTCTTAAAAAAGATGGTTATGACTTTACTGTAGGTATTCCAATGGATACACCTATTGTAGATGCAGAACGTGTAGTAAGTGCTGGTAAAGGTATTGGCGATAAGAAAAACATGAAACTTATTGAAGATTTATGTAAGAGTGCAGGAGCTGCAATCGGAAGTTCAAGACCAGTTGCTGAAACTTTAAAATATCTTCCTTTAGAACGTTATGTAGGTATGTCAGGACAAAAATTTGCAGGTAACTTATATATTGCTTGTGGTATTTCTGGCGCAATCCAACATTTAAAAGGAATTAAAGATGCATCAACTATTGTAGCTATTAATAAAAATGCTAATGCAAAAATATTTAAAAATGCTGATTATGGTATAGTTGGAGATTTAGAAGAGATCCTACCACTATTATCTAAAGCATTAGATACTGGAAAAAAAGAACCAGCTCCAGAAATGATTAAAATGAAAAGATCTAAACCAGCTAAATTAGCACCTACAAAATCTTTACATGTATGTAATGGTTGTGGATACGAATATGATCCAGTACTTGGTGACGAAGATGCAGATATCGCACCAGGAACAGAGTTCTCTAAATTACCAGAAGACTGGATTTGCCCAAGCTGTGGTGAAGAAAAAGACGGATTTACTGATGTAACATTCCCAGAATACAGACAATAAAGGTAATAGGAGGAGTTTAATTTATGTATAATGTAAGAAAAGTAACAGAAGACTTATATTGGGTTGGAGTTAATGATAAAAGAATAGATTTATTTGAAAATATATTTCCAATTCCTAGAGGAGTTTCTTATAACTCTTATCTATTAATGGATGAAAAAACAGTTTTATTTGATACAGTAGACTGGTCATACGCAAGAGAACTTATTGACAATATTCAATCAGTTCTTAAAGGTAGAGAACTAGACTATGTAGTAGTAAATCATATGGAACCAGATCATGGAGCATCTTTAGAAGCAATTTTAGAGTTATTCCCAAATGTTAAAATAGTTTCAACTGAAAAATCATTTATGATTATGAGACAATTTGGATTTGACATTGAAGGAAAAGAAATTGAAGTTAAAGAAGGCGACTCAATGAGCTTTGGTAAACATAACATTGCCTTTGTTGAAGCACCAATGATTCACTGGCCAGAAGTAATGGTATCATTTGATACTACAAATGGAGTATTATTCTCAGCTGATGCTTTTGGTACTTTCGGATCACTTGATGGTAAATTATTTAATGATGAAGTTAACTTTGATAGAGATTGGATTGATGATGCAAGAAGATACTATACAAATATCGTTGGAAAATACGGTCCATTTGTACAAGCATTACTTGCTAAAGCATCAACATTAGATATTAAAATGATAGCTCCACTTCATGGACCAGTTTGGAGATCAGATATTCCTTACTTTATTGACAAATATGACAAATGGAGTAAATATGAACCAGAAGAAGAAGCTGTAATGATTGCTTATGCTTCAATGTATGGAAATACAGAAAAAGCAGCACAAGCACTTGCTTCAAAACTATGTGATGCTGGAATGACAAATGTTGTAATGTATGATGTATCTAGAACAGATGTATCTCAACTTATTTCAGAAACATTTAGAGTTTCACATGTAGTTCTTGCTTCAGTAACTTACAACCTAGGAATTTATCCTAAGATGCACAATTACCTAATGGATCTTAAAGCATTAGATGTTAGAAATAGAACATTTGCTTTAATTGAAAATGGTTCTTGGGCTCCTCAAGCAGGAGACTTAATGGAAGAATTCTTAGACCAAGAAGTTAAACTAATGGATATTCTTAACGAAAGAATGTTAGTAACTTCAGCTCTTAAAGAAGCTAATGAGCATGAAATGGATGCTATAGCTGAAGGAATTCTTGATGATATGCAAAAAAGAAGAGAAGCAATAGAAAAATTTGGTAAATAAGAATTTTAACACCTTTAGACTTAGAGTCTAAGGGTGTTTTTTATAAAAATATTGATAATGGATAGTTTATCCCTTATACTTAGAGTAAATAAAATAAAAAGGGGGTTATATTATGGAACATAATATATATCTTGACAAGGAGCGTTTAGACGAAGCGAAGTCCTTAGTGGAAAGTTTAGGTGAATCACTTTGACTTGCCTAATATAAAGGAAAAAGTTAAAGTGTTAAACGATAAACAAATGGAAGTTGGTTTCTGGGATGATGCAGAATCAGCACAAAAAGTAATTAGAGAACAAAATCATTATCAAACTAAAATTACAAAATATGAAGTTCTTTTAAAAAAGATAGAAGAATCAAGAGATTTAATAGAGCTTATGGAACTAGAAGAAAACTATACTTTTTATGAAGAATTTAAAGAATCTTTAGAAGAAGTAGAAAAATTATCTTCAGATTTTAAGCTAGAAACACTTTTAAATGGTGAATATGATTCAAGTGACTGTATACTATCAATACATGCTGGAGCAGGTGGGACAGAGGCTCAAGACTGGGCAAATATGCTATATAGAATGTATTCTAGATACTGTGAACAAAGAGGATTTAAGATTCTAACACTGGATATTTTAAAGGAAGATGAAGCTGGAATTAAATCAGTAACATTAGAAGTTTCAGGTGATAATGCATATGGATATTTAAAAGGTGAAAAGGGAGTTCATAGACTTGTAAGAATTTCACCATTTGATTCAAATAAAAGACGTCATACATCATTTTCATCAGTAGATGTTTATCCAAAGTTAGATGACTCAGATGAAATAGAAATAAAAGATGACGATTTGAAAATTGACACATATCGTTCTTCAGGAGCAGGTGGACAACATGTTAACACAACTGACTCTGCAGTAAGAATAACTCATGTTCCAACAGGAATAGTAGTACAATGTCAAAATGAAAGATCACAAATTCAAAATAGAGAACAAGCGATGAATATGTTAAAGGCAAAACTTATTGCTTTAGCAGAAGAAGAGAAAAAAGAAAAAATTGAAGACCTTCAAGGAAATTATTCTCAAATAGCTTGGGGTTCTCAAATTCGTTCTTATGTTTTCCAACCATATACAATGGTAAAAGATCATAGAACAAATGAAGAAATGGGAGATGTAAATAGAGTTATGGATGGAGATTTAGATTCATTTATAAATGCCTATTTACAAATGAAAGCACAACAATAAGAGGTGAATAAAATGATACTATCAACAACGAATAATATTGAAGGACAAGAAATTTCTGAATATTTAGGACTTGTATTTGGTGAAATGGTAAACGGAATTAATGTGGTAAAAGATATAGGAGCGGGATTTAGAAATATTGTAGGTGGAAGATCTCAAGGTTATGAAGATGAGGTTGTTAAAACTAGAAAATATTGTTTAAAAGAATTAGAAGTAAGAGCAGAAACTATTGGAGCAGATGCTGTTGTTGGTATTAAATTTGATTTTGAAACTCTTGCAAGTGGTGGAATGTTTTTATTAAATGTTTCTGGAACGGCAGTTAAATTAAAATAATGGGGCTTGGTCTCATTATTTTTTTGTGCAAAAAAGATATAAATATAATTTAAAGAGAGGAATATAAATGGAAAATAAAAAAAATATATAATATTATTAGTTCTTTACCCTTTACTAGTACGTTTTTATTAATATTACTTTTATTAAATAAACTATAAAAATTTGTAAATGAATTTTAATTTATGTAGTGAAAAAATGATAATAAACATAAAATTAAAAATATAAATAAATATGTAATCAATGAATACTTTGTTTATAAAAATATATATGTTTACATTATAAATTAACTATGTTAAGATATTGAAAGTTTAAGATGAATTAGGGGGCATATTATGGCAAAAGATGTAATTGTAGCTTTAGATTTTGATTCAAAAGAAAAGGCGTTAGCTTTTTTAGATAATTTTAATGAAGAAATATATGTAAAAGTTGGAATGGAACTTTTCTATAAAGAAGGACCTGAAATAATTAAAGAAATAAAAAAAAGAGGACATAAAATATTTTTAGACTTAAAACTTCATGATATTCCAAATACAGTAGAAAGTGCAACAAAATCTCTTATGAATTTAGATGTAGATATGATAAATTATCATATTGCAGGTGGAGAAGAAATGCTAAGTAGATCTACAAAGTCGGCAAAAGAATTAAATAAAAATATAATAACACTTGGAATTACAATGCTTACATCAACATCGGAAGAAATGATGCACGAAGATATTTTAATAAAAGATAACTTAAATATAGAAGATACAGTTTTAAGTTACGCAAAAACGGGAAAAAAATCGAATCTTTCAGGAGTAGTTTGTTCAGCATTAGAAGTTCCAAAGATAAAGTCAGAACTAGGAGAAGAATTTCTTACAGTAACACCAGGTATAAGACTTCAATCACTTAACAATGATGATCAGAAAAGAGTCGTAACACCAATAGATGCAAGAAAACTAGGAAGTGACTACATAGTTGTAGGTCGTCCGATTACAAAATCAGAAACACCATTTGAAAGTTATTGTGAAATTAAAAAAATGTTTTTAGGAGAATAAGATGGAAAATATAGCAAAAATATTATTAGATATAAAAGCAGTAGCACTATCACCAGATGAACCATTTACTTGGGCGTCAGGAATAAAATCTCCAATATATTGTGATAATAGATTAATTCTTTCATTTCCTAAAGAAAGAAATGTAGTTGAAGACAGCCTTTATAAAATGATAAAAGAAGAATATAGCCAAGTTGAATATATAATGGGAACTGCAGCAGCAGGAATTCCTCATGGAGCACTTGTAGCCGAAAGACTAAATTTACCAATGGGATTTGTTCGTTCTTCAAAAAAAGATCATGGAAAACAAAATCAAATTGAAGGAAAAATAATAAAAGGTGCAAAAGTAGTAGTTGTTGAAGATTTATTTTCAACTGGAGGGTCATCAATAGATACAGCAGTAGCTTTGGAAGAAGCTGGATTTGAAGTGCTTGGAATAGTATCAATATTTACCTACAATTTACCAGTTGCAGAAGAAAACTTTAGAAAATATAATTTAAAACATAGTTCACTTACAAATTATGAAGAACTTACTAAATATGCTAAGGAAATAAATTATATAAATGAAACTCAATTAGAAAAATTATCTAAATGGAGAGAAAATCCACAAGATGAATCTTGGATGAGTTTATAAGAGGAGGCTTTAAGCCTTCTTTTTTATTAGTAAAAAATACTTATAAAGATTATAATATAATTAAATAAATTTTAAGTAGGAGATAAAATGAAACTAGAAAAAGAGTTTTTCTTAAGAGATACAAATATAGTTGCAAAAGAACTTCTTGGAAAAGTATTAGTTAGAAAAATAGGAGATAAAGTATTAAAAGCTAGAATTGTTGAAACTGAAAGTTATTTAGGAATAGAAGATAAAGCAGCGCATAGCTATGGTGGACGAAGGGCAAAGAGAACAGAAACACTTTTTTTAGAAGGTGGAATATGTTATGTATATTTTACTTATGGAATGTATAATCTTTTAAATATTGTGACAGAAGAAAAAAATAATCCTAGAGCAGTATTAATTCGTGGTGTAGAAATATTATCTGAAAAAAATGAATTTTCTAAAAATAGATATAAAGAAAACTTTGAAAACTTAAATAATTATAAAAAAACTAATATTACAAATGGACCTGGTAAATTAACTATGGCAATGAAAATAGATAGAGAATTTGATAAAAAGACAATTACATCAGAAGAATTATATATTGAAGATGATGGTTTTAATGGATTTAACATTATTAGTGCAAAAAGAGTAGGTATAGATTATGCAGAAGAATGGAAAGATGCCTTGCTTAGATTTTATATAGAGGGGAATAAAAATGTATCAGTTAGATAAATATTTAATATATTATTTTATATTAATAAATATATTAGCTTTTGTATTATTTTTTATAGATAAGAAAAAAGCGATAAAGCATAAATATAGAATAAGTGAAAATACATTACTTTTAGTTTGTGCTTTAGGTGGAGCAATTGGCGGACTTGCAGGAATGAAGGTATTTCATCATAAAACGAAAAAGTTGAAATTTCAAATATTACCAGCATTGTTTTTAGCAGTACAAATATATGGAATATATAAGTTGGATTTATGGATGAGTTTATAACTTGTCCTTTTTTAATGTTATAATATATACAATATAAAGATATTTGTATTAATGAAATATAAGTTTTTAACGATATAAATATTTTTATAATATATAAATTGAATTTAAGGAGGAAATATGAATATTAATTATATGTTATATAGAATTATGGATGAATATTTAGAAGAAAAAGAATTACTGTTTGGTGGTAATGATCTAGCTGCATTTATTAGAAATGAGCCTAAAAATGTGTTTACAGAAATAGACTTATTCAAAAGTGAAAATATTTTTGTAAAAGGTTCTGCTGGACAGGGTCAGTGGGCAAATATTCCTTGGATAGGAATATTTAATGAGAATATAAGAAAAACAGCTCAAGAGGGTATTTATATTGTATTTTTATTTTCTGAAGATATGAAAAAAGTATATTTATCTTTAAATCAAGGCATTACATACATTAAAGAAGAATATGGTATAGAACAGATAGAACCTATATCAAGTAATATAAGAGAAAAATATTTTGAAAATATTAATGATAATAGAATGGTTAAAAATATAGATTTAAATATAGTTAAAGGAAAAGACTTAGGTTCTAATTATGAAAGTGGTCATATAATA
>CAMIZH010000054.1 GCA_946403255.1 uncultured Peptoniphilaceae bacterium | reverse complement strand
GATCATCTAAAGTAAATCTTTCTCTTGACCAATCACAAGATACTCCAAGAGTTCTTAATTGTTTTCTAATATTTCCGCCGTATTTATCAGTCCAATCCCAAGCCTCTTTTAAAAATCCATCTCTACCAAGTGACTCTTTGCTATTTCCATCATTTTTAATTTTTTCAACTACTTTTGCTTCTGTTGATATTGAAGCATGATCAGTTCCTGGTAGCCATAGAGCAGAATAACCTTGCATTCTTTTTGCTCTTATAAGTATATCTTGTATTGTACTACCCATAGCATGTCCCATATGAAGATTTCCTGTTACATTTGGAGGTGGCATCATTATAGTAAATGGTTTTTTATTTTCATCTATTTCAGCTCTGAAATAATTTCCATCCATCCAAAATTTATATAATCTTTCTTCAAAATCTTTAGGAGCATATGTTTTTGATAATTCTTTCATTTTTCCTTCTCCTTTACAATAAAAAAAGTCCTTCACCCAGATAAGGGCGAAGGACGCGGTACCACCTTAATTCCAATTATCAATATAATAATTGGCACTTAATATTTATAACGTAAATAAACGTTGTAAGTTACTATCTTCACCTACAAAGCAAGAAAGCTACCTTCATTAGTTAATAAGGATATTTTTCACCAAACAATATCTCTCTACACTTATTAAAAAACTACTCCTCTTCCCTATTGCTATATCTTAAATTATTATAGCTATGATTATAACTATAATTTTATAAAAAATCAAGCAAATACTATTTGTAAACTTTTATGATTTTAATTTGAAATTATATTAAATTTTCTATTTTACTGATTAAATCTCCTATATAATCAATTGTATTTAATATAAAGTCATCTTTTTCAATATCTACACCTGCAACTTTACAAAGCTCTACTACATTTAAAGTTCCACCACTAGATAATGCCTTTATCCAATCTTTAGATGCTAATATGCCTTCTTCTCTTATTCTCTTAGCAACTTCTGTTGCAACGCTAAGTCCCGCACTATAAGTATAAGAATAAAGTCCCAGATAGTAATGTGGTTGTCTCATCCATGTAAGACCTGCATATTTATCAATTTCTACAGCATCTCCCCAAAATTCTTCTAAAACATTTTGCATAATATTTGTTAATACTTTTTCTGTTAAAGCTTCATTTCTATCTAATAAAAGATATACTTCTCTTTGATAAGCTGCTTCTAAAAGATGTGTTACACAATTATGATAATAAGTGTTTCCAACTTGTGCTGCATAAACAAATCTTTTAAATCTATCATCATTTGCTTTTGACAATAAATTATCGGAAATTAATAATTCGTTTATTGTTGATGGTGCTTCTATAAAGTAAAGAGAAGGTTCCTCAACTAATATTGAATTGTTTTTTTGTGCAAAATAAAAATGAACACCATGTCCTATTTCATGAGCAAGGGTATAAACTTCATTTAGTTGCTCAGTAAAAGATAAAAGTATATATGACCCTTTTTTATATGG
Source organism: uncultured Peptoniphilaceae bacterium (assembly GCA_946403255.1). Lineage (GTDB taxonomy): Bacteria > Bacillota > Clostridia > Tissierellales > Peptoniphilaceae > Anaerosphaera. Next base: position 7,070 of record CAMIZH010000054.1, on the reverse strand, counting down.
TGATGAACAAAATCCTCCTGTTGATTTCCCAGTATTATTTGCAAAATCAACCCATCTATCCTTATAGGCATTCATTGCTATATCTAAATATTCATCTCCCATAACAGATAATGCATCAACAATATAATCCTTACTTTCTTCTATTGTTATCTTAGGTACATATTCAGAATCAATTGAAAGTTTAAGATCAGCATATGTTAATTTATCTAATTTATAAAATTTTTGAATAGATTTTGCATATTTTTGCATATGAGGAGCTAAGTTTTTTGTCATTAAATCAATTTGTCTGTCATATAGTTTTCTATCTACATCTTGTTCAAATAACAAATAGTCTATTACACTATCAAATCCTCTTAGAGTAGCTATTTGTTTTTCATTTGTTACATGAGTTATATATAATGATGCAAAAGTATTTTTATATTTTTCTAAACCCTTTGAAAAACTATCATAAGATTTTCTTCTACGCTCAGTATTTGTGCTATAACAATGAAAATTTTCATATAAAACAAAACTGTTTTCATATTTTTTCCCATCTACTGAAAAATCCTCAAAACTCATATCTGATAATTTAGAATCTTCGTATGTTCTATATGGCGCTTTTATAGACGATGATAATGCTGCTATAACATTTTCTTCTCTCTCAGAAAGTAAATGTTCTTTCTTTTTAATAATTCTCTCTAAATAAACTTTATATCTATTAGATGATTGTATTACATCTTTTATAATTTCTTCATCTAGAGATAATATTTCATTTTCAAAAAAACTTATTCTTAAAAAGATATTGTTTATAAAATTATCAAATTTTTGATATCTAATTTTAGCAACTTCATTGTTTGTATCAACACTATAATCTAAATAGCTATAATTTTCTGTTAAACTTAAATCTTCCATTAATTTTTCATATATTTCTAAAGTTACATTTAAATCTGTAGAGTTATTTATATTATTTTTATATTTTTCTAATTTTATAGATAATAAATCAATTTCTTTTATTTTTTTCTCATACTCAGATTCATTCTTAAAAATCCTAGTTAAATCCCATTTTAAATTTTCTGATACTTCAGATCTACTTTGCAATCTATCCATAAATTACCTCACTATCTAGGAATAAAGCCCATTTTCTTATGAACTTTTCTAAGTGTTTTAGTTCCTAAGAAACTTGCTTTTTGTGCACCTTCTCTATAAACTTTTTCTAAATACTCTTTATCATTTCTAATTTCTTCAAATTTTGTTCTTATTGGTCTTAAACCTTCTACTACAACTTCTGCAACATCTGATTTAAATTCTCCATATCCTTTACCTTCATACATTTTAACTATATCTTCAGGAGTTTTTCCTGTTAATGATGAATAAATAGTTATTAAGTTTTTTATTCCTGGTTGTTCATCTGTAAAATTTACAACTCCAACAGAATCAGTTACAGCTTTTTTAATTTTCTTTCTAGTTTCATCTTCTGAATCTAATATTAAAATATAGGAATCTTTGTCACTAGATGATTTTGACATTTTATATTGTGGTTCTTGAAGAGACATAATTTTTGCTCCAACTTTTGGAGTCATTATTTCTGGAACTGTAAAAGTATCAGAATATCTAGAATTAAATCTTTGAGCAATATCACGAGTAAGTTCTAAATGTTGTTTTTGATCAGCTCCAACTGGAACAGAATCTGCTTGATATAGTAAAATATCTGCCGCCATTAGTGTTGGATAGTTTAAAAGTCCAGCATCTACTTCTTTAGTTCTTTGTGACTTATCTTTAAACTGTGTCATTCTTTGAAGTTGTCCTAAAGGAGTAATAGTATTTAAACACCATCCAAGTTCTGCATGTTGTGGAACATGAGATTGAATAAATATAGTTGATTTTTCAGGGTCAATTCCTGCTGCTAAATATAATGCCAATACATCAAGTGTATTTTTTCTAAGTTCTTTTGGCTCTTGTGCAACTGTAATAGCATGTAAATCAACTATACAGTATAGACAATTGTATTCATCTTGAAGCTCTGAAAAGTTTCTAAGAGCACCTATATAATTTCCAAGTGTTAATGATCCAGATGGTTGTATTCCACTAAATATTGTTTTTTTATCCATTTTTATCTCCTATCTGTTTAAAAGTTCTTTTGTCTTTTTATTTACCATAAATTTTATATATTCTTCATCTAAAGTTAATAATTCTCTATTTTCCATAACTAGTTTTCCATCAACTATTAAATCTAATACATCATTTGAAGAAGCACTATAACAAAGAGCTGATATTAAATTATTTCTAGGTGTAAAATTCACTGAATTTAAATCATATATTTGTATATCTGCAAGTTTTCCTTCTTCTATAATTCCTGCATCAATTCCCATTGCTTCAGACCCATTTATTGTAGCCATTTTCAATACTTCTATAGCCGGTACAACTTCTGCATCTAATTTTACTGCCTTATTTACAATAGATGCTATATGAATTTCTTCAACCATATTTTGATTATTATTTGATGAAGAACCATCAGTACCAATTGCAACTTTAATTCCTGATTTTATCATCTCATCAATAGGAGTAAATCCACTTGCAAGTTTTAAATTAGAACTAGGATTATAAACTGGATAAAAGTCTTTATTCTTAACAAGCTCTATTTCACTCTCTGTTATATGAGTACAATGTGCTGCTATAACTTTTAAATCTAACATTCCTATACTATCTAAATATTCAACAGGAGTCATTTTATAATTATTTTTAGCATCTTCCACTTCTTTTATAGTTTCAGAAACATGTATATTTATAACAGAATCAAACTCTTTTGACATTTTAATTATTTCTTTTAAATAATCTGTTGAGCAAGTGTATATTGCATGAGGAGCTGGAACTATTTTTACTCTCCCATTTGAAACATTATGATAATTTTTGTAAAGAGTTCTTGTTTCTTCTAATCTCTCTTCTCCACTTCCAGCAACATCCATTAGCCCTCTTGTAAGAACTCCTCTAATACCTGATTGAGAAATAGCCTCTGCCACTCTATCCATAGAATAATACATATCACAAACAGCTGATGTTCCTGACTTTATATTTTCTACAAGAGATAACATTGTTGACCAATATATATCATCATCAGATAATTTAGCTTCAAAAGGCCAAATTTTTTCATTTAGCCAAGTATTTAAATCAAGATCATCTGCATAGTTACGCATCATAGACATTCCAAGATGAGTATGTGAATTTACATATGAAGGTACTGCAAGTTTATTTTTACCATAAATAACAGTATCTGCATTAATTTCTAGATTTTCTCCAATTTTTTTTATTTTATTTTCTTCAATTAAAATATCTTTATTCTCAATTATAATTTCATTTTTTATATCTAAATATGAAATGTTTTTTATTAATATACTCATAAATTCCTCCAATTTTATAATAAAAAAACCACCTGTTCCAACTAGGAACAAATGGTTAAATTCGCGGTGCCATCCTATTTATACTGTAAATGATAATACAATATATCTCTAGTCTCTGTAACGCGAGAAACGTCAAAATTACTTTTTCATTTTGAAGCAGTTAAACCCATTCATATTTATAATTTTATTAATTTCCACCAAACATTAACTCTCTATATAAATTAATAAATATTACTATTTTAACTTTTGCTTTTATATCTTTCTTTAATATATTATATCTCTTTTAAGTTGTCAATAATTTAAAGATTATATAAATCTGTACTTAAATATCTTTCTCCATTATCAGGAACTATATATAAAATCTTTTTATTTTCTCCAAGTTTTTTAGAAACTTTTATTGATGCTGCTAATGCTGCACCACCAGATACTCCCATTAAAACACCTTCTTTTTTTCCTAAATCTCTTGATGCATTATAAGATTCTTCTGAAGATACTTTAATTACTTCATCTATTAAATCCATTTCAAGTATTGAAGGAATAAACCCTGCTCCTATTCCTTGGATTTTATGCGCTCCAGCTTTTCCTCCTGAAATAACTGGAGAATCTTCTGGTTCTACTGCATAAATTTTTATATTTGGATTATTTTCTTTTAGAATTTTTGCAATACCACTTATAGTTCCACCTGTTCCTACTCCTGCTACAACTGCATCTAAATCTGGAATATCTCTTAGTATCTCAATAGCTGTAGTTTTTTCATGAGCCAAGGAATTATTTTTATTTTCAAATTGATATGCCATTACATAGCCATCTTGTGATGATATTTCTTCAGCTTTTTTTATTGCACCTTTCATACCATCTTTACCTGGTGTTAGCTCTAACTTTGCTCCATAGGATGCTATTATTTTTTGCCTTTCAATACTCATACTATCAGGCATTACAATTACTATATTGTATCCTAGAGCAGATGCAACCATAGCAAGTCCTATTCCCATATTTCCACTTGTAGCTTCTACAATTGTATCTCCTTTTTTTAATTTATTATCATCTATCATATTTTTAATTATAGAATATGCAGGTCTATCCTTAATAGAACTACCTGGATTAAAATATTCAAGTTTTGCAAAAATTTCTGATTTTGATTCTTTACTTATATTATTTAATTTTAAAATTGGTGTATTTCCAATTGTTTCAGTTATATTATTATATATCATTTTTATTTCTCCTTTATCTACTTACTATTTTCGCTGGAAGTCCAACGGCAGTTACATTTTCAGGTATTGATTTTAAAACTACTGCATTTGAACCAATTTTAGAATTATTTCCAATTTGAATTGGTCCTAAAACTTTAACTCCACTTGATAATAAAACATTATTTCCTATATCTGGATGTCTCTTACCTTTATCTTTTCCAGTTCCTCCAAGTGTAACATTGTGATACATTAATACATCATCTCCAACTGTTGCAGTTTCTCCTATTACAACACCCATACCATGATCTATACATAATCTTTTTCCAATTTTAGCGCCTGGATGAATTTCAATTCCTGTTTTTTTTCTAGTATGGTATGAAATACTATTTGCGATAAAAAACATTTTTTTATTATAAAAATAATGTGCTATTCTATGTCTAAATATTGCTTTTACTCCTGGATTGTGACAAATTATATCAAAGCTGTTTGACGAAGCTGGATCTTTTTCTTTTACTGAATTTATATTTTCTTTTAAATCTTTCCATATAGATATTTTATTACTCAACTAAACACTTCCTTATATTAAAATCTTAAAGATTTTTTTAAAAACCACGTAACTCGTCCCTATAATAGAGACGAGTTACGTGGTTCCACTCCTATTTATTTACTTTAAAATACAAAAGTAAATCTTTATTCAGATACTTGCATATCCTATTCTTATAACGTAGAAATTACGTCGTATCATTTTAATACGAAACTCCAAAGCGCATTTCATAAATATATCCGTTTGGATTTCTCAGCAAACATCCTTCTCTTTAACGAAAATATAATTATTACTTTTCTTTATCACAGTTTTTATTCAACTAGATTTTTAAATTAAACTTATATTAGCACAGGATTTCATATAAATCAATAGAAAATTCATAGTAAATTACTCTGAATAATTTCTCCTAATTTTTTTCATAAAAATCTTTACAAAAATGGCTATTTTTAGTATACTACATATGGCTCTTAAATTATCGCGGCGAGAAAATTTATAGGAGTTGAATTAATTAATATGGCAAAAATGATGGATCCTAGATTTAAACAATCTAGAAGATTAGGATTAAATGTATGTGGTCACCCAAAAGCTATGAAAAGAGCTACTAAAGGTACTGCAAGAAGCGACAAGAAGTTAACTGAATACGGTAAACAATTACTTGAAAAACAAAGATTAAGAGCTTACTACGGAGTTTTAGAAAAACAATTCGTAAACTTATTCAAGGAAGCTAAAAAATCTAAAGAACAAACTGGTCCAGCACTAGTACAATTCTTAGAAAGAAGACTTGATAACCTTGTTTATAGAATGGGTTTTGCTAGTTCAATTAGACAAGCAAGACAAATGGTTACTCATGGTCACGTTACAGTAAATGGAAATAAAGTAAATATTCCTTCTTATAGATGTAACGCCGGAGATGAAATCGCATTATCTAATAGAGGAAGAAAAGCCGAATTATTCAAAGAAAACTTTGAAACAAACTTTGTTACTTCTTACCCATACATTTCAAAAGATAAGGACTTCAAATCAACTTTAGTTACTCTTCCAAATAGAGAAGATATACCTATCGAAATTGAAGACCAATTAATCGTTGAGTTCTACTCAAAGAATATGTAATTAAACAAACTAAAAAAACTGATGAGGTTTATACCCCATCAGTTTTTTCTTTTTTTGGGTATAATTTAAAAGAGGTGAAATTAATGAAAGATAAAAATATAGAATATGAACTTGTAAAACTTGTAACTGTATTTGATATGTTTAAAGCTGCAGCTATTCGTGGAATATTAGAAGATAATAATATTACTTTTTTTGAAATATCAAATGAAAAAGATGCCTATTTAAATCCCATAGTAACAACAGGCAATTTCTTAGGAATAAATTTTTTAGTACCAGATTTTTTATTAGAACAATCTCAAGATTTAATAAAATTTTTATTTGGTGATGATTATAATAATTTTGATTTAAAAGAATAACCGAACTTTAGTTCAGAATGTTTGTTCTTTATTCTTTTAATGTTTTTATGTTCGTAAGAAGTTTTAGTATATAATTACATAAAAGAAAAAATCCATCTATATAGATGGATTTTTATATTTCTGCTATTGCTTCTATTTCAACTAAACTGTCTTTTGGTAATCTTGCAACCTCTACACAACTTCTAGCTGGTTTATGTTCATTAAAATATTCAGAATATACTTCATTTACTGCTGCAAAATTTTCCATATCAGAAATAAATATATTAACTTTTGCAATTTTATTTAAAGAAGAACCTGATGTTTCTAATATAGTCTTTACATTTTCTAAACTTTGTCTTGTTGCTTTTTTAATATCATCTGTTACTAGTTCTCCAGTTTCAGGAACTAATGGAATTTGACCTGATGTAAAAATTATATTCCCTACTATTGCAGCTTGTGAATATGGTCCAATTGCTGCTGGAGCTTTATCAGTATGTGTTAATTTAATACTCATTAC